>NZ_JBHVUV010000012.1:0-49221 GCF_042883905.1 Kitasatospora sp. NPDC058170
GCGCCGGCGAATGCATGACGAGCCGGAGCAGATGCTACGCCGCCGGTGATCGGTGTCAAGCACGGTCGGCAAGGGCAGGGCGGATGAGGTCGCGCTTCGTCGCGCGATCGCCTGGCGCCTCCGCCGCACCGCACTACCGCCTGTCAGATCGCTCGATCGCCTACGCCGCCCGCGCGGGAACGATCTCGTACTTGTCCGCCGACGGGGTTCCGCGCCCCCGCCGGACCAGCACCTGCTTCACCACAGTCCGCAGCAGCCGGTTCCGCTGGTCGGGGCTGGCGAGCTCCCATTCGGCGCGGAGCCCGAGAAAACTCGCCGAGGGCACCTTCTGCCCCGCCCCGTGGACCTCGGCGGACATGTGCTCTTCCGTCAGCCTCTCCTGGGTCTCCAGGCGCCTCGCGGTGATCTTCTCCTGTTTGCGCCGGGCCGCCTCGATGCTGATCGCACCAACCGACACGGCGTTCGCGAGGTTGTCCTCCTGGCGATCGAGTTCGGCAAGCACGCTTGCGGCGCTGGCTCGCACCGGCAGCGATACCGGGACCGACCGGTGGGCGCGTGCGATGCGTTGCTCCAGGTCCGGCGGCGGAGCGGCGTGTTGTTCTAGCCAGGTCACGATGTGCTCCTCGACGTGTTCGAGGTTGCCGTAACCCGACTTCGGGCAGGTCCCGAACTCCGCATGGGTACGGCAGCGCCAGGTCACGTCATGTGGATGCGGCCGGCCGCCGACCGGCGGTCGGCGCTTCTTCTTCGCCCGCAGCAGCGGCTGCATCGACTTCCTGCTGACGTTCATCTCCGAGCACCTGCGGCCTTCGCTTCCGCTAAGGGAGCGTGCAGCTCTGGACAAGGAGATGGCCGACGTCACGGCCGGACTGGCTTCCATCAAACGCCTCCTGGAGATCCGCTGGAAGCGGGCTCGACCCCGTCGTCGCGGTCATCCGCCAGCTCCAGGGCGTCGGCGGAGACCCAACCCTCAGACCGGCCCCGCCCCGAGCGGCGCCCGCGCCGCCTACGCCGTCGCCGACGACACCGACGCCACCCGCTCGAGCCGGTTCTTCGTCGTCTCCGCCCGCACCTTCAGCGTCCGGTGGGCCGGATCGAGGTCGTCCGTCCGAAGTGAGCACAGCTCCTCCCGCCGCAGCGCGGCATCGTAGGCCAGGGCCAGCATCGCCCGGGTGCTGACCGGTTTCTCCCGCGCGACCTGCAGGATCCCCAGCCACTACTGTTCACTGGGGATCCACGGCCGCTTCGTCAGCCGCGGCACCAGCCCGCGCTGCTGCCCACCCCTCTGGCGCCCCGGGGTGTAGCGGCCCCGGCCGACCGGGTTCGACTCCCGCAGGCCTTCCTCCATGAGGAAGTCGTAGAACAGGCGGACCGGCACCAGACGCTGCTGGATGGTGGCGTTGGCCAGTCCTGTCCCCGAGTCGATCGAAACCACATTGGCCCCTCGACGATGCGGCCGTGAGGTCAATTCCCGCACGTAGACGGCTATATGCGCGCGGTTCGCCGTGACCGGGTCGATGGTCTCCCGTTCGCACATCAGCAGGTACTCGGCCAGCCCGCGGGCGTAGGCATTGATCGTGCGGGGCGCACGGCCGAGATCCGTCCAGATCGTCAACCAGGCCGCCGCCTGCTCGTACCGGCCGACCACCGGCCACTTCTCCATCAGCACCGTCGTGCCGCTCAACACATCTCCCAAGTCCGTGGTTGCACCGGAGAGACATGATCACCCCGGCGGATTCCACGTAACTTTTAAGCTGTTGAAGAGGCAGATGTACGGGCGTGCCAACTTCGATCTCCTGCGGCGCCGCATTTTGCTCTCACCATGATCACGAGGCTGCCACCCCCGAAATAGCGACAGAGCCCAGAAGTTGGACCAGAACCAGGTCTCACCTACGCAGCCAGAAGCTATCCGGCGCCATCAACGTCACCGTGTGGCGGGGGTGGCCGGCACAGCCGGCGGGCCCCGCCACACGAGTCCGTTCTTATTCTGGACAATCAGATGGTGGCCCCGGCCACAGACGCAGGGTGCTTGCCGTCAGTCAGGGGCGGGGACTGAGGCGGGTGACTCGGTGAGGCGAAGGGCCTGACACCGCAAGTGGGGTGGTGTTCGGTGCGGCAAGCGCAGGCTGAGCAGACTAACCACAAGTAGTCCTTGGTGCCGTGGTGCTCAGGCCGAAGCGGCAGGCGACGGCGGTGAGCTTGATGGTGATGAAGTCGGCGATCTGGGCGCCGAACTGGATCGGCTTGCCGTTGATGGTAATGTCGCCGACGGTGAACCCCTGGTCCTGCGGGACCTCATAGACGGCACGCACGGGGTGGCTGGCGTCGCCGCGCACGTAGGTCCAGTAGGCCTTCGGGTCGGAGCCGTCGGGGGTGGCCCAGCCGTCTGTGGAGAGGTCGTTGAAGTAGAGACCGACCGGGTCGGCGAGCGAGATGTCGGCCTTCTGGCGGGCGATCTCGTTGACCGCGCCGCCGATGTGGGGGTCGCTGTTGCGTTCCGGCACTCCGTACATGCCGCACTGGATCAGCTGCTGCTCGGTGGTGAGTTCCTCACCGTCTATGATCCGGACGATGGTGGCAGCAGCAGCGAGTTCGATCTCTGCGCCGAGCGTGTTGCTCCTCTGGATCAGGTGCATCGCGCCGTGCGAGGTGGAGTCGTTCCACCGGTTGAGCGGGTTGTAGCTGCCGTCCACCCCGAACAGGTCGTCCTGCTGTACGGCGGGGTCGACGAACGTCCGGTACAGCGCGAGGACGGCGGCGGGGTTGGTCTGTGCCAGCAGGGACCAGTACTCGGGCCCCTCACAGGTGAAGGTGACTTTGGTGATCTTCCCTGTGGTGTCGCGGGTGACGCTCCACTCGCAGTACTCGTCCTGGACGTCGCGGCTGGCGTCCGCGCGCTTCCAACGCTGGAGGTCCCCGATTGAGGTGAGCTTGATGATACGGGGGAACGCCGTCCAGGTGACGGTGGCCTCGGTCGCGTCCGCGGCGGTGTCGGTCCGGGTGAGGTTGTAGAACTGGCCTCGGGAGCTGACGGCGGGGTCAGGGACGTTGATCGACGTGTCGATGAGGTCGCTGATCTGCGTGCTCCAGGCCTTCAACCCGGCGCCGTCCAGGTCGGTGAGGTGGCCGGGCGGGTTGTACGAGGGCAGCTTGCTCATGGGTGCTTCCTTTGCGGTGGTCCGGCCTCGGAGCTGGTCCCGGCCGGACGGGGTGGGCTGGATGGTTGGGCCGGGCGTCAGGGACCAGGGGTGGGCGTGGGGTCGGGAGCAGGGACCGGGGCGGGGGTGACGGTGGCGTTCGCCAGCATTGCCAGGCGGGCGGCATTGGCGGGGATGTTGGTTGCCGGGAGGGTGAGCTCGAACTCGTTGAGTCGCATCGTCTTGAAGTCCCGGCGGCGGGACTCCGCCAGGCGCAGGTAGTCCTCGAATCCCGACGATGTGCCGATGCGCGCAGAAACCTCCCCCAGGTAGGCGTCGATGCGGCCAGCGAAGGTCTGCGGCCAGTCGGCGTCGGGCAGGGCCCAGTCGGCGGCGAACCGGGCCTCCGGGCTGGTGGCCGGCAATGCATCTGCCGCCTTGGTGATCGCCCGGGCGATCTCCTCGGCGAGGCCGGCGGCCGGGGCGGGGCCCGTCGGCACGTAGGCCATCAGGCGGGCCCGGTCGGTGCTGAAGATGGGGTTGGTGAAGTCGACCATGAGCGCGCACGCGGCGAACTTCGCGGGAAGGAGCCCGCTCTGCACCATCCGGCGGACCACGTCGTTGTCTTCGAAGGCGGCCTCCGGCACCACGAACGCGAAAAAGGTGTCCCCAGACCGTCGAAAGCCGGTGGCCTTTTCCTGGAGACGGAAGCCGAACGTCCTCAGCCCGGCCAGATACCTCGCCGCAGGCGCCCGGGGCACGGTCGCGGTGACTGGCAGGGCGAGGTCGTTGATCAGGGCGTCGCCGTTCAACCAAAAGCCGACCGGCAGCGGGAAGTCCTGGCTCGCCGGGGTGACGGCGGCGCTCTGGACCGCGCTGCTGGACAGGTTGACCGAGGTTGTGGTGAAGAGCTGTCGCAGGAGGTGATCAGGCCGTTCCACGGTGCCGGTCCGGGTGACGGCCGCGAGCCGTGCCGCCGTCCACCGGCCGACGAGCGCGCGGACCGTCAACTCCAGGTTCTCCGCGCCGACGACCTGAGCGAACAGCGGGTCGGCCCGTACCGGGCTGTTGGCGGGGAGGTTGATCGTCGCGGCCTGGGATTGCCAGTTGCTCCATGGCAGGGCCAGTTCCTTCATCACCACGCTGCCGTTGATGTGACTGTCGAAGCAGCCCCGGCCGCGGGAGCCCTCCGCCAGCGCCGCCCAGGAGTCCCCCGACCAGACCCAGCTCGGGCTGATGCGCGAGTAGTAGTTGAACACACCGGCGTCCGCGTCCCAGGCCGCCACTTGAAGGAACGTGGTGGCCGGGTCATCGCCCGCGCCGGTACTGATCAGCAGGTCGACATCCTTGCTCTGCAGCGCCGTGCGGGTGATTGCGAACCGGAAGTCACGGAACGGGGGCGGCGAGGCGTTCAACGGGACCTGCCCGGCCTCGCCGATCAGGTAGACGGCGTTCGGCAGGCCTCCTGGCGGCTGCGGCAGGCCGGCGAGCAGTTCCCCGACCGTCATGGGGAAGACACCCCGCCGGAAGAAGAGCACCGCCATGGGATCGCCCAGCGCGGCCAGCTCCCCGTCGTTCATCGGCGCTGCCTGTGGGTCGACGCCGATGACCCGGCGGTGGAGCCGGTCAGCCGTCAGGCTCGCGGCGTCGGCGCCGCACCCGTCGTCGCGCACCTCGCCGGGCACGCCGTCGGGCACGTCCGAGAGCACGCCGTCGCTGCCGAGCGGCAGGGCCCCCGCCGCGGCTACGGGGACCGGCCGCATCCAGGCCGTGGCACGCCGACGCTCGTGGTACTCCATCAAGTGACCGGGTCCTTCCGGCGAAGAGCCTTTCGGCTGGGCGTGAACGGTGTCAGCGGCGGAGGAATTGAATCGACTGAACTGATCACAAGGGCGCCGATGGTTTTGCTCACAGGGAGGAGAGTTGTGGTCTGCTCTTCTTCGCAGCTTAAGTCATTCGGTAGCAATGCCGCTCCCGTTGGTTTGAAGTGGATGGTTAAAGATTCGAGAAGTCTTCGCGACTCGAATTGATACACCTTCATCATGTGACGGCGCTCGACCCTTGGAGCTGCTGAGTGAGTTCGCGCCAACAATTCCGTCACGTCGCGGCAGAAAATTTCGGCGCGCCTCATCGAGGGTTTCCTACTGCTCCCGGCACGTGTACTGAAAGTACCTCGTCCTGGTCTGTGGATTCACCCACGTCCTATCCAAGGCGCATGGTAAGCACCTCCTTGACGGACGTCCTGCGGTCAGCTGGGGCAGCCTCAAGCGGAGCCTGGAGCGGGGCGTCTGAGGTTCCGCGTCCCGCCCCGGGCCGTCCTTGCCATTGCGCTCCGACGATCCTCCCGTTTGTTGAGCCCCCGTGGCCGAGCTGGTGGCTTCCCCAAGGCGGCCAGGGCGTCATGTCTAGCCTCAATCTTTCGTGGCGGTCCGTCGGTTCATCCGGCGGCCGTTTCGGCTTCGTGGCCTGGTGGCGGGCATGCCTGCGGCCCGGCTGTTGCGTCTGGTGGGCGCCGGATTTCCACTGCTCCGGCCGGAGGATGGCTCGTCGGGAAAGGGAGTCGTTGCTGGTCGGTCGGGGGTTCGGCAGGGGCCTGCAGTCGCTCGAATGTGTTCGGGCCGGTGGCCTCGGATCCGACGGTCTCTCGGCCGGTCCGCGCCCTTGCCGCAGCCGGCCCTCGCGCGTCGGCGGCCATCCGACAGTCCCGGGCCGAAGTCCGCTAGCGGGTGTGGCGGTTGGCCGTCCAGGCTCGCTCCGGCCGCGGGCGGCGACGTGGTCGTTGACATCGACGGGTGCTGGTCGTGGCGCACTCCGAGAAAATGTCGCGGGAAGAATCTCGAGCAGGTCCAATGGCCCATGGCCCATCATGAACGGGCCCGCTTCGAAGACTCCTCACGCCGTATCCCGGTTGAGCGCGGCATCGCCCACCTGAAGAACTGGTGCACCCTTGCCCGATACCGCGGGCACCGCGACCGGCTGCCCGTGCGCCTCCTCGCCCAGTCCCACTACCTTGGCATTGCCGACCATCACCCTGAGGGCGCATCCCTCGGTCCGCCATCACCTTGCGCAGGTGCCAGTGGTACGGGAGCTTGGCGGTCATCGCCAGGTCCTGGCCCCGGCGAGGGTCGATGCCGGTTGCCGTATGCGGGGCGGTTTTCATGATGTCGTCACTGACGTGGATGTGGATCATTGTCGATCGACTGGTTACAGCGGTTGCGGAGTCATCCACCCCGGCGACCGCCCACCTGAGGTGCCGGGAGACGGGCCGCCGGGCGCCGGGTCAGGCCCCCTCCTGCTGCCTGCCAATGACGGGGAGCTCCACGGTGTCGTCCTCCGTCCCGTGGGTGACCCACGGGACGAAACCGGCCTGTTCGTCCTCCGTGTTGAGGGTTCCGTAGACCGCCCGCATGATGCCCTTGTCGGTGGCGATCCACGAGTGGTCGGGATTGGTGGTGAGGTGCACGGTGCGGCCGTCCTCCGCCACGATGAGCAGGTCGACCGTCTTCGCGTCGAGCATTCCGGCGATGGAACTCGCGATGAACGTCGCGGTGACCCGGAAGCGGCTGAAGACATTCTCGACTCGCCCGGCGGGGATCACGATCGAGCACTTCTTGAGAGCGGCGGCCAACGTCCCCATCGTCCCCATACCGCTCAGGACCGTTACCAGGTTGCCGAAGGTCACCGACGCCGCCGGCATCCCGGAGAAGCCGGAGAAGCCGAGAATCGCCGTGACCACCGCCGAGTCGACGATCACGTCGGCCAGCGTCCAGCCGGGATCGGCCATCGGCATCACGTAGATGGCCTCATCCATGTGGTTGGCGACGTGCACGTTGCTGTAAATGCCGAGCGTCATGTTTCACTTCCCTTTGTCCGGTCGAGCACTGCCCGGCTGGGCGTTGCCCGTTCGCGGGACAACTCCACCAGCCCACGACCCGAGGACCCAGCGCCTTGTGGGATGCCGAGCAGACAGCGGCGCCGGTTTGTCCGCGAGCGATGAGGACTGGCGGCCCCGACGCCGGCGCGGAGGATCTCAGAGCCGGGACATGGCTGCTGCGTCCCTGGGAAACGCCGCGGAGACAGCCGCTCTCAGGGTGCGGCTGCCGGTAAACTCCCCTGCCCGTTCGTGCAGGGCCGCTAGGCTCGTCAGGCAACTCGCCGCGAGCGGCTCGGATCCGATGGCGACCGCCGCTCTCACCGCGAGGAGCAAATACTCCTCCGCGGCCGTGAACTGCGACCGCTCCTGGTGGACCGCTCCGCCGACGACGGCAACCCGTACGAGCAGGGCCAGAATGGCGGACTGCGTCACGCCGTCGTTCCCGGAACCCGCCAAGATCTCGGTCAGGAAGCCGAATTCGCCGGCGACGGCCGCTTCCAGGCCGAAGCCCATCGCTTCGCGGTGCATGCCCTCCAGATCACTCACGCGTCCTTCGAGAACGTCCCGGACGCTCGATGCGGTCGGGGGTTCCCGGGGTTTCGAACGGTCCGCGAGCGCCGCCATGGCGTAAAGCAGGAAGTTTCGGAGACCACTGCCCGCCACCGCGAGGGAGCTCTGATGCGCCGGACCGAGCCCCCGGCCCGGACCAGGGCCCCGGAAGGTGTCGACGACGTCGCCGCAGCGCCACGGCCAAGTGGTCATCAGCACCAAGCGACTGTACGGGTAGAGCCAGAAGGGCCAACAGGGGAAGCCGACTTCGGCGGTCGGCACGCTGTGGATGCGCGCGATGGCCAGTTGGGCGCTCCGTTCGGGCACGACCCGGCCGCTCTCCCAACGGGACACCTTCTCGCGTCGCGCGGCCATGTGACCGTGGCCCAATTCCAGGTGGGTTCGCGCGACGAGCCGCGAGTAGTCGGCGTGGGAGAGAGCAAGGCCGAGGCGCAGGATGGTGAGCGGGTGTCGGACGCTCACCGAGGCACCGGGATCGCCGCAACCCGGCTGGAGGCGGTCGTCGCAGCATCGTGCCGCGGTGGCTGACGGCTCCGTCCCGAACGGGCTGTCACCGGTCACGGAGCACCGCCAGTAAAGCCCGGGCGCTTGGCTCGTGGCGGTAGGCCCCGAACTCC
Organism: Kitasatospora sp. NPDC058170; assembly: GCF_042883905.1. Classification (NCBI taxonomy): domain Bacteria; kingdom Bacillati; phylum Actinomycetota; class Actinomycetes; order Kitasatosporales; family Streptomycetaceae; genus Kitasatospora; species Kitasatospora sp. NPDC058170. The sequence continues at coordinate 8,199 of NZ_JBHVUV010000012.1, forward strand.
TTCCGGAGGTGGGCGACGAGCTCTTCGGGAAGCGGGCCGAAGAGCGTACGGCCGCGGCGGACCTGGCGCACGGCAGTCTCCAGGTCCCCCACCTGGAGGTGCACGCCGACGAGGGGCCGCAGGAGCCAGATTGGTACCCGGAAGGGCGACATGGGTTTTCCGCGGGCCACGATCGGCGCGAAGCCGTGCGCGGCCTGACGGGGGTCTCCCAGCAGGTGCCAGGTTAGGGCTTCGCTCACACCCAGCCAGTCCTCATCGACCTCACGGACGGTGGCGGGAATCGGTCGAATGTCCATCGGACGCCCGGACAGCGCCGCGGCGGCCCGCTCCAGGGCCCGGAGAGCGGCCGGGCGGTTGCCCAGCAAAGCGTGGGCGCGTGCCTCACGTGACTCGATCACGGCTTCTATTCGGGACGACGGTCCTGTTGCGAGTGCACGTGATGCCCGGAGCAGGAACCGGGTGTCGTGAGGGGAGCCGATCCGTAGGTGACAGGTGGCAAGGTTGGCCAGTTGAAGGGCGAGGGCGTCGAGGCATCCGACGGAGGCCGTCACGCGGGCCGCTATCCACAGGTACGTTTCGGCTCTGGCGTGATCCCCGGTAGCGGCGGCGAGACGACCACACAGGTCTGCCGTCCGGCCGTACACGAGGGCGGTGCCCGCGTGCTCGGCCGTCGATGGGTCGAGTCCGGCGAGAGCCGTCCTGAGCAGGCTGCAGTCGCCTTCGACAGCGAGGAGCAGTGCGCGCGGATTCACATCGAGACGCAGAGCCTCCGCGGCCGTGGCCCGGCGGTCGATCCGTGCGGCCAGTCCGGTGGGCGGGACTCCCGGCCGTGCGCGTCCCGCATCGTCCAAGAGCCGGTGGACGAGCGCGGCCAGCTGGGAGCTGTCGAGGACAGTGCCCTGGGGAATCGGGCGCGTACCGGCGAGTTCCTTGCGGGCCGGCACGTGGAGCCACCGGGGCCAGCCGAGGCGCTGGACCGTTGCGACGGAGACACGGTGGATTTCCGCCATCGCCTGTTGGGTGGCGAGGTCGGGTGTGACCCTGCCGGATTCCCAGCGTGCGACCTTCTCCCGGCGCGCCGCCATCCGGCCGTTGCCGTGAGCGGCTCGGGTATTGCTGACTAGCCGGGCGTACGCCAATTGGGAGATGCCGATGTCGGCGCGTAGCAGTGCGAGCGGATGCCGCGTCATGGGGAGCCACCGGTTTCGTTCGGGGAAGGGATGAAGGCCTGCCTCATCACGAAACGGAATCGTAGCCAGTGTTCATGGTTCGGGCCTGCGGCGTCCGCGAAGAGGCACCAGGAGGCACTTCGAACAGACTTGCGCGGCCGCGCGGTCCTCCGCTCGCGCGGACGGAGCGGCGGTCCACGACCAGGCTCGAAGGCGGCTTCCAGCCTCCCCGCTTACGAACGCAACTGACTGCACGGAGGAGCGGCACGGCCCCGCCCATCCCTTTGGATTCCCGACGAAAGACGGGAGGAGAATCCGAACCCGGCAGCAATGCGGCCGATTCGATCGCAACCCTCCATGGCAATAGGAAATCTCACCCGACTGTCCGGTACGAATTCGTGCCGATCGTGACCGAGTTCCCGTGATCACCACTCACGTTTCCACAATGCGCTGTTCTCCCGTTCGGCCGCGACAGCAGCCTTGAGGCACGAAGAAATCCGGTATCCGCACCGCGTCGCGACCGAGTGCAGTCGCGCGTGGTGCGGGGCGGCACCGGCTTGAGAACGGAGTTCACGCCGTGGTGCTCGACAAGAAGATTCACCTGACCAATGAAGTCGGCCAGGGCATCCGTGTGATGGCCGTGCCCCGTCCGGGCTGGGCACTCGCCGACCTGGCCACCGACGTGGTGCTGCTCGCGGTCGGGGTGACCGAGACAAAGGCCGCCACCAGTGCCATGGAACTGCCGGAGACCATCACCACGTTCGGCGACCTGGTGCAGTTCCTCAAGGTGGCGAGCACGCCGGGATTGGGCACCTTGAGCTGCCGCCGCCATCCGCACTGTCGTCGAGGTCGTCCAGCACCACTCCGTGAAGATCGCAGCCGGTAAAGCCGCGAACCTACGGGAGGTAGGACTGCTGTCCTACCTCAGTGCCAGCGGAATGGCCGGCCTGCTGGGTGCCGAGACCGCTTCCATGCTCGTGATGTCCTCGGACGGGAAGCTGGTCACCGACTTCGACCCCGGGACGAACGAATCGTGGATCGTGACGCCCGACGGGATCCGGCGAGCCACGCACGGCGCCGCCACCGTGGACTCCGCGTTCGCGACCTTCCCGTGGACATCCACCACGGTCCGCCTCGCCGTCGAAGGCGCCGAGGTCGGGAACCATCTCGACGCCGACCAGGGCTGAACCCGACCGGTTCGGAGGCCGCCCGGGCCACGAGGGGTTGAAGGTCCACCTTGGCGGCAACGGTGTCCTAGCCAAGGATCCGGCGGCGGGCGAGGCGCCGCCAGGGGGGCGGTTCCGGCCGATTTGGCTGCACCGGCGGTGGCGTCGGTGGAGCGGGCCGACCTCCGACCGGGCGCCAGCGTCGGAATGGCCGTGCGAACCGTGCGACCTCCTCGGCGTGATCCTCCAGGTCGAGGAGGTCGCGCAGTGGTGATGAGGGCCCGTTGGATGCGTTCACCGATCAGGGCATCCAGGAGGTGCCGACAAACAAACCGGGGCGTCTGAGAAGTCATCAATGCCATTCGGACAGATAGTCGAGCGACTCTCGCACGAACGGAGTCTCGGCGTGGGGAGCCAGGTGCCGCCTGAACTGGTCGGCGAGCCTTGGAGGCAGACCGCCCGTGCGGTCGACGGCGCGGCGGAGGGTGACTGCGGCTTCCTCGATCTGCCCGGCGGCCGCCTGGATCTCCGCAGCTGCACACAGCTGGACGGCGTCGTAGGGTGTCGGGGGCCGGTCTGAGGGTGTGCCGTCATCGAGGAAGCCCTTGAAGTAGGGGAGTGCACGGGTCGGCTGCCCCAGGCGCAGCCAGGTGTAGCCGGTGGCGAGGGTGAGGAACACCTCGTCGATGTTGCCGGCGTGGGGATCGGCTTCCTCGTCCCACTCTGGATCGGCTGCGATGAGGGCGCGTTCGGCTTCTCGCAGGGAGTCCCGCGCGGCGGTGGGGTCGGCGCACCAGGCAAAGGCGATGGCTCGGGTGGAATGGAGGATGACGGCCAGTCGGGGGGTGGGGCGGGGGAAGACCACGTCGACCGCCTGTAGCAGGGCGAGAGCGTCCTGGGTCTGGCCGCGGCGCATGGACCCGCTGGCGAGCAGTCCGAGGCAGGCAGCGGTGAGCCGCGGCGCCCCGGCGGCGGAGGCGGCGCGGACCGCTGCAAGCGCGTAGCGCTCGGCCTTGAGTTCCTCCCCCAGCGCCGCGCTCGTCCAGGCGCACAGGGCAGCGCTGCGAGCGGCGAGCCGGAGCAACCGGGCACCGGTTGTGCGGTCGTAACCGCAGCGGGTCAAGAGATTGCTGATCAGCTGGTGCTCGGCGCGGGCGGAGTAGTGGAGCATGTCCGGGGTGAGGGGGCTGCCGGCCTCAAGTAGTTCGAGGGCTCGAATACGGTGCTCGGCCCAGGTCACGACATCGGGGGTGATTTGAGGGCCGTCCCGGTCGAGGGGACGGGAGCCACTGCGCAGGGCGGAGATGGCGCCGCGGATCTGGGCGGTGAGGGATGGTCCGGGGGCGATCAGTCCGGGACCGGGATCTCCCATCGCCACAGTCTGCCGGGACACGGTGATGGCGGCCTGCCAGCTCCATGGCTGCTGCTCCGGGATGTCGCGGTCGCCGTTGGCTGCCGTGAGCCACTGCGGCCAGCCCAAGCGCAGCACGACGTCCTGGTCGATGTTGTGGATGTGGGCGATGGAGAGTTGGGCGCTGAACTCCGGGACGATCCGGCCGGATTCCCAGCGGGACACCTTCTCCCTGCGTGCAGCCATCCGTCCAAGCCCGAGTTCCGCGGCGGTGCGAGCGATCAACTGCGCATATGCGTTCTGCGACAGGCCGGTCGAGGCCCTCAGCAATACCAGCGGGTGTCTTGGCCACGTCGGCCCATCAGATATGTCCACGAGGGCCTGCCTCTAGCGGATCGGAGATTTCTTATTGAACAGTGAATAAATCTGGCATGTACTGTTCGAGGGTTCAAATTGAAGAGGCAACACGGTAGACACCCCATCGGGCCTTGACTCTTCACATGAGGTGTGAGGGCATATGCCGGTCGGCCCGCGGCCGGACACCTGTCCGGCGCCACCCGCGGCCATACCGCACCGGGTGATGCTGGCGGCGGTCGAGCTCATCGCTTCTCCTACAGCAGGGTCGCCAGGTCCTCAAGACGGTTGCTCTCCCGCCCGCGAGCGATGGTGGCCAGGGCCTGGCGGGCGTGGACCGCGTTCGCCAGGACGTAGCAGCACGAACCGGAGGCCGAACCGGAGGGCACCCTGCTCGCCACCACTGCGGCGGTCGGCTCCGGCCAGTCCCGGGGATCGTCCACGAAGTCGGGGGTAGCGATGATGATGGCCCACCAGTCTCCGCGGGAGTGCGGGACGTACCGTTCGAGGCTGCCCAGGGGAAAGCAGCCGGAGGTGGACAGCTCGGCCCGGAGGTCCCATCCGTCAGTCGGCGCCGGGTGGGCCTCGTAAAAGGCATGACGGTCCGGGAGGAGCGGCGCCGGGGCACCGGGCCCCGCACAGCGGACCCTCGAGCCAGGCCCGGTAGAGCGGGTCCGCTGTGGCCAGCCACCATCCGAACACCTCGACGCTCGCCATGTCCTCCTAGAGGGTGGGGGCTTGCTCGGCCGGCGCGTGGTACTCGGCACAGGCATCAGCGGCGGGCGTCGCGCAGATCGCCGATTCCGCACGAAGGCTGCAGGTGGCGTGGATCCAGTACTCCCAGTCGATCTCACCGGTCTGGAACCGTGGTTGCGGCTGACTGCCAGCGCGCACGAGCGCCTGTCGCACGGCGCGGGTCAGGACGGCGACGGCGTGCCCCGTCGTCTGAGCGCAGGCGTCGGACTGGAGGGCACCGTGAGGTGGCGCCTCATGTCCGGTTCGTGCGCGAGCGCAGCTGCGGTGGAGGAGTTTGTGGTGTGAGGTCTCAGGACTCAGTTGACACTTCCGGCTCATCAGATCCTTGACAGGCTCAAGACTTACTGGACATGGCCGGGCATCGTGTTTCGAAGCCGGTTCGCCGAGCCGGTGGCAGTGCTGCGATGGACGAGATCAGGGCCCGTCTGGGTGTGACGCGTTCGGATCGACGTTCCAGCGCCCGGGTAGGTCGGCGTCGCAGAAGACGCAGACGAAGTGGTCTTCTCGCACGATGTTGTGCTCCTGGCAAGTAAGACATCGACGGAAGACCACTGCGTGGGTGAAGTAGTCCGGGTGGTCGAGGTCGGCTTGATCCAGTGCGTTCGCGACAGCCGGCCATGAGGCAACGTCCGGACAGTAGCCGGTCGACTGGTTGCTGACCTCGTTCACCGCCCAGCGTCCGGCGTCGGTGCAGAAGCTGACCTCGCCAGCGCCCAGTACCCGGTCGCCGCTCGCGCAGGCGACGTGTTCGCTGCGGCGTGGGGCCAGCCGCAGAGCGCCGTCCGTGTCGATGACGAAGGTGAAGGGCTCGTTCAGCCCCTCGACGGTCTGGGCTGCCACCCAGTCCGCGAAGTCGGCGGCCGTGCGGACGGTGGCGCCACCGTCCGCTGGCTGGACAGCATCAATCACATGGCGCGGCCCGACATAGCGGTAGGTCCGGCCCAAGGCGCTCATGTCGATCAACGTAGAGCACGAAGTCTTGGCGCGCTCAGAGTTTCGGTGCGTGGATCTTGGCCTTCCATCGGGTCACGGGGTGTTGGTCCTGGCGTGCGTGGAGCGAGATCTCGGCGCCTTCGTAGGTGACGCGAAAGTGGGTGTCCTCGACGTAGATGGTGACGATCCGCCCGGCGTGGGTCCGGCCGACGCGCAGGCGCTGGCGGGCCACCATCACGACGCCGTCGTTCGGGACCTTGCGCTCAACGGTGACGGCGGCTGGGGCCGGCGGCAGCTGGGTCGTGGCGAGCCTGGCGCCGCGGAGCCGTGGGTGCTCGCCGCCGGTGAAGGGCGAGGGCAGGGTCTTGACCAGCTGCCCGTTGTGCACCGCATGGAGGAGGTGCCCGTCGAGACGGACGGTGATCCGTCGGTTGGCGAGCTCTGGACCGATCTTCACGCGTTTGGTGGCCAGGGCGATCCAGCCGTCCTGATCAGCGGTGCGTTCGAGCTCCAGCGCGTGGCCGGCTGGGAGGTCACCCAGGCGGTCGACGGCAGGGAGAGCCGGTGGAGGCCCGGCCGGGCGCGCTCCGCGGAGTTTGAGCTGGTGGAGGTGCTCGGCATCGAGGTTGGACGCCACCGTCTTGACCACCTCGCCGTTCACCAGGACGTGGACGGTGTTCTCGTCGGCCCAGATTTGGACTCGCAGGCCGGCCCGCTCGGCGCCGAGTCGGATGCGCTGGACTGAAGGGATGATGCTGACCTGCCCGCCAGCGGGGACCACGGTGTCGAACTCGACCGCGCCAGCCGACGGCGTCATCACCAGCGCCGGCGGGGCCGACTCAGCGGGCACGGGCGCGGCCTCGGACCGCTGGGCAGGCACGACCTTTACGGGTTCCGGCTGCGGGTTGGGGCGGAACAGGCTGGCAGGTGTGGCCATGTCGAGGGCCTGGTGCGGGCGGAGGTGGTTGTAGGTCTGAACCCACTCGCCGATGGCGGCCTGGGCTGCCGCGAGGGACGCGAACGGCCCGCAGTCGTCGAGCAGTTCCCGTCGCAGGGTCCGGTGCCAACGTTCGATCTTGCCGGTGGTCGTCGGTGAGTACGGCTTGGTCAGCTTTGCGCCGATCCCGTTCTCCCGGCAGACCCGCTCGAACAGCACTTCTGCGGGCCTGGGCCGCGTGTAGCGGCCGGTGAACTGCTTGCCGTTGTCCGTGAGCACTTCGGCCGGCACCCCGTGGATCCGCATGGCCCGCACGAACGCGTCGGCGACCGCCCTGCCGGAGGGGACGGTGAGCACCTCGGCGACCACGATGAAGCGCGAGTGGTCGTCGATCCCGGTGAGCATCTTGCACTCGCGCCCGTCGGCGAGGTAGATCCCGCCGACCAGGTCGAGCTGCCACAGGTGCATCGGGGTCTCGCGCTGCCACCGCTTGTACTTGCGCCGGTGCTGCTGTTCCTGTGGGCGCACGAGACCGTTGCGGTTCAGGACCCTGTGGACCGTGGCCCGCGACGGAGCGGGCTTCGTGCCGGTCCGCTCGATCTCGAAGGCGATCCGTCGCGCTCCCCAGCGTGGATGGGACCGGCGCATCTCGCAGACCAGGGCCTCCACCTCAGCCGGCAACCTGGTCGGACTCGTCCGCGGCCTACGCGATGCCTCCCGCAGACCCTCGAAGCCACCCGCGGCGTACTTCGCCTTCCACGTGTAGACCGACTGCCGCGAGACCCCATACCGCTGGGCGACCTCCGTGATCGGCGAACCGTCAAGTACTTCCAGCACCGCCCGGTACCTCTGCTCGACCAACCAGTCGCTCTGCTGCTGGCTCTCCGCCTCTTGAGTCACACCCGAAGCATCTGAATGACCATCAGAAACTGTCAAGGGTGTCCCGAGAACATCACGTTAACTATGTCCTGAGCCCTCACATCACAGAGTTCGATCCGGTGGAGCCAGTAGAGCACGTCAGGTATTCGCAGGCCGCCGCCCGTGCCGGTCCCCACGCCGGAGGGAGGCGCGGTGGGGAGGCGGCGGAGGACTTCCGGGGCGGATCCGCGCCGCCCGCGACACCGGCCTGCGCAACCTGCCCCTGCACGACGCCGCCCAGAACCAGGTCTGGCTGGAGATCGTCCAGCTCGCACTCGACCTGCTCGCCTGGATGCCCATGCTCGCCCTGGACGGGCCCGCGCGCGTCGGTGGGAGCCCAAGCGCCTGCGACTGCGGCTGTTCTCCGCCGCCGCCCAACTGGTGACCACCGGCCGTCGTCGCTGACTCCGTCTGGCCCGCCACTGGCCTTGGGCCGGGACGATCACTACCGCGTTCGAGCGCCTGCAGGCCCTGCCGAACCCCGACTGAGCAGCAACGACCTCCTGTCCCGACGAGTCATCCTCCGGTCGGATCACTGGAACCCGGCGCCCACCCGACGCGACAGCCGGGCCGCAAGTACGCTCACCATCGGCCACGAAAGCCGAAACGGCCCGCAGGATGAACCGACGGACCGTCATGAAAGATCAAGGCCAACGGCATCGCCCGTCCGCCAAGCGTCACCAACGCTCCTGACGGGCCCGATTGGGAATCGTTGCGACAGGAGAGTGCCGTGTCTCGCAGGTGCCTCCGTGTGCACTGAGAGGTTCAGAATCCGCAGCCCGCCATACGATTTCGTGTCGTCACCGGCAGGCGCGCCTGCCGCCACCTCGACGAGACTGGTGGCTCATTCCCATGACGCGGCATCCGCTCGCAGTGCTACGCACCGCTCTGGGCCTCTCCCAGTCGGCCTACGTCCAACTGGTCAGCGACAGAAGAGCGATGCACGGCAACGGGCGGATGGCAGCCCGCCGGGAGAAGGTCGCGCGGTGGGAATCCGGAAGGGTCACGCCTGACCTCGACACGCAACGGGCGATGGCAGAGATCCATGACGTTCCCTTCGCTGACGTCCTGCGCCTCGGTTGGCCTCGCTGGCTGCCGGGCTGGAGCGCTGGTGGATCCACGGGTTTTCGGCCGGTCTGCCATGGCATCACCACATTCTCAGGCTCCCGCCTGGCCTCGCACGTGCAGCGACTGTTGGACACTGTGACGTCGTCACGACCGCCATCTTCACCCGAGGGACTGGCCGCATGGATCGACGCCCGGGTCGGGGCCGCAGAGGCGCTACGCCTCGATGCGAACCCGCAGGTGCTGCTGTCCGCCGTGGAGGGAGATCTTGGTGTGGTCAGGGTGCTCGTCTCCCGCCTTGACCGGTGGTCGGCCGACGGTGCAGGCACCGCTGCCGTCCACGCCCGGACGGCAGACCTGTGCGGCCGGCTCGCGGCAGCCTCCGGAGACCATGCCGGCGCCGAGGTTTACCTGCTCGAAGCAGCGGCGGCAACGGCCTCCTTGGGGGCGGCCGAGTCTTTGGCGGCCCAGTTGTCCAACCTTGCCGCCTGTCACCTACGTGCCGGTTCCCCGCAGGACGCTCATCTCCTCCTGCACGCATCCCGCTCGGCATGGCCAGGCCTGTCCGGTCGGCTGGAGGTCGTGACCAAATCGCGCGAAGCGCGTGTCCATGCCCGGCTCGGTGAGCGGTCTGCTGCTGTCCGGGCTATGGAACTGGCCTCTGCCGCGCTTGCGGAGCTGTCGACGAACAATCGGCCGAACCTTGCCGTCATCCGTGAGGTGGACGAAGACTGGTTGGGTGTCAGCAAGGCGCTGATGTGGCTTCAGTTGGAGGAGCCTCGCCGTGCCACCCGGGAGTTCGAGAGCATCTTGGGGTATGACATTCCTGCCTCACCCTTCCGAGCCCCGGTCTGGCTCCTGCACCCGCTGGTCGAGGCACACCTCCAGGTGGGCGATCTGGAAGCGGCGGTGTGGCAGGTCCGCCGAGCTCTCTCCCTCCTTGGGTGGTTCCCCGAGTGGCTCGGTCGCCAGGTCAAGGAGCAGTTCGCCGTCCACCGTCACGAACGGATCGTCCGGAGCTTGTGGGCGGACCTCGATGCCCCGGGTTGATGCGACTCGGCAGGAACGGGCTGCCGCCGCAACCCCGTCTGGCGGCACGGTGTTGTGCAGGTGGTCGAGAGCGTCCTGGATGAGGGGTACGCGCCGGTGAGGAGTGAGGAGCTGGCGGTACTCGCGGCGAGCCCCTGCGGGCCGGCTCCGCGCTGTTCAAGCCGCTGCGGCAGATCATCGAGTCCGTCAACCAGACCTTCAAGGCCCAACTCGACCTCGAACGCCACCAGGGCCGTGCCCCGGCGGGAGTGATGGTCCGCGTCCTTCAACGCGTCCTCGCCCTGACCAGCGTGATCTGGCACAACGACCACACCGGCCAGACGGTCATGCACTCGCTGACCGCCTACGACCACTACCCCTTCGCATCATTCATCTAGGGGCGGGAAAGTTGTCGTTCAGGCCGAGGGCCAGTCGGTGTTCGGCATGGGCTGCGGTAGACAGGTGCGCGGCCGGTGTGAATGTGCCGTTGTGGTGATGCTGTTCTAGCGAAGCGGTCCGGGCCTCGGGCCAGTCCAGTTGCTCGTCGCCTGGGTCGGTACCGACCGAGCCGGTTCGCCCCAGGGCTCGGCGACCCGGGCGAGCGCGGCGCGCAGCTGGGTGCGGAGTGCGGGTTCACCCCGACTACGCCCGCCTCGTTGCCCAGACCCATGCCGAGCTGGGGTTCGGGCAGATGGCGGCCCGCCGGGAGAACGTATCCCGCTGGGAATCCGGACGGACACTCCCGGAGCGCAGCGCGCAGCTGACCATGGCCCACATCCACGGTGTCCCGGACCACGAGGTGCACCGACTCGGATGGCCCAACTGGCTGAACCTGGTCATCAGCGACGCCGTGCTCTTGGAGCAGCCCTACACGAGTGGAGGAGCCGAACTCGCTCTGCACAGCGCACAGCATCTGCCGAAAGGACCGCGCACCCGAGCCCTCCTCCTGCGGGGGGCCTCGCCGCCCAGACCCGTTCCGCCCTCGCGCAGATCACGGCACCCGATCAGCGTCCCGGTCCTGAGGGCCGGTCCCCCTTCACCGAGCAGGTCCAGTGGTGCGAGGCGCGGATCGAGGCCCTCGAACGGTACGAGGCCGGCACGCTCGTCCCTGCCGCCGCGCTCTTCCAGGCGGCCCACGCCGAACACCGCCTGGTCGTCCGGCAGTTCGGCGTCGAGGACGCCCCGGCGTCCCGTCGACTCTTCGTCCTCGCTGCCCGCACCGCGCGGCTTTGCGCCTGGCTGAGCACCGTCCTTAGCGAAGCGACCCGGGCCGAGCGGCACAGCCCTCGCTGCCGTCAGGGCTGCCGCCGCCGCGGCGGAACCTGCGGTCGCCGCGCCGGCTTTCACCGAGCTCGCCCTGAGCCACCTCGTCGTCGGGGGTCCGGCCGACGCCCTGGCCCTCGTCCGAGCGGCCCGCGGCGCCGACTCCGGGCACCGCGACCGTGATGCAGCTGGTGGAGGCTCTCGCCCTCGCACGGCGGGGGTACGCCGCTGGTGCCGCTAGGGCATTGGACCACGCGGACGAGGCCGCCGCCGGTCTGCATCCGGCCTCGAACGAACCCTTCGGTATCACGGCTCACGCGTATGCCGTCACGGTTGTCCGCGCAGGGGTCTCGCTGTTCCTTGGAGCCCGGCACAAGGCGAAGCCCTACTTCGAGGCCCTCGCGGGCTCGCTGCTGGCACATCGGACCACCGACCCGTCGCCCCGGACCGCCTTCTGGCTCCTGTACGCCGCCGACATGCACCTCACGCTCGGTGAGATCGACCTCGCCGCCCATACCGTCCACCGCGCCATCAACGTTACCGGGCTGCTATCGCCGGGGCTCGCCCGCCAGTACCGTCAGCGGATCGCCTACCACGCGCAGGAGCCAGCCGTCCAGCGCGCACTGGAGCACTTGGCGGACGTCCCCAAGGCGTCGGGACCCTCCGGGGATCTCCCTGCCTGACCCGGTGCCTGGACCCGCCCACGGCCCGGCGGGGGGTGAGTTGCTTCTGGTGTGCCTTGACCGACAGTTGTCATGGATGGACCGATAAGCAATCCCTACCATCCCTGGTGTGAGAGGGCGATGAATGACCTCGCCCTCCCGGAGGAAGGGGACGAACCCGCGATGACGCGGCACCTGCTGGCACTTTTACGACATTCCACGGATTCTTTGCAGCTGAGGTCCGCGAAGTCGGTGCTCGACGGAAGAGCGGCCCGCGGGAACGGGCGCGCGGCCTGTCGTCGAGCCTGCTCTGCCCCGCCGTCTTCCGCGTGTACTCGCCCGCGCTGCCACAAGGCCACCTCCTGGTGCGACGGAAGGTGGATCCCGGGGAATTGTCCGGCTGAATCCGGATGCTTGCGGCTGAGGGGAGTTGGCAGAGTCGCGTCGGGCGGGGCTGGAGGTTGCCGACACCCCCTGGCAGCCGGGGGCCCGGGGGGCTCCTCCCGGTCGGGTGCGGAGCCGAATCCCGGCCCGACGGTCCGGGCCCGGTGAGCCTCCGTGATGGTGCTCCTGTTACGGTCGGACGGGAGCCCGCTCCGAACAAGAACGACGGCCGTGACGTCGATCCGGCGGTGGATGTCGGCGAGCACGTTGCCGACGTTCCTCGTCCCTTGGGGCGGCCGCGCGAACGGTCCCGCGTCTTCACAGGAACGCGACACCCGCTGTTGATCCTCCGTGCCTGTCTTGGCCTCAACCAGACCGAGTACGCTGAGTTGGTGGCCAGGACGCACGCCGCGATGGGCCACGGCCACCTCGCGGCCCGGCCGGAGAAGGTCTCGCGCTGGGAGAATGGCTATGCCGCCCCCGAGCGCACCACTCAGCTGGCCATCGCCCAAATCCACCGGGTACCTCCCCGTGAGGTGGATCGCACCAGATGGCCGGTCTGGCTCCACCCCGCTGTCCGCCGTACGGCGATGACCGCGGTGCCCTGGAACTCGGGGAGCATGATCGAAATCCTCCGGAGTCTAGGGCCGGGAGCGGGGAAGGTCGCGTTCACCACGGGGGACGGGCCTTCGCCCGTGGTCTCGGGCCCGCTCCTGGCCTCCTTCCTCAGCCATGCCTTGACCGCGCTCTTGACTCCTTCCGCGACGGCAGGTCAGGATCGGCCGCCAACGCCGGGCGTGACAGCTGCCCTGGAGCGAAGGGTCGACGCCCTGGAAGGTATGACGGACTTCACGGGCTCCAAGGAGCTGTGCCCGGTCGTGGCAGGGGAGCTGTGTCTTCTCGCCACGGTCACGGTGGGATGGGGGCACGGGTGCCGAGCCGCCAGTAGGCTTCTTCTGCTTGTTGTGCGGGTCGCGAGCCTCGGCGCCTGGCTACACGAGGAACTGGGGCAGGACGCGGATGCTGAGGAACACCACCTGCTGGCGGTGAGAGCCGCAGTGGCCGCAGGCGTGCCGTTCGCCATCGGGGCCTGCCTGGAGGGTCTCGCGCGACTGCACAGACGGACCGGTTGCGCTGCCGACGCCCGGGCGCTGGTACGGGCCGCGGTCGACGTGCGGCGGGCCGCCTGCCCGCACAGAGCGCGGGAAGTCGTTGACTAGCCGTTCTGTGGCCGGCAGGTTCCGTCCGCGAAGGGTTCGACGAGGTGCGGCCGTGAGAGGTCGGCTTCGCCGGCACCCCGGACCGACCGGGCCGACGAGCCCGCGCGTCCACCTCGCCCGTTGTCATTCCGAAACACCTTACCGTTTTCGCTTTGTGCAAATACGATGAACGCTCGCCGGAGGCGCGCCCGTGGACCTACTCTGAGACAAGTGGAGTGTCGGAGAGGAATCACGTCCGCAGTGGAGTAGAAGCTTCTCCCGGATTTGCCAGTGGTTGACTCCGTTGTCCGCTATGCGCTTTCGCCGATTCTGGCTGCTCGGTTGGTAATTCGAAATCGGCTACTGCTGTGGTCGATTTCGGAACGGACTGATGGCCTCAATCCTGTACCCCGCGAGGAACGGCTCCGGGGCGTGCCGTGTGCAGGCGAGCCAGGCTCCACGGACCGCGTGACCAACCTGGCGGGTCCCGAAGTGAGACGAGGAACGCCCGTGGCCAGCGACCTGACGCAGACGACGGAAGGAAAACCGTGTACCGGGATTTCCCTGCAGATCTTCTTCCCGTACCACGAGAGTCGTAATGTCTTGCGGCCGAGCCAGGACGAGCGCGTGGCCCTGTCGTACTGCGCCCGTTGTGACCCGAGGGTGCGTGAGGTGTGTCTGGCGCGTCAGATCACCCACGGGATCACGGAGCAGAACGGAGTGGTCGGCGGCACCACAGCGGCACAACGGCGTGAACTGATTCGGCTGCGCGTGCAGGGCAAGCGGATACCCCGGGCACTGGCCAGCGCGCTCGAGCGCCAGCTCGCAGGCGAACCGGCCGCCGCCGTGGGCTAGTACCGCGTCAGGCAACCTTCGCCCCGTCGCAACGCCCGGCACGCACTCTCGCCGCACCGGCCGAAAGCCCAAGTACGTCCAGTACGAGGGCTTCCGGCCGGCACGCCGATAGCACGCACCGGACGCCGCTCCTTGACGGGCAAAAGTTGCCTGACGCGGCACTAGGTCCTTTTCGGATCTTGGCGCTTGCGCCCCGAACACGCCGCAGGCCCCGTACACCGCACTGATGGCAGACCCCCGGTCTGCACGCTGCGGAGGAAACGCACAACCATCCTGAAGAGGTAGCACCATGAACGAAATGATTCCGCAGCTTAAGCAGCTGCCCCAGGGGGTCGACCGATCCCTCCAGGGAGTCGTCGAGTCCCTCGTCAGAAACCTGATGGAGATCGTGGAACACCGCCGGCAGGAGGAACCGGCCGAGCTGCGGCCCCCCAGGGAGGAACGCTGGATGGCGGTTAGGCAGGCACTCGTCTCCTCCCTCGAGAACGGCTGGCCGGGCGGGAACGGGACGGCATCTGCGGACCCGGAGGCCAGCGAGAGCGAACCTCCCCCGTCGCACACGCCCTACCCATCGTCAGCCGAGCAGAACGCCCCGGGCAGCCCGGCGCAGGCCCGCCGCCTCTTGTTCGATGTCCTGACAGGAAGGATCGCAGTCTCCACGGATGCCGTCCGGTCCCTCTCCGCCGTGATCGGGTGGCCAGGTCTACCCAAGGAGGTGCAGCTGATCGCACTGGCAGAAGGTCGCGCCATGCCTCGCGTGGCCCCTACGGAGGCCCTCATAGTCACGGCCGGCCCCGGGGAACTCAACATCCTGGTGCGCGAACCTACCCACCGGGGACCCTCGATCCTCAGGTATGTCCTCGACGGCCGCTTGGCTGTCGTCAGTCCCGTCGTGGCCCTGAGCGAAGCAGGATCCTCGCTCCGCTGGGCCCGTCGGCTCTTCGGTTTCTGTCGGACCCACCAGCCGTCCGCGGCGGGCGCCGTGTACGTCGAGGATCACCTCTCCACCCTCTTGCTGCTGCAGGACGAAGCCCTGGCCGGATTCGCCCGCGAGACGGTCCTCAAACCGATGGAAGGGCTCACCTACCACCAGCGCACCCAGCTCCGCGAGACACTTACCGCCTGGCTGGAAGCAGGAGGGCCATCGGCCACCGCCAAGGCACTCGGCGTGCACCCGCAGACCGTCCGGTACCGGCTGCGGAAACTGGAGAAGCTGTTCGGGCGGGCCCTGTACGACCCGCAGACGAGACTCGATCTGGAGATCGCCCTGCGCATTCACCGTCTCGCCCCAGCCCTCCAGTGGAGCAGCACCGTCCGGCGGTGAGCAGGGGGACACCCGCCAGCTGTGCGAAGAGCGCTGGCCCCGCACACCCCGTGTGATCGATCGAGGTGCTTCGGATCGCCACCTGGTCGAAGACGCAATGCCCTGCTACGTCGTAGAGGTTCTCGAGTATCTCACTTGGAGACACCGTGAGTGGCTTGACGTTCAAGCTCGTAGAAGTTTTGCTCGGACTTTCTCTCGACCTCGCGTTCATCACCTGGCTCATCAAGGACGCTGACAGGCTCGCAGGCCTCCTCACCCGGCGTTTACGTCGCCACCACGCCGGCGCTCCCGTTCGGACCGACCGGCTCGGAGTCGTGGCTACGGGCAGCGCAGCGGTTGCCAGTCAGTCGCACGGGACGCTCACCCACGATTCCTGCCCTGCATTGGTGGCCCGACCCGACGCCGGCGTCGGCGAGGTGGATCCGGTGTCGATCCGGCACCACCACGTGCCCGCTATGTCCGGACCTCGGTATGTCGTGCTCGTTTGTCTCATGGCCGGTGACGGTGAACCCGGCTCCCCGAAGGACCCAGTCACTCCGCCCGGACCAGGCCCCAACGAAACCGTGCTGCGCCGCCGGATCGGTCAGGCCGACCTCGCCCGGATCTCCGAGGTCCGCGCCGAGCTGCGCGACGTGCTGCGCCGCTGGGGGGTGGCCGAGCTGATCGACACGGCCGAACTGCTCTCCTCGGAGCTGGTCACCAATGCGATCCGGCACACCGATCGGGACGCGGTTCTCACCGCCCGGCTCTACCGGGAGCCGGCCGCCGATGGCGGCCGGGCCCGGCTGCGGGTCGAGGTCGAGGACGAGTCGGACGTCTGGCCGACCCGCCGCACGCCGGGCGACCAGGCCCCCTCGGGCCGCGGGCTGATGCTGGTCGAGGCGCTGGCCGATAGCTGGGGCGTGGAGCCCCGGGGCTCGGGCAAGCGGGCGTGGTTCGAGCTTAAGACGGCTCTCTGTACCTCTCCACTGCCTCGGCGGACCACCTCGACCTGAGTCACCCGCCGACAGCCGACGGTCTCCACTCAGGACTCCTCAACTCCCCAGGAAAGGACGAAGAACGATCATGCTTACCATCCGCGCGACCTTCAGCCCGCGCAGTGCTCCACTGTTACCCGGACCGGCGTACATAGTGCAGGCGAACGGTTCCCAGCCGGTCGTTTTGCGCAGTGCCGGGACATTCGCATGGTGATCACCGTGCACCGCGAGGCCCGGGGGCACATCCTCCTCCTCGCCACTGCGGCGAACGAGCGGCACCAGCGCTTCGACCCCGAAGTCGGGGTCGCCGCGATGGCCACGGTTCCGACAGGGCGGCTGCTCCCCGGCTGCCTCGGCCCCATTGACGTGATCCAGGTCATCAACCCCGGGGAACCGCAGTCGGTGCTGGCCCGCGTCCACGCCGCAGCTGTCGCCGAGGGGCCGCTCCTGATCTACATCTGCGGCCAGATCACTCGGGAACGCAAGCACCGGCAGGTCCACCTTCGGCTGGCGAAGACCACCGAAAGCAATACGCGGACCACCGCTCTGCCCTGGCAGTGGATCGACCTGGAGCTCGCCGGACGCAGGCCCGGTACCACCCGGGTCGTCCTCGACCTGCTCGGCGATCCGTCCTGCGGGAACCTTCACCCCAACGACCTTCAACTTCCGGCCCACGTGGACCGCTGGGGGACCGTCGCGAGGCCGGACCGCCGACGCACCTGGACGGTGCCCGCCTACACCAAAGCACTGACCAGGCTCGCCGGTGTACGCGGCACCAAACCGCTGTCACAGCTGCACGTCGAGGCCTTGGCAGAGGCGAACCTGGGGACGGGCGCCCTGGTGTTCGGGGGCAGCCCTTACCCTGCCGCTCTACCTGTTCCCGAAGGGCCTCCGCGGCACGTGGATCGTTTCCCACTGAACCCTCGGGCCGCACCACCGCGGCTCTCCGGTCCTCAACCCTCCGGTCCGGCCTCCGTGGCAACGGATCACCGTGCGGCCCTCGTACTCGCCATGAGGAACGGACAGCATACCGAAGCGACGAGACTCGCCGCGCTGTGGGAGCACCAGATCATCCGGCGCCACGGCTCGAATTCCATGCCCATGGGCGACGTCCTGGAGGCTCAGGCCTCGATCGCGATGGACAGTGGCAACGTCGCCCGCGCGGTCCAACTGTGGATCAGTACCGCACGCAACCGCACTCTCTGGTGCCGGCCGGACTCCGAGCCCCTCCAGCTGGCTTTGCGTAACGCTCAGGCCAGCTGGTTCCAGCTGGACCTGAGCTGGCCCCAAGGGCGACAACTGGGCGCCGAGCTCGTCGATGTCCTGCGCAACGCCGGACAGGTGGGAACGATCCCGGCCGTCGAGCGCCGACTGAACAATCCGCAGCCGGTCTCCTGAACCGGCTTGTTCCCCCATGATCAAGCGCCTTCCGTGCAATGTGCGGCTCGGATCCTGTGCTGGCGGCGCAACAACCTCGAAATATATGGCATTTCGGCACATCTCCTGTGGCTGGGGCTCGGATGCCCGGACGATTGAAACACGCAGATGAACCTCACGAAACCGCCAGTGAAGGGAATTTGAAGCATGCGCAACGAATCCGAGGAAACGGTGGAAATCGAGCACACGGCGGCTCTGCCGGCCACCGACTACTCGAGGGAACTCGCCTTCACACAGCTGGTCCAGGAGAAGTCGAACTGGTGCTGGGCGGCCACGGGTCTGAGCATCGCCCAGTACTTCGGAGCAGGACTGGAGGCGACGCAGAGTGACTTCTGCTCCCTGGCCGCCAGCCCGGGCTACACCTGGGACACCTGCCCCGACACGACCGCGACCATGGAGGTCGTACAGAGCGGCCTGCGTGGGCTCGGGGTCAAGCCGGGACTCATCGTCGACGGACCGATCGACCTCGACCTGGTCAAGGATGAGATCGACGCGGGGCGGCCGGTGCTGACCAGGGTGAACCTGGCATCCGGCGGTGCCCACGCCCTCGTCATCCACGGCTACTGGGACGACCACCTGATCTTCAGCGACCCGGCTCCCGACGCGGAGCGGCACCAGTCGATGGAGTACGAGCTGTTCCGGGAGAACGACACGTTCACCTGGGTCAGGTCCCTCGTCTGCAGCGTCGGATGACCGGGACGGACCGTGCCAGGCCGGCGACTACCTGAATGAGGTTGCTGGGCCGGGTCGCCTGTGATGTGTCCGGCCGCACCGGCCGGTACCGGCTGTCGTCGTAAGGGCCCGTAGCGCCGGTCGGGTACGGCGAGATCGTACCCGACCGGTTCGACGTCCGGCAGGGCGATCACAGCAGAAGCCGGCCACGAACGTCTGCCGTTCATGAGGAACAGCACTCGGAGAGTTCCCTGGTCGGTGGACACCACGGACAGAAAGGAAAGGGAAGTGAAGACGATACGCCGTGGCTTCGGCCCTGGTCTCGGGAACCGCTCCGTCCACGCCATGGGCTTTGCCGTCCTACTCGTCGGTGGATGCCTCGGTGTGGCCTCCTGCGCAGCGGAGGAGGAAGGTTCGCAGGCCCAGCTCGACATCCGGACCATCAGCTGCCCGGACATCGCCAGCAGTCTCTCCGGCGGCACCCCGAACAACCCGCAGGCGCAGGCCAGACTCGGCCTGCTCGACCAGCAGGTGTCGAACGCCTACGACACCCTGTCGGACTCTGCTGGAGGTACTCCGAGGGGCGAAGCCGAGATCCTCGCCGAAGTCGCCGAATTGCGCCGTCGGACCATCACGGAGCTCGCCGACGAGACCGGTGCAGCCCCGCAGCAGAAGGCGGAGATGATGGCCATGGCCGACTGCACCGTCACGCACGAGCCGGCGGGAGAGGAGATAGGCGTTCTCAAGGGAAAGGGCGGGAACGAGCGCCGGGGCAGTGGGCTGACCAGGCGGGACTACGTCGACATCACGCAGGTCACGCCCAACACCGGGCAACAGCAGCCGAACACCCGCCAGGCATCGACCGGCACCTTCACCTCCAAGTGCGGCAACAACGGGAACGACCCCCACATCAACCCCGACAACGTGGTCATCTCCCCTGGAGAGCGCGCCGCTGCCCACCACCAGCACGACTACGTGGGCAACAGGACCACGGATTTCCGCTCCACCGTTGAGAGTCTCCGCAAGGCGAGCACGACCTGTAGCAACGGAGACCTGTCGACGTACTACGCTCCCGTGGTCCGCCTTCTCGACGGTCGCCAGGAGGACGACGCGAAGGACCGCGGTGGAGGGCTGGACCGCAACCAGGGGACCATCCTCACCCCGGAGGAGTTCGGCATCACCTTCAAGGGGAACCCCTTCGGCAAGGTCAACCCCCTGCCCGACGGAATGGTGGCCGTCGTCGGCGACGCGAAGGCCTTCACCAACGGCCTGAAGAACGCCAGGGCCTCCTGGAGCTGCACCGGCTTCGAAGCCGTCCAGCTCCGGGACAAGTACCCGCTCTGCCCGAGCGGCTCGAATGTGATACGGACCTTCTCCTTCCCCAATTGCTCGAACGGGCAGGCGAACAGCGCAAATCACCGGACGCATACGGCCTTTTCCGGGTCGAACGGCCAGTGCCCGAAGGGGTTCGAACCGATTCCCCAGCTCGTCATGGCGGTCTCGTACCGCATCCCGCAAGGTGCGTTCTACGCGGTGGACTCCTTCCCGGAACAGCTCCACAAGCCGGTCACCGACCACGCGGACTTCATCAACGTCATGCCGAAGTCCCTGATGCAGAGGGCAGTGACCTGCATCAACAGCGGAACGAACTGCTGAAACCTGTCCACACCCAGGCGCGGAACCGCCCGAAGACCCCGGCCGGATCCGACGCCGGCACGGCGGACCACCCGCATGATCAGGAGCACACGTGGCCGACACCTCATCAACCACGATCCATCCACGACCCCGGACTGCTGTCCCACTAACGGCGCTCCAGCCGTGGTACCGAAGCACCAGCCAGATCGGACCGGCCCCCGTGATCCGCCCGCGGATCCACGATGCGTCCGATGGCGGAAGGGCGGCCGATGACGTCGGTCCTCCGTCGGCGAACGGAATGCTCGATGCGGGCACGTGACGCCACCCCGGGGCCGGGGCGACGGACGAGGGCCGTTCTGGTGGTCACCGCGCTACTGCTGACGGCTTCGTGTGCCGCGTTCGGTGACCCGTCAGTCCGTACGGGTGCGGCACCCGATCCGCGGGACGCAGGCGGCTGGACCGCCGCAGACTGGGAGCGCTGGGCGAACAGCCAAGGCATGCGCGCCGATATGACCGCGGGCTCGTGGAGCGGAGCGGACATGCGACAGGCCGGCGCGGCCGCCCGGATTCCGGGGGCCGTCGGAAACGCCCAAAGCGACCCGGTGCCGGTGGCCATCGCGGCCCGAGTGGCTGTCGGATCGCGCGGCGCCGGACTCGTGGCCTCCGGCAAGATCTTCATGCGGAGCTCTGCGGGCGCGCTGGTCTGCTCGGGGACGGTCGTCAAGGATCCCACCCGGCCGGGTCGGAGCAACCTGGTATGGACGGCCGCCCACTGCCTCCACGAGGGAAAAGGCGGTCGGCCTATGCGGGACGTCGTCTTCGTTCCAGCCTTCGACGGGAACGCCTCCACCGAGGCGGCGATGCACCCGCTCGGGATGTGGAGCGGGATTCGCTCCATCGTCTCGCCGCAGTGGGTGACGGAGGGCAGCGAACGTGGTGGCCCGGTCAGCCAGTTCGACTTCGGAATCCTTCGTGTTGCACCACCCGACGGTGGGACTTCCCTGGAGGAGACGGTCGGTGGCGCGTTGGACGTGGGCTTCGATGTGCCGAGGGAGCAGATTCCCTCAATGAGCGTGTTCGGCTACCCGGCGGGGCCTCCGTTCGACGGGACCAAGCTTCACGTCTGCCGTTCGCCGTTGCGTCCGACCCGGCTGTCGTTCGACGCCTCGCGCCCCACCATGCTTGCCGTCGGCTGCACGATGACCGGCGGCTCCAGCGGGGGCGGGTGGATCAGCGACATACCTGGCCGGGGCCAGATTCTCGTGAGCAACACCTCGATCGGTCCCACACCGGCCCAGTGGCTGGCTGGCCCCGCGCTGGGTACCGAGGCGCTCCGAGCCTTCCAGTTTCTCAGCGGAGCTCTTCCCACCCGCTAGTAATCGTCGCACCGCCGACGGGCGATGGTACCGCCAGGAATCCGGGAGCCGTTCCAAAGGCGCGCCGGCTCCATCTCGATACAACGCGGCAGTCATTCGTGCTGTCGCCGATGAAAGGTAGGAAAGGTCCCATGGCCTTCACACAGGGAACGGGCCGGGCCCCGTCCGGATCGCGTTTCAGGGGAATGGGGTTGATCGGCAGCCTGCAGCTTTCCAAGGGGATCGTGACCGGTGGCATCGTCCTCGCACTGGCGGCCACTCTCACGGCCCTGCTGATCCCGGTCAAGCTGTTCAGCGAGGCCCGCCGCAGCGGGGTGTTCGACCGTGCGGGCGCGACTCCTCCCGGGTTCACCGACGACAATCTCGGCGTGCAGGACACGCAGTTCGGCCCGCTCACCGCGGTCGACCGGGACTTCGTGCGGAGGGTGAAGCTCGCAGGCCTGTGGGAGGGCCCCGCTGGCCAGCAGGCTTTCAAAGCGGGGACGACCACCGCCGTCCGGAAGGCCGGCGAGCACATGGTGACCGGGCACCGCACCCTGGACCAGGTTGACCTGGCGGCGGCGAACGTGTTGCAAATCGTCGCCATGCCGAACAAGCCCAGTCCCGAACAGCAGGGCTGGCTGGACGAGATCCTCGGTGCGACCCCGCAGGATTTCGACGCGAAGTTCGTCCAGCTGACCCGGGCGGCCCACGGCAAGGTCTTCCAGGTCGTCGCCTTCACCCGGGCCAACACGCAGAACACCCAGGTTCGCAGGCTGGCCGACGAGGCTGACCGCACAGTCCGGGACCACATGGACGTTCTGGAGAAGACCGGGCTGTGGAAGGGCGAGGAGCAGAGCAAATGACACTGCGCAGGAGGTACTCGGAGATGTTCGCACGATTCGCCCGGTCCGTTCTGACGGGCACGACCGTCCTCGCTGTTCTGGTCGCCTCCGGGTGCGGGAGCCAGAACGAAACGTCGCGATCCGATGGCGGTGGCTCCGGCGCCGACCGTCCGGGGCTGATCCCGCAGGACGGTATGCCGGGCATGGGGGCCTCGGACACCCCCGGGCCGGGCGGCCTGGTGGTGAAGGAGGACGGGACGATCGGCCCGTTCCTAGCGGACGCCCTAGGTAACTCGTTGTACGTGTTTGACAAGGACACAGCCAGCCCCCCGAAGTCCGCGTGTGACCCGACCTGTACCCGGAACTGGATCCCGTTCCCCCCGGTGGACATCACCCAGCAGTGGCCCGGAGTCACGGGGAAGGTGGGGAAGCTCACGCGCGAGGACAAGAGTGAACAGCTGACCGTCGGCGGCCATCCCGTGTACCGCTTCTTCAAGGACGTGACGCCGGGCGACACCAACGGGAAGTCCGTGGCCAACTGGAGCTTGGCAGCACCGGACGGAACGAAGGCCAGCAAGCGCGGCGACGAGGGCAAGCGCGGCGACGAGGGCAAGGAGGGCGGGCAGGGCAAGGAGGGCGGGCAGGGAACCAAGGAGCCAGGCGGAGACCGGGGCACGCGCGCACCCGACAGGCCATCGGACAGGGAGACGGATCGGCGGGACGCCCGTGAGAAGGAGGAGAAGACCGACCTGCGCCTGACGGTCGTCTTCGTCCCCGCCATCGGCCGCGAAGTCCTCGCCCTCGGCGGACGCGTCCTCTACGTCAACGGGGATCGCCTGGCCCTGGGGTCCAGCAGGCGCTGCGTCGGGTCGTGCCTGAGGGACTGGCTCCAGTCCTCGATCATCGACCTCGCACTCGTTGCCCAGGGGATCGACCGGCGCCTCCTCGGGGAGATCCTGGTGGAGGACGGATCGCGCCAGCTCACCTTCAACGGACACCGTGTGTTCACCTTCTCGGCCGACGCCGGACCGACCGATGCGAGGGGCAACGGCAGGGACGGCTGCTGGTGGCCGATCACCCCCAAGGGCCAGTCCACCGGACCCGGGCAGGCGAGCTGATGGTCCGGCCGCGCCCCTTCGCAGGGGTCGGCTGGGCTCTCGCACGCCCGATGTACGCCGCTCTCGCCGTGCTCTGTTCGGTGACCGCGGCCGTGCAGACCTGGGGCCTCGTGGCCCCGGCCGGGCCGGGCATGCGCGCCGAACGGGCCGCTCTGACCCTCCGGCTGGGCTGCGTGGCCGAAGCGTCGTCGGAGACCACGGAGATAACCGAATCAATGTGCACTACCGAAGCGGTTCAGTACCGCATCCTCACCTTCTCCAGTGACGACGGCTGTCGGCAGTGGCTCGACCTGGCGAAGGACTATGGCGGGACCTACCTCACCGGCCGCAAGTGGGTCGTGGCGGCATGGCCGACCGAGTACCTCGTACCGCTCCGGCGTCGGCTGGGCGGCGTCCTGGAGACGGGCACAGCACACGGCGCGGCTGACGGGAAGGACGACCTGCACACGCACGGCGGCTGAACCTGGGCACGGGTCGTACAAGACTTGATCACGAAAGGCATGACGAATGTCCCCCTTCAATCGACGGACCCGGCCGCGCGCCAAACGTGCCGACACCCGCCCCGGCACGGCGCCACAGCCAGCCAGCACACCACCGCGCCGCCGCCGCCGCTGGCAACTGGTTCGAAGCCTCGCCTTGTTGGTGGGCGCCGCCGCCTTCGTGGTGATCTACCTGGGAGCAGTCCGGCTCTCCAACGGCGCACGGCAGTTCCTCGACTTCGGTGCGGGAGTGTTCGCCCTGGTGTGCCTGAGCTCGGCGGTCTTGTGGGGACTGGTCTCCACCGACCGCTTCCTCCTCTTCTCCGACCACCGCCTGATCGCCCAGAGTGTCCACCGGGTGCTCGCCGTGGCCGGGCTCGCTTTTCTCGCATTGCACATATGGATCAAGGTTGCCGAGCGGCACACGACGGGCGTGGCCGCGGTCCTGCCCTTCAGTGACGCCACGCAACCGGCCCTTGTCGGTCTGGGGACGGTCGCCGGCTACGGATTCGTCGGCGTGGCGGTGACCGGGGCCGCCCGCAGCCGCTTCGCCTCGCAGCGCGGCGCGCTTGTCTGGAGGGTCCTGCACATGACCTCCTACCTCGCCTGGGGAGCGGCTCTGGTCCACGGCCTGCGGTCCGGCAGAGAAGGTAAGGAGTGGGTCACCGTCTCCTACACGTTCTGCCTGGTGGCCGTCGCCTTCGCACTCGTATTGAAGCTGCGTTCGAACGGTCGACTCCCCGGCGGCCGACCGGCGGCCGTGCCGGGTCGGCCTGAAGCGACACCGCCCCGCCCCGGTAGTTCGCCCCAACCGCCCGCAGCGAGCACCGTCCAACGGGGCGACGGCACGTGAACGACATCCGGCCCACGGTCACCTCCTTCGGCCCGGCGCGTCTCCTGGCCGGTACCGATCGTGGCCGCCTCGACCGTACGCGGCACGTCGCCGTCCATGGCCCCATGCCGGTCCTCGGCCCCGACGAGGTGGTCGCCCTCACACGCACCATCGACCTTCGCGGCCGCGGCGGCGCGGGCTTCCCCTTCGCCCGCAAGTTCCAGGCGGTCATGGACGCACTACGGAGCACGGATGGGAACCCGGCGGTTGTTGTCAACGGCACCGAGGGCGAGCCCAGTTGCCTCAAGGACACCGCGCTGCTCCTCAACGCCCCGCACCTCGTCCTGGACGGTGCGGAGATCGCGGCAGTCGCACTCCGTGCCGACGAGGTCGCGATCGGTGTCACTCGCGGTGATGTGAAGGCATCAGTACAGCAGGCCCTGGACGACCGGCGCTCGCTTTCGGTGAGGATGCGCGTTGAGGAACTCCCGGAGCGGTTCGTCACCGGTGAGGGATCGGCCCTCATCAACGGCCTGAACAACAACGCGGCTCTGCCCTCCGGACGGAGGATCCGCACCAGTGAGCGAGGGCTGAACGGCCGGCCGACACTGCTCTCCAACACCGAGACCTTCGCCCAACTGGCCGTCGCGGCACGGGTGGGTGCGTCGGCTTACGCCGAGGTCGGCCTCCCCGACGAGCCGGGGACGGCCATGCTCACCATTGCGGGGGAGGCCGTCGTCGAGGTTCCCACCGGGGTGCCGCTGAACTACGTCCTGCAGATGTGCGGCATGTCGATCGGCCAGGGCCTCCTCGTGGGCGGGTATCACGGGATGTGGCTGAACCCCAGGGCGAGCGAAACCGCCCTGGTGTCCCGCGAATCCCTGACGGCCCTGGGGGCAACGCTGGGCGCGGGAGCCGTACTGCCGCTGCCCGAGGAGACCTGTCCGGTGGGCGAGACCGCTCGCGTGGCCCGCTACATGGCGGGGGAGTCGGCCCAACAGTGCGGCCCGTGCGTCTGGGGCCTGGCCCGGCTGGCCGACGAACTCGAGGCGCTGACGACCTACGGGGGACAAGCAGCCTACGACGCCGTCCTCTCCCACGCACGGGGGGTGCTCGGCCGTGGCGCGTGCTCGCACCCCGACGGCACGTCCCGATTCGTGTCCTCGGCGCTCAGGGCATTCCCGGAGGACGTCGGCCAGCACGTGTACGAAGGCGGATGCGGTCGGTCGGTCGTAGGTGTGCTTCCCATTGACGGCAACGACGTTGGCAAGGCCGAGCAGCGGTTACTGGTCGACTGGACGTTGTGCCGTGCGCATGGGCTCTGCGCGGAGGTACTCCCGGACGTCATCCAGCTGGGACCCGACGGTTACCCGTCGTCGGCGAGCATGCCGTTCCGGGAGAAGGACCTGGCGAATGCGGCGCGGGCTGTTCGGCGCTGCCCCGCCCTCGCATTGAGAGTCGTCGGTTGAGTGTGCCGGAACGCCATGGATATCACTTCAGCGCGCTTGTTGTCAGCAAGGTCGACGACGGGCTGGGAGCGCCGCCAATCCCGGGGCCCGACGAATGGAGATCCACGCGGATCCGAGAGCTCCCCCAAATCCCAAACAGGGATGGCCGTGGCCGGTACCCTGACTATCGCCGTCTCCCTGAGCTTGGCGCGCGCCCGGCCACCGCCGCCACCCGTGGTGCGGTCTCCCTGTGCAATTCCGTGCTCCCGACACAAGTGGGCACGGAGGAGAGCGGGTCGCCGACCAGTCGAACCGTTCCAGGGTGGTCGGCAATGGATGTCTGCATCTACGTCGACGACAAGATCGTGGCGCCCGTGGTCACGCTGAAGGACTGCGCGTTCTACGGAAACCTCGACGGCCAGGGCGCGCGATGGGGCATGCCGCAGCGCGACCTTCAAGGTCCCCCGCTGTAGTACCTCGTCGGACGCACTCACACTACGGCGGCGGGGACATCCTCGCCGGCCAGCGTATCGAAGCACGTCCTGCATTTCGACTTCGGTAGCCGCCCGATGCACTGAGGAGGCGGAAGGGGTGCTTGCGCTTCCTCAACCAGCCGCCACGGCTCTGGTCACGACCTGTGGTTACCGGTACGCGTGCGGGTTGCGCGCCGCGGTATTCGGCAGATAAGTGCCCCGGACCGCCCCGGGCGTTCGCCGCTCCCACGCCGGTGATCGCTCCAGCCGTACATGGAGACCCGTCCGGCGACGCAGGCGGCCTCGACCAGGCGGGTAACCCTGCTCTCACCTTTCCGGGCCGGTCAACGACGTCAACCACGCAAAAGTACATGCAGACGAGTCCCGCTCGGCGGACATGCCGGGCAGGCGGACACGGAGGTATCTGATGGGATTCACCGCCGGACGCAGCTATGTGATCAGGAACAGGCGCTCCTGCCGCGTGCTCAACGTCATGGGCAACGGCACCAACCAGGGTGCCACCCTGGACACCTGGGAACTCCAGCAGGACGGCCGCCGACCGAGCCAGGTCTGGCACCTGTTCCCGCTGGATCAGGGCAGCGCCCTGCTGGCCAACAAGAACAGCGGCCAGGTCGTCAGCGTGCGGGACAACAGCACCGCCCCCTCCGAGGAGATCGAGCAGGCCTTCGTTCAGGCTGACCGTATCGCCTCTCAGTCCTGGATGGTTCGTGAAGCGCCCGGCGGCGGCTACCACATTGTCAACAAGCGAAGCGGCCTGTACCTCAACCTCCACATGAACAACACCATGAGCGGCACCAGGGCCGAGCAGTACTACTTCATCAACGACCCGGTCGCCTGTCAGGTGTGGGACCTGGAGGTCGAGGACGAGTACAAGACCATCCTCGACCTCCAGCAGGTCGACACCGGCCCCGACGACATCGGCGACATCCTGCGCCTGACTGACTTCCGCCGCCCCGCGAAGTCGACCACCGAACGCGTCTTGATCGGACAGGTGGCCCTGCCCTTTCCCCTGGTCGACGACCCGGGCATGAGCGCCCAGGAACGAGCCCAGCGATCGCCCTACTACCTGCTCAAGCGATACGGCTCCTGGAAGATGGTCTACTACTACGAGCACAGCGGCGCCTCCGGTTACACCAAAACCCAGGAGATCAAGGTCGGGTTGACCACCACCAACTCCAGCGAGGTGAATTCGACCACCGGCATCTCCGTCACCGCCAACGCCGGCTTCAGCTTCTCCGGCCTCACCGCCTCGCTGAGCTCGACCGTCAGCTACCAGCTCCAGGTCACCACCGACTCCAGCACCTCGGAGTTGACCCAGCGCACCGAGACCGTCTCCCGCAGCTATCCGGCCGGCAAGCGGATCAGCGAAGCCATCTGGTACCGCGACAACACCTTCATCTTGGAACGCCTCGACGGCACCGAGATCCTCGAATGGACCGTCCGCGACTCCGGCACCTGCATCACTGACGCCTACCCCGACTGACCCGTCGCCCCGTACCCCGGGCCGCACAGGAACAGGCCCGGGGAGTGAGGGCCGGAACACGCAGCCTCACCGACTTATGCGGCATCGAAGTTGATCTTCAATGGCGGCCGGTGACAGAAAGGCTGCTGACGAGCCCCAAGGTGACAACCAGCGCGAGCGCACGGTGACAACCGTGGCGCTTCATCCCGAGGCTCGCCCCTAGGCCGCCCGGTGCCCAGGGTGACAGCCATCGCGTGTCGGCACACTGAGCCGGCCGCGCGCTGCCTCCAGGCACCGGGGGACCGTACGGTGCAAGGCCGGAAGGCCGGCGGCGCGCAACTGGAAGAGGAGCGCGGAATGTACTCCCGAGGCGAGCAACCCGGATCCGATCGGAGCCCGCACGACGAGGTGCTCCGCCGGCTTCCGCTGGACCTGCGGACACACCGCGGCGGCACCGGGAACGGCGGGCCCGGGCTCTCCGATGCGCTCTACTGGTTGCACCGTATAGAGCTCCTCTGCGCCGAGGCCGACCGTGTCTGCGGGCAGTACCGCGGACCCGTCTTGGCCACGGTCGACGACCAGGTGTGTGGGCGGGGCGCCAAGCACGCCGCCACCGTGCTCGCCGGCGCGGTCCGGGAGGCCGTCTCCCGGACCGGGCCGAGCGACCGCCCGCGTCCGCAGGGTGGGCAGATCGACTGGGAAGCCTGGGTCCACGCGACCTGCAGCATGCGGGCCGAATGGGCCATCTGCGCAGAGCTGGCGGCGGCGGGGACTGCAGTGACTGACCTGACGCACCTTGCCGACCGGGCGAGCGCCGTTTTCCGGTCGATGGCCGGCGTCGAAGCCTTCACCTGGTGGCGGACGGTGACCGATCCGCTGTACCGGGCATGGCTCGACGGGGTGCTCAGCCACACCGGCGCCCCGCCGGCACTTTTCCCGGATCGCGACGCGTTCTACCGTGCCCACCCCGCGCTAGCCGCCGACTGGGAGCCCGAATCCCAGCTGTCCCCGACTGATGTCTTTCCCCTGGGAAGTCTCGAACGCTACGTCTCGGACGACACCGGCACCTGGTGGGCAATCATCATCGCCGCTCCCAACTGGATCGACGACCCTCGCGCCTGGCCCCACCCCACGGCGGCCGTCGTGGCTAGCAGCGTGCCGGCGGGGGCGGCTCCCTCGTGCTGCTATGTCCTCGCGGACCGGGTGATCCCACGGAAGGTACTCCCGATTATCGGATCAGGCCACCCGCAAGACCGGCTGGAGGACGTCGCCGCCTGCCTGGCCTCCCATACGGGGGCGTAGACGCTCCCGGGAACCCGCTCCCGCCGGACGGCCCCGGATGTCGGGTGCCGAGGACCGGCCGGGCGGAGCAGTCCCACTGTACGGGCGACGTCGGCCAGCAGAAGCGCCTCGTGCAGTGCCCCGTCTCCTCCGCCCACCACTACGGCGTCACGGTCACGGACCGTGTGGTCGTCGCAGAGTGCGCTGACGTAGACGCCCCGGCCGGACAGTTCGTCCTCTCCGGGCACCCCGAGTCGGCGCGGGCACGATCCGGTGGCCACGATCACGGCCCGGGCCAGGTGGACGGTTCCCCGCGTGTCGGTGCGAGCTTCGTGGCGCCGGCGAATGCATGACGAGCCGGAGCAGATGCTACGCCGCCGGTGATCGGTGTCAAGCACGGTCGGCAAGGCAGGGCGGACGAGGTCGCGCTTCGTCGCGCGATCGCCTGGCGCCTCCGCCGCACCGCACTACCGCCCGTCAGATCGCTCGAGCGGCCAGCGGGCACAGACCTCGGCGCTCGCCGCACAGAGTGCGCACGGTACGGTCGGGCGCGGCCGGCAACCCGAGCACGGGTCCATGTGCGCCGGTCTGCCGCACGACGAGCATGACCTGGACGCGGCTACCAGAGCTCGCTGGCAGCTCGCGCACCTCTGGTGAGAGGGCCGGGGCCGGGTTTCGCCACAGACGCTGCACGGTCCGACGTTGCCGCGGGCCGCGAGGACGCCCTCGCACCCGAGGCAGACCGGCCCGCCAGGCACCGGGCGCCGCAGAGGTCGCACCCGCCCACAGCGCAGGCAGGCCAGCGCCTTCACCCCGATGATCCCGGCCGCCGCCAGGGACATGATGAGTGCCTGGACCGAGCGCGGTGCGTCGGAGGCCCCGCTGACCAGGGCGTCGGGACGGCGACGCAGGTGGTCGCGGATCCAGGTCCGGGCGGGCGGGGTCATGCCGCCGACGATCCGGGCCGCGTCCTCAGCTGGCAGCTCGGGGAGGAACGCGTTGATGCGGACGGCGAGTTCCACCCACTCCGGCGGCGGGGCCGCCCGGCCGGTCACAGGCCCTCCGGACGCCGAACGCGCACCCGCCTCGCCGGCGGTGCGACGGCCAGACCGTCCAGGTCGCCCGACGCGGTCGGCTTCGCGACCTGCCGGCGTACCTCCCGGACCTGGATGAGGTCTGCCGGCGAGCAGTCCAGGATCCACACAACGCGGCAAGGGTGTCCATCGACAGTCTCTGCGGTGGCTGCGTGACCAGCCGGAACGACTCGTACAGGAACAACCCGACGCGCAACGTGCGGTCCTCGTACACACCCCGGTACTCGGCATCCAGCACCCGCGCCATCTCCCGGGCCGCCTCCGCACGGCTGGCGAACCCACCCCGCCGCCGAGTCCGGCGCTTGCCGTCCTCCGGCGCCAGGTCCACCGTGTACGTCCACTGGCCATGCGCGCTGTCGGCGGCCAATCGCGGACACCATGAACCCAACTGCTTCCCACTGCTCCCGTCCTTGCACCCGCACCTGCGGTACACCTGACCACGCTTGGGACGGAGCAGCCACTCGGTCAGGTAGTCGGCGACGGTCAGGGTCTCGTCCAGTGCGATGCCGGTGCGCTCGGCTGCCAGGAATCGCTGCAGGGCGGTCAGGGCCGCGTTCTCGTCGGGGAAGCCGCTGCGGCGGCGGGTCTCGCGCTTGCCGGAGGTGGCGGGAAGGTCGACGGCGTAGGCCCAACGGCCGTGGTCGGACTGGGTGTTCAACATCGGGCAGCGTGCGCCGTACTGGCGTCCGGCGGCGTCGCGGCAGCCGCAGCGCCGGTAGACGCGCTGTCTGTCTGTGCTCCAGCGACCGCTCCAGTCGGAGGCGTGCAGCTCGGCATCCGTCGGCCGCGGCGTTCCGATAACGGATGTGATCAACCGGTTACGAGGTGCGCAATCCGTGTGGTAGTTGTGGGAATCCTCCGCGCCGTGGCCGTTTACAGTCGCGCGCGGTCGCTGGGACAGGAGGCGGCAGTGGTTGATCTGGTCGTGGCCGAGACCGCCGACGGACCTGATGAAGCCGGCAAGGAAGAGTTCGTCCATCCGATTTTCCGGATGGCGCCGAAGGAGGACAGCGGGTCCGACACGCTGCGCAACTACCGTTACCAGACCGAGGTCACTGCCCAGACATGCATCGCCATGCTCACCGCAGGCAACATTGACTACGTCGTCTGCGAATGGCACGAGGACCTCGTCGTCGCCTACACGGACGGCTCGGTCGAACTCGTCTCGGTCAAACACCGCGCGAAGAGTCGAACCCCGTGGAACCTGCAGGAGATCTGCAAGGACGGCGGCCTGGCCCATCTCTTCGACCGCTGGCGGGCTTGCGACGGCGCGGGCAACGTCAGGCTGCGCCTGGCCACGAACGCCGGCCTCGCCACAGGAATGACCGGAGCAGCGGCGCTCGCCGCCATGTGCGGGCCCGACCCGAAGACCACCGTCGGGGTAGACGCCATGGCAGAGAAGGTCAGCCGGCACTTCCTCAAGATCCGCTTGCAGCAGCCCTACGCCACCATCCCCAAGGTCCCCGACGTATCCAAACTCGCCGACATCGCCATCCCGGCCGGCTTCACCGACACGGTCAAAGACTTCTTCGCGGTGCTCCACATAGACGCCGAGCTGCCCTCCCGCGGAGACATCACCGATGTGAACCTGCAGAGGCTCCTACGACCGGCGGTCGAACTCCTGCAGCGCGAGAACGTGGACATCGAAGCCACCTACTTGGCTGTGGTCGAACGCATTGACAAGGCGAACCGCGACGAGAACGACCGCGCGCAGTACGCCGCCTACATCGCAGACCCGAGCAGGGTCCGCCACAACGTCCAAATCCAGCAGCGCATCGCCCGGCGCACGCTCTACCCAGGCACGATCCGCGACGAGTTCATCTCACGCCGCGCCGCCGTGCAGACCTTCACCCGAGGGAAGACCCCTATCACAGCCCCGGGCGGGGCGAACCTGCGCAAGAAGCTCGCGCGCGGCGGAGTCCCTTCCGACCAGGCCGCCCACGCCGAACGTCTGCGCTCCGCCTGGTACACGACCTGGGAAGAACACCGATCAGGACTGGCAGGCGACACCACCGACCTGGCGAACGTGAGCCTCGAAGTGGTCGACGCTGCCTTCGCCAGTCGCGACCAGGCGGAGAACGAAGCGCTCGACGGGGCACCCTACGGCCGGCGCATGAACCAGCTCCTCACCCAGCACCTCCTGCCCGAGAACCTCTCGTCGTCCCTGGCGTTCCCGGTCAACGGACAACACCTGCGCGGCCTGGCCTACGAACTCTGCGACCAGTGCGACTTCTACTTCTCCGAGCCGTTCGACACCTCCGAGGAGGAGGCGTCGTGACAAGCCGAAGCGACGACCACGCAGCCGCCATCGCGAGAGTCAGGGACCGGGCCCGCCGACAGGAGATGCGCGAAGCCGGCTACCACGAAGCCCGCATCCTCCTGCTGATCGACAAGTTCACCACCGCGAAGAAGGGCTTGGACGGGCTCACCAAACTCGCCAAGCTCGACTTCCTGCTGCGATACCCCGCCATGCTCGACCGCCTTCTCACAGAGGACGACATCCACTGGCCGCAGGGAGCACAGCCCACCGCTTCCGAACGCCTCGCCGTCGAGAGCCGCATGACCCGATACAAGTACGGCCCCTGGGACCAGCGCTACTACAGCGTCCTCGGATCCCTCGCAGCCCGCGGCCTCATCACCTACAGCGGCGCGAACCGCGCGGAGTTCCGCATCACCGCCAACGGCGCGATCGC
This sequence comes from Kitasatospora sp. NPDC058170, assembly GCF_042883905.1. Lineage (NCBI taxonomy): Bacteria > Bacillati > Actinomycetota > Actinomycetes > Kitasatosporales > Streptomycetaceae > Kitasatospora > Kitasatospora sp. NPDC058170. Next base: position 41,386 of record NZ_JBHVUV010000012.1, read on the forward strand.
CGCCACCGCGCTGACGGCAACCGACGAATGGGCCGTGGTCGCCCAGCGAATCGCCCTCCTGAAGCGGCACTTCAACAAGTCGGGGACAGCGTTGAAGACCCTCATCTACGACCGCCTGCCCGACGCGGTCGACAGGCCCTGGCGCACGGAGATCTGATGGCAACCCACCTCCGCTTCATCTCCCTGACCGTCACCACGGCCGACACTGAGAAGACCTACCGCTTCGACCAGCCGGCCACTGTCGTCAGCGGTGCCAGCGGCACCGGCAAGTCCAGCCTGCTCATGCTGCTCAAGTACGCCATCGGCGGCAAAGCCATGCTGACCCCCGCCGTCCGCAACCACGTCCACTCAGTACGGGCCGAGGTGGTCGTCGGCGAGCAGCACATGACCCTCAAGCGAACCATCAACGACAGCCGGACCGGCCACGTCGACATCCTCGACCCCGAGACCCTCACGCTGCGCCGCACCCTCCCCATCCGCGACTCCGCCGGCGGAGAATCCCTCTCCGACCTGCTCCTGGAAGCGCTGAGATTCCCCCGCGAGAGCATCGCCACCACCCGCGAGGGGAAAGCTACCGAACGCGACCTCACCTTCGCCGACCTCTTCACATACGTCTACCGGGACGCCCGAGGGATCGACCAAGAGGTCATCGGACACCTCGACACCTGGTTCAAGTCCGCGCGCACCCACCTCTTCAAGCTGATGTTCGGACTGACCGACAGCACCGTGCTGGAACTAGGAAAACTCCTGGGCAAGCTCAAGGAGCAACTCAAGGCGAAGACGGCCGAGTACGAGAGCGTCCAGCGCTTTCTGGCCGCCACCGACCCCCGCACCGACGAGGAACTCCGCGCCGAACTAGCCGATCTGCGCGACATGCTGCAGCGCGCCGACACAGCCCTCGCATCGCTGCGCCACGAACTGCAGGAAAGCAGTGCGGCCGACGCGGTCCTCCGCCAAGAACTCCGCACGGCGATCGAGGACGCGAGCAAGGCCACGCAGGAACTCCTGGCAGCCGAGGAACTCATCGAAGCCCGGGAAGCGGTCGTCGCTCAGATCGAGCTCGACCTATCCCGCCTGGAACGCTCCGCCACCGCCATCGAGAAGCTCCTGCCCTTCCACTTCGTCGTCTGCCCCCGATGCATGCAGAGACTCGACGCACGACCGGTGCCGGAAGGCCACTGCCTGGTGTGCCTGCAGCCCGACCCCGCCGACGACGACGTCGACCCGGCCGCGGTCCAGCAGACCCGCAACGCCTTGGAACAGCAACTCCAAGAGGCCCGAACCCTCCTGGCCGCCGACACTGAGGTCCTGCGCACCGCCCGCGAACGCGCTCAGCAGGCCGAATTCCTCACGCACAGCCTGCGCCGGCAACTCGACGCGCAGACCCGGGGGATGGTGTCTCCGCACTTCGAGGCGATCGCCGATGCCAGTGCCCGCGGAGCCACCCTCAGAGCGAGCATCGACGCGGTGACCCAATTGCGTGACTCCTGGGCCAGAGCCCGTGCGATCGACCAGACCGTCCGCGACATCAAAGCCCGCCGCACCCGCGCCACCGCCGACCAAAAGGCCCGACTCGCGGAGCTCGCCGCACGCAAGGGGCTGGTCACCGATCTCAGCCGGAACTTCGACACCATGGTAGCCGAACTCCGCCCAGCCCCGTGGATCGAGTCCGCAACGATCGATTCAACGACCTACCTGCCACTGATCAACAATGGTTCATTCGAGACTCTCCAGGCAGACGGTGGCGGCATCGTGACATGCATCAACGTCGCGTACAGCCTCACGCTTCTGGAATTCGGCATCACCCACCCCGACGTCCTCGTCCCGTCCCTGCTGATCATCGACTCACCACGCAAGGCATCGGGAACCAACGAACAGGACCAAGAACGCGGCCGCCGTACCTACCGCCGCCTCCAAGCGATCGCTGAGACCTTCGGGTCCCAAATCCAGCTGATCATCGCCGACAACGACTCCGCTCCCGTCCCCAGCAGCACCTTCGGAAAGATCGAACTCGACTACGACAACCCTATGGTCCCCGGCGTCGCCCACCCCGGCCCCGGACACACCGGCCGCGCGGAGGACGAACGCGAAAGCTGACAACGCCCAGCTCCTCGACACGCTCTCGGACAAACGAAGCCTGAACCGTTGCTGTCAGACGCGAGAGCCCTCCGCCTGCTGGCGACTCAGGAGGGTCGTCGTGAGTTCGACGGTAGCGAGGTACCACCAGAAGATCCAGTCGAGGAACGCCGGATCGTAGTCCTCCTGCTGGGAGGCGTCCCTGTGGCGGATCTCGAACTTGTTGGCGATCACGAACAGGGCCCCGTCGTCCGGCTTTCCGAGTTCGCTGCGGATGAGGTCGCGCCGCTCCTCCAAGATGCCCGCGAGCACGATCACCGCGGAGCGCTTCTCCTCGGTGGACGCGCCGCGGCTGCAGTAGAGGGCGATGGCGTGCGTGGTGCGCTGCTTGATGTCGGGGTCGGCCGCTGAGCTGGTCGTCACCAACCAGTTCGGGTTGACCTCGATGCTCCAGCGCAAGCTCCGGGTCGGCTTCACCAAGGCCGGCCGACTGATGGACCTGATGGAGTCGCGCGGCACCGTCGGCCCCAGCGAGGACTCCAAGGACCGCTATGTGCTGATCAGGCCCGACGAACTGGGCGGCGTCCTGATGATCGGAAAGGCCACATCGGGATTGCCGGGTCCCGCGAGACCGAGCAGAGAAATTCAGCAGCTCAGGAATAAGTGCTCTCCGCCGACATAATGGCTTACTGCAGCTCGGCCTGCATCAGGGTGACAGGCGTTGGGCCATCTCCCTGAGAAAGTCCGACGGGCCTGTTGTTAGCGGCTTGCCGTACACGGTGTGATGACTGCGGCCGTGGATCAAGTGCAGGGCTCGTTCTGCACGGGTGACGGCGACATAGAACGTGCGGCGCTGCTCCGCGAGTTCCTTCCCGTTGGGAGGACGCCAAGTGCCCCGGTCGGGCACGTCGAATGGAATGACCCCGTTGACCAGGCCGGGAAGGATCACGGTGTCGAACTCCCGACCCTTGGCAGAGTGGTAGGTCGTGAGCAGGACCTTGCCGAGGAGCGTCTCCCCCTGCGCCAGGTCCTGCAGCACGAAATCCTTGCGGTCGCACAAGCTGGCCAGGTCGTCGAGCGCGCTGCGGTTGTCCGCGTCGGGGTGCGTCTCGGCGACTCGGTCCAGTTCGAGGCTCGCGCGCAGCCGACCCAGCCATTCGGCGGCCGGGCCATCTGCAGGGAAGGGCGGGGCAGGGTCGAGGCAGGTCTGCAGACCTCGTAAGAGGGCCAGACGCGATACGGGCGGGGGAAGACGGGCTTCTTCGCGCAGCTTTTTGAGGAACTGCTCCAGGGCGGCGAGCGTGGGGGCCTCGGCCCGCTCCAGCATGCTGCGCCGCTTGGACGTGGAGGCGCTGTGGATCTGGTAGTTCGTCGCGGCGCGACTGGCGCAGCGCTGCACGAACTGGGATAGGGAGCCCTTGGGGAGTTTGTCCTCGCGCTCGAAGCGGAAGTCGAGGCCGCGCCGCGCCAGTTCAGCGAGGAGTTCGGTGAGAAGCGGCCCCTTCCTGGGGTAGAGGATGGCGATGCGCTCAGGTTGGACACCCTGCTGAAGGGTGGATTGGACGAGATCGCACGCCTGGATCGCGTGCTTGTCCAGGCCGCCCAATGCGCGCCAGGCCCGGAAGTCGCCCGTTGGGGCTCCTTCCCGTGCGCGGCGTTCACGTGTGATCCCGAGTGCGGCTTCAGCGACCTTGATGATCACCTCTGCGCTCCGGTAGTTGACTTCGAGGGGGACATCGCGGAAGTCGGCCCGAGTGGCGAGAGCAGTGAGGTACTTGGCGTCCGCACCGGTGAATCCGAAAACTGACTGGTCTGTGTCTCCAACGGCGAACACGCAGATGCCAGCGAGGTCGCGGAGGGCGACGACGAGGGCGTGGAGGACGCCGCCCATGTCCTGGTACTCGTCGACGATCAGGTGAGGGAAACGCGCTCGTAGGAGGTCCCGGACGGGTCCGTGCTCGCGCACGATGCGCAGGGCCCGGACCACCATGGCCTCGAAGTCGATCTCGCCTCGCTCAAGGAGTTTCGTCTCGTAGAGTCGGGCTGCTCGAACCTCGCGTGGGTCGAAGTCGTCGAGTGGCTCGTCGCAGGCGACAGCGCGGCGGATCCTGGTGATCTCGGCCGTGCGGTGCTGGGCGAGAACCTCAGCGATTCCGATCCGGTCGAAGCATTGCTGCAGGAGCCTCCCCGAGGCCGTCTCGCTGAGGACCTTGCCGGCCTGCGGTGCTGGCTCGCCGGTGATGGCCGTGAAAGGGCGCAGGATCTCGTTCAGGCAGAAGGCGTGCACGGTGGAGCACACAATGCGGCCCTCGGCGCGGACACCGCGCTGGAATACTCGGCGGCGGATTTCGTCGGCGGCCGGGTTGGTGTAGGTGATGCAGGCGATGCCGCGAAAAGCGGACACCTGAGTCTCCAGGAGGTAGGCGGCTCGGGCGACGAGTGTCCTGGTCTTGCCACTGCCAGGGCCGGCCCGCATGACCACGTTCCCGGGATGCAGGACGGCAATGCGCTGGTCGGGGTGAAGGTCTTCGAGTTCGCTGAACAGCGTGTCACTGACCTGCAGCATCAGGATCCTCCGGCTCGCCGCCGTCTCCTGTCTGCGCTGGGAACAGCGGCTGGCTCCGGACCTTGTGGGAGATTTTGTTCAAGGCCAGGAACAAGTACGAGGCGGTCCCGAGACGGGCGAGAGCGGCCTCGTCCACGTCGGCGGCTGGGTCGCTAACTCCCGCAGCACGGCGAATGACGGAGGGGAGGTTCGTGGCGCCGAGGTGGGCGGCGAGGCGTTGGGCGAAACGGCCCTTTCCGAGGGCGGAGATGCGGGTGAGCATCTTCTTGCGGGCATCGGCGTCCACGAAGGCGGCCTGCTCGTTGGCGACCCCCGCGCGCACCTCTTTGATCGCCGTGGGACTGCTGCTCAGCTCCTTGAAGGCATCGACGATCTGCTGTCCGAACAGGGTACACAGGTCAGTCTCAAGGGTCTGAGCCCCGACGAAGACCCCACGAGCGCGTAGTCTTCCGACCAGGGGGTCGCGTTGCTCGGTGTAGTCACCCGCGTCGACGTCGGGCAGCTGATCGATCAGAGTGCGCAGGGGCCTCCGACTGGCCGCCGTGGGGCTGAGCTTCGCGCCGCGCTTGAGGCCTGCCTCTCTCACGCCACGCGCATCCGGTGCTGCGTCCCCGTCGGTAATGATCACGTGCGGGGTGTCCAGGCCCCTCGGGCCGAGGAGCGCCCGGTACGGCTTGAAGTCGGTTCCGTGCGCGCTGGCGACGACGGCCCCATAGGCGTTGAGGTCGAATTCTGCAGCAGCGGCTAAGGCGGGTAGCACGTACAGCTCGGCCAGGCCTTCGACCAGGATGACCGCCGAGGCGAACAGGACCTCGGCGCGGCTCACATCGATGTAGCGCTCCAGATCAGCCGCCTCATCCTCGGTGACCGGCAGTCCCGCGGTGCTGACGCCCACGGTGCCCTCGTCGGTGTTGCGGAGCACGACGAAGGAGCGGATGGGCGCGACCGCGGCGATGTGCGGGCTGTGGGTGGTGAGGGTCAGAGCTGTTCCGCTGCGCAGCAGGTATCCGAAGAGTTGGCGCTGCAGACTGACGTGGAGATGGGCTTCGGGCTCCTCGACCGCCACCAGGGTCGCGACGAACTGTTCGCCGAGCCGTTGCTGACTCAAGGCCTCCAGGAGGAGGCCGAGGTAGATGACGTTGGCGCTGCCGAGGCTGGTGTCGGAGATTCCGCGGCGGCGTGCCGCGTCGACGAACAGCCGGATCGACCTGATGAGTTCATCCGGCCTGGTGGAGGCGAAACCGAGGGTGGGCTCGATGGCCAGGCGGGGCCCGAACATCTTGGCGAGCCGGTCGGTCAGGTGCCGCTCAAGCTTCGCGACGTTGGCGTCCTTGGTTAGCTGGTCCACGGCTGTGGCAACAGCTGACGCGGTGTCTTCCAGGTTGTCGGTGTCCAGTGGGAGGCGCTCAAGGAGGTCCCGCAGGGGGTTACGGCGCCACTGCTGGAGGTCCCCCTCTGCGTCCCGCAGGGCCGGCAGAACCCGCAGGGCGATCTCGCGGCGGATGGTGCGGACCCCGGTGCTCTCGTTGTGGCCGCCGAAGACCGTGAAGTCGTAGTCCTGCGCGGTGAGCGGCCGATCGACGGGAACGATCTCCTTAGCAGTGCCGTCGATCTCCGTGCGGCGAACGAAACGGTATGTCAGCCGCGCGGTGTACGGGCTGTAGTCGATGGTCGCGGCGGACAGCACACTCTTGGCGTCGACGTCGTCGTCGAAACCCTGCAGGTCGACAACGACCGTAACTTCGGCCCCGCCGGTCAGCCCCGCAGGATGCCCCTCCCAAATGTCCTCGGCTCGTAGCTGGCGCCGTGAGTCTGGGAGCGAGGGATCCAGGACCAGCCGGACAGCCTCCAGCAGGTTCGACTTACCGACCCCGTTCTCTCCCACGATCACTGCGTGGGCGGGGAAGTCGTCGATGACCAGGTGCCGAAAGTTGCGGAAGTTCTGGATCTCGATGCGCGAGATGTGCAGGCCCATTCGTCCCCTTGCTGGACTCCGCCGTGATCTGTATGGACCAGCATTCCAGACACTCGCGCGGCTTGAGGTCAGTTCCATGGTCGCGATTTCACTCGGATCGGCCCGGCGGCCGGGCACAGCAGCGGGTGCTCTGCTGCCGACGTCCCACTCCCTCGGGCAAACGGGAGAAGACCGCAAGACCCCGGCCGCTGGAGGGTGGGGCACCGGGTGCTCGACGCGCCAGCGACTTCGGCTACGATCCGCCGGGCAGCGCAAGGCAGACGCTCGGCCGGTCGTCCACGCAGGGGTAGCATCACGCCAGGCCTACGTGATGACGTCGGCGCGGCCGGACTAGGCACTGTCCTGGCGATCATGTTGTGTCAGTGGGTACTGATGAGATGTCGATCGTGAGGTAGCCCGAAGCGGTTACTGCGACGAGGAGTCCGCGGTGTTCCGTTAGAGCACGAACTCGGTCTGCCAGGAGGAGCGTGTGTGTGGTCCTGGTGCGCGGGTTCCAAACTCGCACCGTCCCGTCGTCGCCGCCGGTGGCGAGGCGGGGGGTGCCGTCGGGCGCGGTGAACACTGCGACCGCGTATACCCCGCCGGTGTGGCCGGTGAGGGGCTCTCCCACCTGGGTGCCGGTGGCGGGGTCCCAGATTCGCACCGTCCCGTTGCTGCCGCCGGTGGCGAGGCGGGGGGTGCCGTCGGGCGCGGTGAACACTGCGACCGCGTACACCCCGCGGGTGTGGCCGGTGGGTGACTCGCCCATCTGGGCGCCGGTGGCGGGGTCCCAGATCTGCACCGTCCCGTCGTAACCGTCGGCGCCGGTGGCGAGGCGGGGGGTGCCGTCGGGCGCAGTGAACACCGCCGTTGCCCGTACCCGGCCGGTGTGGCCGGTGAGGGGCTCTCCCACCTGGGTGCCGGTGGCGGGGTCCCAGATTCGCACCGTCCTGTCGCTGCCGCCGGTGGCGAGGCGGGGGGTGCCGTCGGGCGCGGTGAACACTGCGACCGCGTTCACCTCGTCGGTGTGGCCGGTGAGGGGCTCGCCCACCTGGGTGCCGGTGGCGGGGTCCCAGATTCGCACCGTCCCATCGTCGCCGGTGGTGGCGAGGCGGGGGGTGCCGTCGGGCGCAGTGAACACCTCCACCGCGTTCACCTCGTCGGTGTGGCCGGTGAGGGGCTCGCCCACCTGGGTGCCGGTGGCGGGGTCCCAGATTCGCACCGTCCCATCGTCGCCGGT
>NZ_JBHVUV010000012.1:49320-49635 GCF_042883905.1 Kitasatospora sp. NPDC058170
TGGTGGCGAGGCGGGGGGTGCCGTCGGGCGCAGTGAATACCGCCGTTGCCCGCACCCCGTCGGTGTGGCCGGTGGGGGGAGGTCCGTCCTGGGTGGCGGGGTCCCACACCCGCACCGTCCTGTCGCTGCTGCCGGTGGCGAGGCGGGGGGTGCCGTCGGGTGCGCTGAACAGCGCCACCGCGTTCACCTCGCCGGCGTGGCCGGTGAGGGGCTCGCCCACCTGGGTGCCCTTGGCGGGGTCCCAGACCCGCACTGTTCCGTCGTAACCGTCGCCGGTGGTGGCGAGGCGGGGGGTGCCGTCGGGCGCGGTGAACG
>NZ_JBHVUV010000012.1:49734-142823 GCF_042883905.1 Kitasatospora sp. NPDC058170
AGGGGTTCGCCCACCTGGGTGCCGGTGGCGGGGTCCCAGATTCGCACCGTCCTGTCGCTGCTGCCGGTGGCGAGGCGGGGGGTGCCGTCGGGCGCAGTGAACACCGCCACCGCGTTCACCCAGCCGGTGTGGCCTGCGAGTTGGAGATGGAGTGGTCGACGGCGAACTGTGCCGGAGGTCAGTGCTGGGGGCCATGTTGCGGGGTGGTGGGTGTGGGGTTCGGCGGGGGGTGGGGTGCCTTGGATATAGGTGGTGCCGAGTCGGCGCCACCACCGGCGCCAGCCGATCGTGTCGTGGTCCTGTTGGTCGGAGTCGGTCTGCCGGACGTGGTTCTGGAGGAGCACGGTTCCGGCAATGGCGGGCGGGATTGTGTTCGGGTGCAGGCGGCGGTGAAGGGGAGTGGTGATGATGCCGGCAAGGTCGAGGGTGTCGAGGACGTCGGGGTGGTCGGCGAGGAGGTGTAGGGCTCCGGCGGTGTGGCCGAGGCGTGCGTGGGTGATGAGGTGGTGGCGGGTGTAGGGGCTGACGTCCTCGGGCCGCGGGGTGGTGCCGCCGCTCGGGGGCCGGGTTTCGAGGGCGCGGCGGGCATGGCGGGCCAGAGCGGTGGTGACAGCTGCGTGGGCGGAGGGGGTGTCGGGGGCGGTGGTGAAGTGTTCGGTGAAAGTGTGGTGGGCGAGGCGGTAGACGCTCTGGCCGTGCTCCTGGTCGAGGGCGAGGTAGGGGGCGGCGTCGCGGACCAGGCCGGGGATGCTGCCGCCGGGGGTGACCGCGCCATCGGGTGTGAGGGCGTCTGCGGCGGTGGCCCAGATGCCGTCCTGGTCGGGCAGGCCGCGGCCTTGGGCGAGGCCGAGGGCCCGTAGGAGGGGGGTGTAGCGGGGGTCGGTGCGGTGGAGGCGTTCCAGGGCTCGGGTGAAGAGCTGGCGGTGGGTGCGGCCGATCAGGGGGGTGGGGTCGGTCAGGAGCGCGGGGTCGTTGAGGAATTCGTGGGCGGCGAGGCGGACGTAGAGGAACTGCTGGGGCTCGGTGCCGCCCTGCTGTTGGTGGTCGGCAACGAGCTGGCGGACGGCGGCCTCGATGGTTGCTTGGTCGGTGTCCAGGGCGCCCCGCTGCCGTGCGGCGTGGAGTTTGGCGCCCAGGTACCCGGCGAGCGCGTCCTGGCTCTGCGTCACTTCCACGTACTGCAGGTCGGTTCCGTCGGAACGGGGGTGCAGGGCGTCGAGGATGTCGGTGTCGTCGGGGGCTGGTTGGTCGGGGCCTTCGTGGGTGGAGCGGCGGGTGCCGACGACGATGCGGACACGGGGGAGGGCGGCGAGGTGGCGCAGGAGGGTGTCGGCGAGGGCGAGGGGTTGTTCGGCCTCGTCGAGCGCGTCGAAGAGCAGGGTCAGTGGTTCGTGCCGGTTGCGGAGTCGTTCGAGGAGCCGGGCGGCGAGGTCGGCGGACGGTTGGCCGTCGGCCGATTCCCGGGCGAGGTCGGGAAGGTCGGCTGTCTGGGCGACGAGTTGGACGGTGCGGGTGAGGGTGAGTCCGGAGAGGTGGACGGTGAGGTCGAACGGGTTTTCCGGGCACGGCACTTCGAGCGGTAGGGGCTTCAGGTGGTGGTGGCGGACAAGGACGTCGCGCAGCCGTGGGTTGGTGTGCTGGAGGACGTGGCCGATGAGGGCCGATTTGCCGGAGCCGGCGGGGCCGGTGACAACGAGGGCGCCGCTGGTGGCGGTGGCCAGCCAGTGCAGGATCTTGTCGATTTCCTCGGTGCGGCCGTGGAAGTACCAGGCGAGTTCGCCGAGTTCGGCGCCGGATGCCTTGGGGAGGAAGTGGCGTTGTTCGTCGGCGGGCAGTCGGTCGATGACGGCCCGGAGTTCGGCGATCTGGTCGAGGGATGCGGAGACTGCGGAGGCGACATCGGGCACCGTGCGGACCAGCCTGTCGCGGTGGTCGTCGATGGTATCGGCGGCGCGGTACCCGCGGAGGTCGCGGGCGAGCTGGCTACCGAGTTCGGCGAGGCCGATGGTCTTCTGCCCGAGGAAGGTGATGGTCAGGGCGTGTTCCAGGGCGCGGGTGAAGTCGCCGAGTTCGGCGTGGCCCTCGGCGGCGGTGGACAGCAGCAGGAACCGGTCGGCGCCGCGGTACTCGGTGATGAGGGTGCTGTGCACCTTGCGGGCGAAGTCCTGGGAGAAGCACGCGTCGAGGACGACGATCGTCCAGCCGTCCTCCGCGTCGGGATGCAGGCGGCGACGGCCGATGGCGCGGGCGACTTCCTCCGGGTGGACGCCGTCGTCGATAGGGGCCGGGGTGCGGTGGTGGGCAAGGTGGTCGGCGCTGCCGTGGCCGACCCAGTAGAGCACCGTGTTGCCGCGGTGGGAGGCGTTGAGGCGTTTCCAGTCGCCGAGCCGTTCCTCGACCGCCTGCCGGTCCCGATCCTTCTCCGGAACTGCCCACCGGTTGACGTGCAGACCGTAGGGGGCGAGCAGTTCGGCGATCGCCCGCACGTGTGCCTCGGTGTCCAGGTCGGGCAGGAGGTCGTGCTGGTAGGCGGTGAAGTTGACCGGGAACAGCTCGACGCCCACGCCTTCGCCGGGATCGGCTGTCGCGTAGCCGACGTCGGCGGGAAGCGGGTCGGGCGGGGTGTCCGAGTGGTGAGTGGTCATGGGTGGACTACCGGGTTCAGGCGTCGGGCGGGGTGACGAGGACGAGTTGGGTGAGGGGTGTGTGTCGGCCGGTGTCCAGGGTGACCCGGTACAGGTCCGGGGCGTCCGCGGTGAACCGGGCCGACAGGGCTCCGTCGCTGCGGTCAAGGTCGCGGCGCAGGGTCAGGGGGTGGCCTGGGCGGCCGGTGGTCGCGGAGCGCACGCTCAAGGTGACGCCGGCGGGGGAGTCGAGGCCGGTGGCGGTGAGGGTGAGCGGTTGTCCGAGTGTCCCGCCGAGGTGGGGGGTCTCCAGGCCGGGCCCGTGGCCGGTGCCGTCGCCGAGGTGGGGGCCCTGCGGCCGTTCCAGGGTGATGCGGCGGATCTGCCGCAGCACCTCGTCGTGGCGCATCAGGGTGCCGTGCTGGCCGAACACGTAGGTAACGGCGTCGGTGCCGGAGCGGGCGGAGGGCATGTGGACGGTGCTGTCGCCGGAGACGTCGCGGCGGGCGGGGATGCCGGTGGCCGGGTCGCGGACGAGTTCACCGTCGTCGCCGACGTCGAAGGCGTAGCGGCGGCCCGCCACGACCGAGAGGTCGGCGCGTTCTTCCTCCAGGGTCTGCACGGTCGGCTGGGCCTCGCCTACGAGGGCCCGGTGCCCCGGCAGGACAAACCCGCTCGCGCGGTGGCGGGCATGCTCGGTCAAGGAGCGGGCGGCCAAGTCCCGGTCGCCGCCGAACCGGGCCACGTCGCCCGGGGTGAGGCGCTCGACGTCCAGACCGCGGTCCAGGCAGCGGTAGCCGGGCAGCAGGTCGTGGACACCGGGCAGGGTCGCCGCCATCGCCTGCACCCGCCGCACCAGCCGGTCCGGCTTCGCCCTGGCATGCAGGAGGTTCAGCGCCAGCACGGACTTCGCCGAGCCCAGGAACGGAGTCCCGACGGTGACCACCGCCCTGGTGTCGGCCGCGAGTTCCGGGTCCTGCTCCAACGCGGCCCGCACCACCAGCCCGCCCATCGAGTGCGCCACGAACACCAGCCGCGGCCGCGCCCCGCCGGCCGCCCGCCACCCGGGCACCGCCACCACCCGCTCCCGCCACCGTTCCAGATGCGCACGGGCCGCACGGGCCAGTAGCGCGCCGTTGTAGGAGACCGCCAAGCGCCAGTCGTAAGGGAAGGGCGCCACCGCCTCCCGCGCCAGCGTGACCTTCTCAAGGAGTTCAGACGTCTTGCTGTAGGGGTCCAGGCCCTGGAAGACGGGAAGCCACCACGGCCTGGCCAGCAGTCCGGTGGCGCGGATGCGGGTCAGCGGCGCCCGCCGGGCGGTGTCGGCGTTGGCGGCCTGCTCCTGGACGTTCGCGTGCAGGGCGGCGAACAGGGCCTCGCCGCTCAGCGTGCCGGTGAGCGCCGCGAGATCGGCGCCCCACAGCGGGCGGCCCGTCGCGGTGTCCTCCAGGACGCTGCCCATGATGCCCGGCACCACCACGCACGCGTCCCGGGTGCGGTCGTCGAACACCGGCGGCACCCCCGCGAACGGCACCCCGTGCCCCCACCCGTCAGCCCCCACCGTCCCCATGCCGTCCGACGATAGAGGAGCACACCCGCCCGGGTCCGGGCTTCAACAGAATCGTGCCGCCTGGCCCCCTGCGTGGTGGCGACTCTCCCCTCCGACTCGCCGCCCGGGGAACGGGCCCGGGGCGTTGGCAGTGCTGTGGAATACAGGGTCGATCTGGCCGATGCCCAGTGGGCACGAGTCGAGCCGCTGCTGCCGGTGAGCAGCGGACGGTGCGGGCGGTGGCGGGATCACCGGCAGGTGGTGAACGGGGTGCTGCACCGGATCCGCACCGGTGTTCCGTGGCGGGATCTCCCCGAGCGGTACGGGCCGTGGAAGACGGTGCACGAGCGGCACCGGCGCTGGTCGGCGGACGGTACCTGGCAAGATGCTCCTGGAGCGGGTCCAGGCCCAGGAGGACGCCGCTGGGACCATCGGCTGGGACATCTCGGTCGACTCGACGGTCGTACGCGCGCACCACCGCGCCGCAGGCGCCCGGAGCACCCCGCCGTCTGCACCAGGCGCAGGCCGCACTGGCCGGGCCGCGGTCGAACGGCCGGCGGGTGGCGGCGGAGCTGCAGGCGAGGCGCTTGGCCGCTCGCGCGGCGGTTTCACGACCAAGATCCACCTGAGCGCGGACGGCCACTGCCGAATCCTCTCGCTGGTCATCACACCGGGGCAGCACGCCGACTGCACCCAGTTCGAGCCGGTCATGGACAAGATCCGCGTCTCGCGCGATCGCCTGGCGCCTCCGCCGCACCGCACTACCGCCCGTCAGATCGCTCGATCGCCTACGCCGCCCGCGCGGGAACGATCTCGTACTTGTCCGCCGACGGGGTTCCGCGCCCCCGCCGGACCAGCACCTGCTTCACCACCGTCCGCAGCAGCCGGTTCCGCTGGTCGGGGCTGGCGAGCTCCCATTCGGCGCGGATCCCGAGAAAACTCGCCGAGGGCACCTTCTGCCCCGCCCCGTGGACCTCGGCGGACATGTGCTCTTCCGTCAGCCTCTCCTGGGTCTCCAGGCGCCTCGCGGTGATCTTCTCCTGTTTGCGCCGGGCCGCCTCGATGCTGATCGCACCAACCGACACGGCGTTCGCGAGGTTGTCCTCCTGGCGATCGAGTTCGGCAAGCACGCTTGCGGCGCTGGCTCGCACCGGCAGCGATACCGGGACCGGCCGGTGGGCTCGTGCGATGCGTTGCTCTAGGTCCGGCGGCGGAGCGGCCTGTTGTTCGAGCCAGGTCACGATGTGCTCCTCGACGTGTTCGAGGTTGCCGTAACCCGACTCCGGGCAGGTCCCGAACTCCGCATGGGTACGGCAGCGCCAGGTCACGTCATGCGGATGCGGCCGGCCGCAGACCGGCGGTCGGCGCTTCTTCTTCGCCCGCAGCAGCGGCTGCATCGACACCCCGCAGGGCGGGCACCGCATCAGTCCGCTCACCGAGTATCGCGCCTCGTGCCGGTCCTCGATTGCCGCACGCTTCGGCGCCTTCCCCCGCCGGGCCGTGTACCGGTCCCATACGTCCTCACAACGCGCCCGGTCCCCGATGACCGGCTCATGCTGCCCCGGAAGATAGAGCCCGAACTCCTCCGGCCTCCGCGACCGATTCCGTCTCTTCTGCGGCACCCCGTCACGGTCCGGCACCAACTTGTACAACTGCTTCGGCAGCCGGTACCGCACGAACCCCAGCCCGAACCCCGAATCCAGCACGTCGTACAACCGCCCCACCGACACCGGCAGACCCGTCACCGGATCCACCACCCCCGCCGCATGCCACTCCCGCACCACATACCCCAGATTGTCCCCAGCGGCCGCCCGTTCGAACGCATCCGCCAGCAGCGGACCGAACACCGGATCGACTTTCAGCACACCCACCCGGCAGTCCTGGCACGTCTCCAACGCCACCCCGCGCCTCTTCGGCGGACACGTGTCACACCGGTAATACCCGAACCGGCCCTGATTCGCATGCGGCAGCCCCCGTCGACGCCGGCTAGCCACCGTCTCCTTCCACGTCTCCGACAACTGGTCCGAGAACAGCTCTGCGATGTTCAGCATCTGTCGGATCGCGAACCGCCCGATCACCGTCCGCCCGTCGAAGTCCTCCTTCGCCGCCCGGACCTCCACTCCCAGCTCCGTCAACTGGTCCAGGTTCTTCAACGACTCCAGCGTGTTGCGCCCGAACCGCGACCACACCCACAACACCAGGACCTCGAACTCGCCACGCTCCGCCATCCCCACGATCTCCGCGATCTGACGATCACTGAACCCCCGCCCCGACTTCCCCAGATCCATCAGCGGAGCCCGCACCAGCATCAGCCCCTCCCGGTCTACCAACCCCCGACACTGATGCTCCTGCAACTCCGGACTGATCATCTCCTCCCGAGCCACACTCACCCGGATGTAGATCACCGCACGACGACGTGTCCCGGCGGTCATGATGAACCCTCGGCTTCCACAATTCCGACCTCCGCATTACGCCGAGCAGCGATGAGGGCCGCAACTATGTCCCAGAACGCACTCCAACAGTCCTCCGTGCCACTTTCCGAAACAGTCTCACTTCCCAAGCAATACCACCCCTTACGAATTACCCACTGGCTGAACAGGATTCAAGAACGCTATGCCAGGGGGGCGAGCTAAAACCTAAAATGGACCACGCCACCTCTGCCTCCAACGGCCCCGGTTTCCTTGCCGGAGCTGCCGAAGATTGAGCCCCCTGCCGCCTCCCCACCACCGCCGCCCGGCTCCAACCAAGTCTTGGGGTGAGGCGCGAGGGAGGCAGAGGCATCGGCCTATGGCGGCGCGCCCAGTGGGGCCGGTTCGTGGAGTTCACCGTCCGCGGAGCCTTCGAGGGCAACCTGTCGGCGTCCTTGACGCGCAGCGATTCAAGGGGCGACGGGCTGGACGATCTCCAAGGTGATGTGGTGGTCGCCGGCAGCTTCCCGACCTCGATGTTCTGGGACCTCGCCGCTGCGCTGTCCGGCCTTGAGCCGGGGGACTGCCTGATCGACGAGTGGAAGCTCGACACCTTCTCTCTGCTCTGATCCACCGGGACGGTGACCCGGTCGGAGGGCGGTCGCCCTACTCGGCGGGGAGGCGAAGTCGTCGGAGTACTGCGATCGCGTCCGGCGACAGGACGCCCGGCTCACCTACCGCGAGACCGCCTGGCGGATCCCGCCGCGGACGAAGGCCGGGCCGGACTGGGCCGAGACGGAGGGTCGGGCCGAGCGGATCAGGGGGGAGCCGGCGTGGGCTGCCAGTGCACGGCTGCTGCCGCGTACGGGAGCGACCGGGGTCACGGTGGCGCACGCCGGTACATGCCTGAGATCGTTGCCCTCGCGGCGGATCGGGGCCGGGTTGACGACGGCGCCGTAGAGGCCGGCGACCAAGCGCGTCGGGGTGGCGGATGACGCGGTGATCCACCAGCGTTGCTCGTCTGTACCGCCGTTGACGATCCAGCGGGCTGTGGCACCGGACAGTTCGCTCGCACGGTCCAGGTCGCCAGGGATGTGGTGGACCTCGGCGTAGCCGTCGGGGGACTGCGAGAACGCGTAGGGAAGCCGCTCGTCCTCGACGGTGTTCCAGCCCGCGGCGACGAGGGTCTCGTCGAAGGCGACCGGATGGTTGTCCGTCAGGTAGGCCGCCGGGCCTTCTGCGTGCACGCCGACGAGAGCGCTGGCGAAGTCGGCCACGATCTCGGCCGGCGTGCGGTCGCTCATCGTGACGAGCCATGCGGCCTCGCCATGGAACGGGTCGCCAGCCGCGGTGGCCTTCCACAGCGGGCCCGGGGTCTCGGGGAGGAATCCGAAACGGATGCGCAGGTCGGGACTGGCGAGGTAGACGTTGGCGACATCGTCGCCACCGTGGAGCCACCGGGCGGTGGCGAGGCGTTGCAGCGCGGTGTCGGGTACGCCCGAGCCGGGGGCGAGGTGGCGCGGGGCGACGTGGTACTCCCGCGAGGCGTTCAACGGGTGGCGCGGGGAGGACGGGTCGGGGGCTGGGTCGGTCAGGGGATCCTCCTGGAGGGCGGTGTCGTTGATGTGGGAACGCTGGAGGTGCGAGTTGTCGCTCAACGGGGCCGGCGCCGTGCCCCAGTGGGAGCGTAGGGGCCGCGGTGGTCGCCTCGGTGGGGCGCGGCGGTGGTGCCTTGCTGCGCAGGGCCGCGGCAGCGGCTGCGGGCGGCCAGGGCGGCCGGCGACCGCGCGGCGTCGGGTGGGCCGACATGCACGGCGCCGAGGAACTGGGCCGGGATCCGGTCGGGACGGCGGACGACCGGGTCCGGGTCGGTGACGGCGAGCGCCGCGGCCCGTACGAGGTGCAGGGGTGTCAGCGAGGACAGGCCGACACGCCAGCGGTGGCCCGGCGCACCGGTGACGTCGATGGACGCTCCCCAGTGGGTGGTGTGCGCCAGCGCGTCGGAGACGGTGGTCACGGGCGTGAGGAGGCCGTGGGTGATACGGGCGGTGGCGTGCCCGTCGGGCGCCACCAGATGCAGGTCGGCGTCGTCGGCGTGGGCGATCCACCCGGCTGCGGTCAGTGGTTCGATCGCGTCGCCGACGCTCATGCCGGGGCCGGGAACGAACGTGGCGTCGGTGCCGAGGTCGATGTCGGCGGTCAGCGAGTCGGTTAGGTCCCGCAGCCACGCGGTGGTGATCTCGGACGGCACGGCGCCGCTGAACTCCGTGGTCCAGGCCAGCCGGTGGCTCGGCCCCTGCGGGCCTGCGGACACCTTCAGGTTCTGGCCGGGAGCGGTAGTGACGAGTCCCCGTCCGCAGGAGCTCTCCACCCGCCCCGGCCGGGTCCGGTGCCACAGCGCGGAGGCTGCTGGAAGGGGTGTCGACCCGCTGCCGGCGCCCGCCAGGCGGCGTGGCGAGACGAGAGCGCGGTGCGCGGTCCACAGCGGCGCCGGGTCGGCCGAGACCCGAACCCTGTGCGCGGTGGGCAGTTCGTCGAGAGACCGGACGGCTGGCCGCAGCAGAGTGGCGGCGGCGGTCTGCAGGAGGACAGCGGGGGTGCGGGAGCTGAAGGTGACAGTCCAGGTGCCCCGCTCGGCCGCGCCGGTCAGCACGGTGGGGGCGTCGTCGGAGCTGAGAGGGCGGGTGAGCGCACCGAGGCGGTCGGGGGCCAGCAGGACCTCGTGGCCGTCCCGGTGCTGCGGTACCCAGCCGGCCCGGCCCAGGACGCCGAGTGCGGCGTCCGGGCCGGGCATGGCGTACAGGACCTCCTGGGGCTGGTGCTGCAGGGCGTGCGCGAGGGCGTAGAGGACCGCCGCGGCGATCTCGGACGGTGCATGGTCGTCGAACGTGGCCGTCCACCCGGATCGGGTCCAGTGGCGGCTCGGCACGGTGACGTCCCACTGACCCGTCGCCGGTCGCCAGGCGAGATGGGCCTGGCCGTCGGGGCTGGCGAGCAGGACCTCGTCATCGTCCATGGGCGGGGGGACGCGCCAGCCGAAGTGGGTGACGAGGTTGAGGCCGAAGTCGGGGGTGCCGCGGCCCGCCAGGTGGAGCGGGCGGACGAGAACATGGTCGGCGGGGGCAGTGGGCACGCGGGGCTTTCTGGTGATCGACCCGGCGGTCAGCGGCCGGGCACGGAGGTACGGGAAGCGGGTGCCGTCGGCCGCGCAGGCGGCGCGGCCGCTGACGGGCTCGTGGCGAGGATCCGGGTGCGAGCGCGGGCGGCTCCGAGTCTCGGGGAGGACGCAGGCTCGGCGAGGGACTCTGCGGCACGGCGGAGCACGTCGTACTGATCGGCCGGGGACCGGGCCGACAACTGGCGCAGCAGGGCGGGGATACCGGGGTCGAACAGCGAACCGGCGCGAAGTCCTGCGGCGGAGAGGACGGCTTGCACGGCGGCGGCCTCGACCAGCGGCGCCATTTCGTAGTCGAGTTCGACACGGTCGCAGACGTACTCGCCGCCACCGGCCAGGGCCTCCACCACGTCGTACGACTCGTCCGCGAGGCGTAGTTCGGCGACGAGCAGCAGGGTACGCACGGCGTGGCGCAGGACGGGGGAGTCGGTGCCGTGACTGGTAAAGGGCAGGCCCGCAGTGGAGTCGATACCTGCGAGCAGTTGCCGGATCGCCTGGTCGTAGCGGGGCAGGAGGCGGTCGGTGACGGCGGAGGCCGCGCGGGCGGGGTCCGGGTCGACCGCGATGCCGTGGGGCGTCGAGTCCTCGTGGTCGTAGGAGGAACCGAGGGCCTCGGGCAGCAGAGCGGCGACGATGTACTGCCCGGCGTGCGGGTGGGGCCGGGGCAGGACGAGCAGTTCGCGCCCGCCAGGGCCGCGCAGGAGCCCGGCGCGGTCGTAGACGAAGGTCTGGAGAGCCCAGGAGGCGTGGGCGAGGTCCCACAGCCTGGCGTGGACGTGGTTACGGGCGTCGTTCGTGGTGAGCGGGGTGGCGGACGGCGTCCACCGGTCGGGCAGACGGTCTGCGAGTGCCTCGGTGAACGCGGCAAGTCCCTGTCCGGGCGCTGCGGTGGGGGAAGTGGTCAGGGTGTGGCCTTCCGGGCGGGTCGTGGCGGGGGAGTTGCGGGTGCGGTACTGGGACGGGGTGCGAGGGGGCCGGGTGCGGTCCCGACGACGGTCCCCGGAGCGGCATGGGTGCCGCCGCGCGCGGCTGCTGCCGCGCGGGCGCTCGGTGAGGTGCGCGGCTGCGGGAGCGGCGCGTCGGGGTCCCGGGTCCAGGTGCGGGCGGCTTCGACGGTGGGGAATCGGCCTTCGCGCAGGGTGTACGTGTCGTCGTCGACCTGGCGCCGCTCGTGGAAGACCCGTACCGGCAGCTGCGGGTCGTCGGTGCGGGTGTCGGTGGCGATGACCCAGATGTCGTACGGCTCGGTGGTGTACGTGTAGTCGTCGTGGACGGTGAAGCGCTCCGGGCCGGTCTCGCGCAGCAGGGTCTCGACGCGCCGGGTCTCCCGGTCGGCGGGCCCGATGGGGGTGAGGGAGGTGAACCTTTCGGGGGCGGCCCCGCGGCCGACGAGCCAGCTCTGAGCCATCGCCACCAGCGGGAAGGAGGCGGATTCGATGGTGAACACGCCGGTGGTCCGGTCGCGTTCGACGTGGACGGCCCGCAGCGACGCGAGGCCCGGGACGGCCTGCCACACGCTGGCGGTGTCGAACGCGACGTAGAAGCTGGTGGTCCGGTCAGCGGTGTGCTGGTCGGACAGGGTGATCAGCTCGGTGGCGATGACGGAGAGATGGTCGGCGGTGTGCTCGCTGGCCGAGTCGCCGGGTTCCAGGTCGCCGGTGCCGAAGTGGGCTGCAGTGCTGCTGGGGTGTGTCGGGATGGCGGGGGTCTTCCGGTGATGGGGTCAGCGCCGCCGGACGGGGGTCCGGGGCTGGTCGGTCGCGGCACGGGGCGCTGCCGCCAGTGGGGCCTGGGCGGTGCGCCAGCTGCGGGCGAGGGCAGCGGAGCGTCTGGCGGTCGTGGTCGGCGGGTCTGCTACCCGGGCTCGCAGCCAG
This sequence comes from Kitasatospora sp. NPDC058170, assembly GCF_042883905.1. NCBI lineage: Bacteria > Bacillati > Actinomycetota > Actinomycetes > Kitasatosporales > Streptomycetaceae > Kitasatospora > Kitasatospora sp. NPDC058170. The sequence continues at coordinate 61,365 of NZ_JBHVUV010000012.1, forward strand.
GCCAGGGCCTCCCAGGCGTCGTCGGCGCGGTGCAGGCGCACGGTGTAGGTGCCGGCCTGCTGGTCGCGGGTGATCCGGGCGGCTAGGACACTGTGCGGGCCGGCGCCCAGGAAGTTGCTCGCGGCGAGGCCGGGCTCGTGCTCCTGGGCGAAGACGAGGTCGCTGGCGAGCAGGATCCGGGCGTTCGCCATGTCGTCGACACCGGCCGCCTCCAGGCCCGCCAAGCCGAAGTCAGCTCCGCCGGGCTCGGGCCCCTTCACCGGCCGGTGCGTCGGGACTGAGCCCTCCCGGGAGCAGGGGAGCTGCTCGACGGCGGCAAGGGGTGTTCGGTGGCCGGAGAGAGGCTCCGCGCAGTGGAGGCAGACACCCGGTCGGCGGGGAAGTAGGTCCGGTGCCAGCCGCCGAGGGCGGTGTGCAGGTCGGTCAGGTGCCCGAGGAACTCGACCGATGTCCGGTTGTCGGGCTGCTCCCCGTCCCGCTTCGTCCGGCTGAAGGTGTCCAGCAGGCGGGCGACGCCGTGGGAAGCTCCCCTGAGCGGGACCGGGATCCGCTGCATGGTGGAGACCGCGTCCAGGACGGCCGGATGACCGCCGATCTCCAGCGCCCGCTCGACGGTGATCCCGACATGATCCTGCGCGAGTTCGGGGGCGGCGGCGTAGGAGACTCGGAGGGCCGAGAGCCAGACCGGCCACAGCTCGCGGGCAGCCGTGGTGGTGGACTGCCGGCTGATGTCGTAGTCACCGGTGGGGGCGAGCAGCCGTGCGTCCTGCAGCCGCCGCAGGTGCCGGTGGACTTCGGTGTCGTCCATGCTGTCCGTGGCGGGCGGGCCAGCGGCCCGGGCACCGGGGTCCTCATGGTAGTTCACTGCGAGCAGGACCCGGACGGTGCCGGGCGGCGCCAGCAGTTGCAGGGCCTGCCGGGCGTGGTGAGTGGGCTTGCTGGCCAGGTGGTCTCCAAGGATTGGGCCGGCCGGAGGCCGGATGGGGCAAAGCCGGGCCGCAGCGACTGGTCGCGGTGTCGGGCTCATCGGCTTCGTGCTGCTCGGGGTTCGGCCGTCGGGGGCGGCGGGGAAGCGGCGGAGAGGCCTTCTGCCGCGGCGGCGGCGGCGGTGGCGCGTGTGCGGGAGGCGGTGGCCCGCAGGCTCTCGTCCGCCGGAGCGGTCGTCGCCTGGTACAGGTCGAGCAGGGCGGTCAGGTGGCGGTGGCGGTCGGCACGTTGGGCCATGGCCGGGCCGAGCGCCGGGGAGACCGAATAGGCGGGAACGTCGCGCGGGTGGAACTCGCCGCTGGCGCCGAGCGCCACAACGTGGAGCTGGCTGCGCATGGCGTCCAGGGCCTGGAGCGAGAGGTCCGCGGCGGTCTGCACGTCCTTGTGCGCCTGGTCCAGCTGCGGGCGGCCTCGACGATCCGTTGCACGAGCTGTCCGGCGGCGCCGTCGTCGCCGTAGCCTGGAAGCGCGCGCAGCCGGTCGACTCCGAGATCCCGGAGGGCCCTGCCGGTCCCGATCTCGTGCCGCAGGAGCGGGCCCGGCGTGTAGGCGACGGTGTACGGGGTGTCCGGGTCGAGGACGGTCCGCAGGCGCTTCAGGCCGTCCAGCCACTGCTCGCCGACCTCCCGCTGCCCGGCACGGTTCCACGCGTCCATGTCGAACTGCACGTCGCCGAGCACGCGGTCCAGGGCACGGGCCGCCATCGGACGCAGGTGCTGCGGCAGGTCGGGGATCGGCTGCTTCGGGCGGTAGCCGGAGGAGACGGCGTCCGCACCGCCCGGGTACTGGGCGGCGACGAGGAAGGCCGCCGCGATGGCCTCGTCCCGCAGGTGGTAGCCCTGGCCGCCGGCGAGGTAGCGGGTAAGACGCGCCTCGATGACGGTGTGCCGCTCGTCGGGGAGGGCGTGGTCGACCTCGTCCCCGAACTGCTCGGCGTGGTCGCTGTCGAACGGGCCGATGCCCCAGGTGCCCAACGGGTGGATCCTCCTCGGTGCGGGCGGTGCGCGCTCAGTGGCGCACTGCGCCGGTGGTGGGTGCGGGTGGGCCGGAAGCTGGCAGCCGCGCAGGCGGGTGGTAGACGGCGGGGGCGGCGCCGGTGCGCGACAGCGCGGCCTCGCGGCGCGCGTGGTCGGCCGTGGTGTCGGGGCGTTCGGCCGCCTGCCGGTAGAGGAAGACGGCCATGCCGAGCTGTTCGACGGCGAGGTGGTAGCGGGCGGCACGCGTCTCGATGTCGTTGCCGAGATTGCGCAGCAGGCCCCAGGACTCGACGTCGCGGTGGTCGCCGTTCAGACTGCGGGTCACGCGTCTGATCACGAGGTCGGCAGCGCGGCGCAGTTCGTCGTCGGCGTCGTCCACACGCTGTGCGTGACGTGCGAGGGCCCGTGCCAGGCTGCGCAGTTCACCGGGCTCGGGGTGGCGATCTTCCAGCCCGTAGGTGTCGATGCCCAGGCGTTCCAGGACGATGAGCCGGCCGGCGAAGGCGGGTCTGCCGTCGACATGGCGGGCGGGCGCCGGGCCGCGGGGCGCAGCGGTGCTCATCGCCCTACCCTTGGGAACTGCTGGATGCCGGCCACCGGCACCGGGGCCTCGCGCTGCGCGGCGGCGACCGGGGAGGCCTGCCGACTGGCGGCACCGACGACTGCGGCATGGAGGCGGGTGCCAGCAGGGGTCAGGCGCAGCTTCTGCCCCTGGTAGAGGCTGGTGCGGGTGTCGGCCTCGACGAGCTTGCGCTTGATCAGGGCAGTGACCGAGACGGCGCTGACGGGCTCGGACGTCGTGACGCTCGCGTCGCCGCGAACGCTGCTCGAACGGAGGTAGACCCGGCCCCGGGCGACGGCGTCCAGGGCCTTGCGCTGCGCCTCGTTGAGCTTGGCGGGGCGCAGCGGCGCCTCGGCGACACGGGCGGTGGCTGGCCCTTCCGGCTGGACGGGCGGCGCGGGGGGTGGGCCGGCGACGAGGATCTTGTGGAGTTGGGTGAGGGTATCCTGGTGCTGGTAGAGCTCGGCGCGCCGGGCGCAGAGCAGGTCGAGCGGCAGGGCGCTGCTGCCGATCAGGCCGTGGGTCTGCGGCAGGTCGACGTCCTTGCCGTCGACGACACGCTGCATGTCGCGGCGGATGCCGGTGGCCAGGGCGACCATGTTCTGCTGGACGTGGTCCAGGCGCCGGGCGGTGCTGCGGACCTCGCCGGCGGAGCGGCCGAGCGGGGTGTCCTCGTCGTCGTGCCAGCCGGGTATCGAGACCAGGCGGTCGACCCCGAGTGCCTTCAGGACCAGGGCGGTTCCGACCGCCGTCGGTTCTGCGGCCGATACGGCGGGGGCGGGTTCGCCCGGCCGGGTCACGCGCGCGCCCCGACACGCTCGGACACGACGGCCAGGCCGATCTCGACGGCCTCCTCCAGTGTGTCCACGAGCGGTGCGCCGTCGGCGGCCAGCCGCTCCGCGCTGTGCAGACCTCCGGTGTGCAGTACGGGGACGGCCCCCACGGCGCGGGCCGCGGCGGCGTCGTCGCAGCTGTCGCCAATCACTACCACCCCGGCCGGGTCGACGCCGGGCCCGAGCGCGCGTAGGTGCGCGGCCAGGGCCGGCGCCTTGCTGGTGACCGAGGGGCCGTGGCGGCCGTCGACGCGGTCCATCAGCGCGCCGATACCGACGTGGTGGACCTCGCGCTCCAGCCGGTCGTGCGGGGCGAGGGACAGCAGGGACTGGCCGATGCCGCGGGCGCGAAGACGCATCATCAGCTGCCGGACGCCGGTGCGCAGCCGTACCGGGCGGGCGTCCAGCACGGTCAGGAACGCGGAGTCGTTGGACTGCCACTCGGCGTCGGTGATCGTGCGGCCCAGCAGCTCGTCGTAGAACGCGCGGATCGGCACCCGGTGCTTGGCCCGGTAGGTGTCGGCGCTGACGGGCCGGCCGCCGAGGGCGGGCAGGGTGGCGTTGAGCGCGGCGACGTGGTCGGCGAGGTCGTCGCGGACGGTGCCGTTCCAGTCCCACACGATGCGGGTGCGGGTGGTGGTGCGGTGGGTCAAGCGGTCTTCTCCCGTGGGGTGTTGGCGGGGGCGAGCAGGTCGTTGCGGGCGAGGAGGGCGGCCGCGGCGAGGGCGGCGGCGAGGACCGGGACGGCGGCGACCGCGGCGGTGCCGTGTTCGGCGAGGCGCCCTGCGAGCGCGGTGCCCAGGGCCTGGCCGACGCCGATGACCGCGATCATCCAGGCGGCGGCCTCCGTGGCGGTGCCCGGTGGGGCGAGGCGCTCGGAGAGGATGAACGAGTTCGCCAGCAGCGGCGAGAGGTAGAGGCCGGGGCAGGCGCTCAGAGCGACCACCGCGGCCGACAGCGTGGTGAACGCCAGGGGCGCGAAGAGAATCGCGTACCCGCCCGCGGCGCAGAGCAGTTGCCGCGCGAGCGGCATCGACCAGGGCGAGCGGGCGTAGGCGAGGCCGCCGAGCAGGCTGCCGACGGCGAGGGCGGCGGGCAGCAGTCCGGCGAGCCAGCCGCTTGCGTGCCGGTCGGCGAGAGCGACGGCCAGCACGTTGAACGCGCCCAGGTTCACGCCGAGCAGCGTCATGGAGGCGAGCAGGAGAAGCAGGCCCCGTGAGCGGAGCGGGCCCGCCCAGTGGCCGGCGCGCCGCCCGTTCGGCGCCCAGCGGGCCGGGTCCCGGAGAGCGACGGCCAGGGTCCCGGCTGCTCCGGCCAGTGCGCACGCGGCCAGCGCAGCGGCGGGCGAAAGGAGTTGGCACAGGCCGGTGGCGAGGAGCGGGCCGGTTACGAACACGCTCTCCTGGCTGACGGAGTCCAGCGTGTAGGCGGCGTGCTGGGCGCGGGGGTCGGGGACCAGTCGCGGCCACAGGGCGCGCAGTCCGGCCTCCAGCGGCGGGGTCGCGGCGCCGGCGAGGACGGCGAGTGCGGCGGCGGCCACCGGATGGTCGGCGCAGCCGATCAGCGCCAGGGCCGTGAACGCGGCGCCGGAGACGGCGGCGGAGGTGGCGGCGACGAGGGCCAGCAGGGTGCGGTCGACGAGCCGTCCCAGCAGGGGCTGGCCGATGGCGGCGGCAAGGCCGTAGAGGGCGGCGAGCGCTCCGCCGAGGAGGACCGGGCCGCCTGCGGCCCGGACGGCGAGCAGCAGGGCGATCGGCGCCATGGCGGCAGGCAGGCGGCCCACCAGGGTGCCGGCGAGCATGGCGGCGACGTGCGGTCGGGCGAGAACGTCGCGCATCCCCGGGCGGGAGGAACGGACGGGGGAGAGGGGCATGGGGGAGGAGGTGTCTCCTGACGGGCGGATCGGCGGGCGGTGGCTCAGCTGCCGGGGGCCTGGCGCAGCGCGGCAGCGGCGGCGCCGAGGTGGGCGGCGGCGCTGGTGAGCAGGGCGGCGGCCCGCAGGCGCCCGGCCTGGACGAGCCCGGCGGTGTCGGTGATGCCGCTGTCGCGGTCGGCGAGCTGGTCGAGGACGGTGGTCATCGACCCGCCGGCGGAGAGCAGCGACTGCAGGGCGGACTCGATCTGCGACAGGGCGGTGCGGTGCGCCGCGGCCGGCGGCTCGCCGGCGTCGACCACGGCCGCGGCGGAGGCCGCGACGGTGGCCGGTGCACCAGGACGTGCAGGAGGTTGCGGCTCAGCAGCAGCGCCGGATCCTCGGCGCGGTGCGGCAGGTCGAGGGTGCGCGCCAGGGCCTGCACCTGCTCGGACTCCTCCGCGAGGTCGGCGGTGAGCAGGGCGTTCGCCTCGCGCTGGTCGGCAGTGGTCAACGGCTTCTCCGGACGGTCGGCTGGGCGGTGGCGGGTGCGACGACGGGGGCGCAGGGCCCGGCGGCCCGGGCCGCGGGGGAGACACCGAGGGAGGCCCGGTCGGGGTCCGGGCCGATGTCGAGGTGGCGGCGCATCCCGGCGGAAAGGTCGCCGACGTGCCGTCGGACGGGGGACTCGGAGGCCAGGAAGCCGACGACCGCCTCGACGAGGATGTCCGGGCAATCGCCCGCCATCGCCGCCTCCCAGCCCTCGCCGTCCATGCCGACCGTGACCAGCCACGCACTGGCGCCGGGCATGCACAGGACCTCCGCGAGACGGTCGGGGGAGACCATCCGCACGATGTCGGTACCGTGCCAGGAATCGGTGCCGATCCAGCGGGCTTCGGCGAGGTCGTCGATGGCACCGTCGACATCCGCGCGGTCGGGTGCACCGTCCACCGCGACCTGGGCGGCCTCGACCAGGGCCTCGGCGACGGCGGCGGTGACCTCGTCGGGCGCTGCGGCACTCAGGACCACCCGCCAGTCCGGCCCTTCGGCATGGAGCACGTCCTGCTGCTGGAACGCCTCGGTGGTGGCGAGCGCGATCTGGATGCCGCCCCGGGTGAAGCCCACAGCCCCGTCCGCAGGCATCGGGTCCCATTGCGCGTCGCGCAGGACACGGCGGGCGGACGCGGTGGGAGTGGAGGTGGCGAGCGCCAGGTAGGCGGGTCGGACGCCGACGAGGTGTCCGCGCTGCCAGTCCGGCCGGACGAAAGGCCTGGTGCCGGGAGGGGCGCCCTTGGCGGTTGCGGCGCGGCGCTTGCGGGCCGCGCTGTCCGCGGGAGCGGGGAGCGAGACGGATTCCATGCGAGTCCTCAGCGCAGCTGGGCGGCGGTGGAGTTGGCGACGGGGGTGGGCGGCGCGGGCTGCGGGGCCGGCTCGTGACTGAAGACGAGCGCCGCGGCGACGGAGCGCAGAGAGGCGGCCTGGGCGCGGACCGATGCCCGCTCGGCCGGGGACGCAGACACCGCCGCCCCGTGGATCGGCGCGGGCGTGCCCGCCGCCGACCGGGCGGGCGCGGCCTTCGGGGCCAGCTCGGCGGGCGCGTGGACGCGGGTGCTGGTGCTGTGCGCGGGCCAGGAGCTGCGGTCCGCGGGCGGGATGTGGCGCTGCGCCCACTTGGTCAGGGCCTTCAGGGGTTCGGACAGCGCCTGTCCGGCCGGGGCGAGCCCGTAGAGGTAGTTGCGCACAGTACCGGTGCGCTCGACGATCCCGGCCTCTTCCAGCTGTGCGAGACGCTGGTAGAGGTTGCTGGGGTCGATGCCTGCAGGCAGCGTGGTGTCGAGGATCTCGGAGGGGTAAACCGGCTCGCCCTCCGCCATCAGCGCCATGACCGTGGCCACGCTGTTGGTGCGGTTGAGCGTGGCCAGCGCCTGCTCGGTGTACGCGCCCAGGCCCGTGCCGACCTGCGGGGCCTGCTGGTGGGCGGAGGCCCACTGGGTGAACGGGATCTGGATGAACAGGGCCTCGCGGCCGGCGCGGGTGAGTGTGACGGCGGTGCCCGCCGCCTCGTTGCTACGGGTGAGCAACCCGTCCTCCTCCATTGCCGACAGCCGGGAGGCGAGCTGGCCCTCGCTCATCCACGGCGTCTGCTCGGCGAGTTCGGCGACCGAGAGGGTGTCGCCGCTGCGCTTGAGGCGGCGCAACACGGCGATCGTGTTCTGCGGGCCGAGGATCGACAGGGCGTTCTGCAGCCGCTGGGCCTGGGGGCGAGTGAGTACGACAGAGGTGGAGGCGGGCATGCGTGGTCCTTCGCGGTGATGGGTCGTGCGACGGGCAGGCGCGGGGGTGTCAGGCCGCGGGGCTTGCGGCACCGAGGAGTTGCAGGCGGCGGGCCGCCGTGTTGTAGACCTGATGACCGCTGCGGGGGCCGGCGGCCACGAGGTAGATGCCGCCGCCGGAACCGGAGGCCGGGGTAGGCGGGCGCTCCTGGTAGGCCAGGCGCCAGCACCGGTCGGCGTCGAGGTAGACCTTCCGGCACCCCGTCAGGGCCCACAGGCCGCGCCGCCCGAGGACTGGTCCGCGCTGCTGGCAGGTCACCAGGCGGCGCAGGTGGTGGACGACGACGTCATGGAGAGCGACGGGGAGGCTGCCGAGGCCGGTGAGCGCCGCCGGGTGGGCGTCGAATTCGAGGATCGCGGCGGCAGTCACGGGTGTGGGTCCTTGGTCTAGGCGGGCGGGCGGATCGGTCCCGGCTGCGGCAGGGCGTCGGGGTCGGTGAAGACGGGTGCGGGCAGCAGGCGGTGGCTCAGGTGGTCGGGGTTGGTGGTACACGCCGCGAACGGCCCGTCGGGGCTGCGGAGTTTGAGCAGCAGCGGCTCCAGGTGGTCGCGCTGCCACACGCTCGGACCCGTGGCGCCGGAGCGGGCGTCCGTCAGCTCCTGCCAGGCCAGCCAGCAGTGGTGGATGCGGGCGAGAGCCTCGTCGTGCTCGGGCCAGCGGGTGCACCACGGCCGGCCGGAGGTGATCTCCTGTCCGTACACGGCGAGGAGGATGTGGTCGACCCAGGGCGCCATCGTGGCGACTTCGGCGGCGAGCGCGTCGTCGTCGAAGGCCAGGATCGTCAGAGGGCCGGTGTCCGGGTCGTCGTCGGGAGCCTCGTCGGCGGGCACCTCGTCGGCCTCCTGCGGCTCGTACTCCTCGGAGAGCCGGTCGGCGACCACGGCGAGCGAGTCCCGTTCGGCCTGGAGCCGGGCCAGGGTGGCCCGCCACTCGGCGAGGGTCTCCGGGGTGACCGCGGGGCGTTCGGGTAGATCGGCAGGGTTGGGGGGCGTCAACGGCGGCTCCGGGAAGGTCGGTGGGTTCGTCGATGGGCAAGACTCTGCCCGCCGACCAACTCCTTGTGCGGGAGATATCGGGTGGTGTATGGGCGTCGAGAATTCAGTCGGAATGGAATTGGTGATCCCCGCATAGTGGAATTCCTGTGACCAGCAACTCGGCTGCCAGTGCAGCTTGTTGGGGAACGACTCCATTTCCCAGGGCGGTGAGCTGGGCCGACCTGGAAAGGCCTGTGATCTGTGTCACCCACCCTTTTTTGAGGCCCATAACCCATTCCACGAATGCGGGCGAGAGGCGCCCTTTGGAATCGACTGGATCGGGTGCCGGGTGAGTGGCGCGCTCCCACCGGGCGATGGCCGGGGCATAGGCGCCCCAGCGGCTCAGCCCTGTGGATCCGCGTCGTTGCCCATCGGCAGCCGTGTCTGCCCCGGCAGTTGGCTCGGGGTATCGGTGTTCCGGCGCCCCCGCACCGTCCCGTGCTGAGCAGTCGGCGCCGGTTGCAGTCTCGCCGCGGCGAACGGCAGGGTCAGATCGCCCTTGCTCCCGCGTTGGTTCGGACCGCCCTTCGTGCCGTCGCTGGCCCGAGGCGTCGGCAGCAGGTGCTCCACCAGGTCGCTCAGGTTTGGCCCGTGGCCGCCGGCTTTGCGCCGGTCCGGGTGTTGGGAGCCGCCGATCGTGCCGAGGTTGGAGGTCGGGGTGAGCAGCAGCGTGATCACATGCCCGAGGTCCTCCCTGCCGGGGTCCGGGCCCTTGAAGTCCCTCGCGCTGGGGGGCGGCAGGCCAGGCGGCGATGAAGACCCGCTCCCTGCGGTGGGGCGCTCCGACGTCGGAGGCTCGTAGAACCTGCCATTGCGCATCGAACCCTGCGGTGGCCAGGTCTGCGAGTACGGCACCGAGTGCCCGCAGATGATGTTGATCGCCGGTGTCTCCCAGACACCACGCGCAGGGTTCCATACCGCCATGGGCTGGCGAGGAGGCGGAAGTGGAGAGCAATCCGCGGACGTTTTCAAGAACCACCAAACACGGTTTGAGAGTTGAGATGGCGCGGGCGATGGTGTGCCACAGGCCAGAGCGGGTGCCTTCGGCAAGCCCCGCTCTGGTGCCGGCGACGGAGACGTCGGTGCACGGGAAGCCGGCGACAAGCACGCACACCGGCTCGACGGTGCGGAAGTCCACCGCTGTGATGTCGCCCAGATTCGGCACCTCGGGCCAGTGGTGGTCGAGGATCGCGGCGGCGGCCGGGGCGGGATCGGCGTGCCAGGCGATCGTGCCGCCGAGGACGGACTGGACGCCGAGGTCGAGTCCGCCGTAGCCCGAGCACAGGGAACCGATCCGTATGCCGCCCGGCCCCGTCATCGGAGCTTCCGGGCGGTCGTGCCTGCGGCGGCGAGCGGGTCGCGGTGGGCAGTGCTCGTCGCGAGGCACTGGGCGGCGTGGGCGAGAGCGGTGGCGACGGTGTGGAGCAGGGCGGACTGCTCTTCGACGGAGAGGGAGGAGGTGGGCAGGGGAGGGCTCCGGTAGGAGGTGTGTGGGGGAGGTCAGTGCCGCCGCGGTGCCGGGGGCACGGCGTGCGGGGCGGCAGGTGCTGGATTCGGGACACGGTCCTTGCGGAACGGAACGCGCAAGGAGGTCCGCAGCCGGGCCGCGGTGCCGCGCTTGTCCGGGGCCGCGGCTGCGGCCGGTGCCGGGCGGGTGCGGGCGGCGCGCGGTGGCTGGATGTGCTGGCGCAGGTGGATGGAGGCCGAGGAGAGGGCCTTCGCGGCATCCCGGTAGAGCCACTTGGCGTGGTCGACGGCGATCTCCGTCGCCGACTGCCCCTGCGCGGCGAGGACCAGTTCCATCACCTCGCAGAGGCGGTGGTCGGCGAGGGCGGACGACGAGGAGGAGCGGGCGGTGGCCAGCGTGCCGCGTCGGGCGGCGGCGGCGTCCTCCGGGGCGGCGTACGGGGCGGGCTGTTCGGCAGCGGCCTGCAGGAGCGCGGTGCGGATCGTGCACAGCGTGATCAGTTGCAGGACCACGAGCCCTACAGGGGGGAGGTGGCCGGCCTCCTGGGGCTGGGACCAGGAGGCCGCGGCGTCGTCCATGGAGTCGGCCAGGAGGATCAGGTCGGGGCGGTCAGCGAGGGCGGGCAGGAAGCGCTCCAGGTTCAGCGGTTGCGGCGCAGCGGGATGACGGGCGCTGCGGGGGCGGCGTCGCCGCGGGAGTCCGGGCTGGCGGGTCGGACGCTGACGATGCGGGAGCGGGCCAGCGCCGCGCCTGCCTGCGCGCCGCGGTGGCTCGACAGGTCGGTGACGGCGGCCACCGGTTCGGTGGACACGCGGTCGGCGGCCGAGCTGAGCTCCCGCGCGGTGGTCGTGACGAGTGCGCGCGCGACGGAGTGGGCGTGGTCGGCCTCGGCCGGGGATGCAGCGGCGGGCGGTGCGGTCAACAGCCGCTTCGCGGAGTCGGCGACGACGGCCAGGGCCTGGGCGGTGCCGGCCACGGCGGCGGCGAACGCGGCGAGCGCCGCCCGGTCGGCGCCGGGGTCAGCGGTGCGGAACAGGACCTCGTCACTGGCGTCGGCGGCGATGGCCACCAGGTGGGTCATGGGCCACGCCGTCTCGGCGGGGTGGCTGGTCGCCGAGGGCAGCAGCGTGCGGTTCACGGTCTCCAGCCGGTCGGCCAGGGAGCGCATCACCGCCGACGGGTCGGTGTCGATCAGGGCACTCCGATCATCGGGGGTGGACAGGGGTCAGCGCGGGGCGGAGGGAGCCGTCGCGGCGGCGGGGGACCGCGAGACGATCCGGATGGCACCGGAACGGCGGGACGTCGCCTCGGCGGTGGCAGCGGCTTCCTCGGCGAACCCGGACGGCACGATGACCAAGGGCTGCTTCCGGTACTCGGCACGCGTGGCGAGGAAGCGCGCGGCCTTGCCGTCCGGGTCCGCCAGCGCCTCCTGCTCGCGGGCGAGTTCGCGTTTGCGGACCTGGGCCAGGTCCGTGCGGAAGCGGCGGATCGTGCTGATGGTGTGGGCGAGGATGCCGTCGACCTCGGCGAACTGCTGGGCCACGTGGGTATCCAGGCCCGGGGCGTAGAAGTGCGAGCGGGTCTCGCCACCGGGACGGACCTGGTTCGCGAGGTCGCAGGCCTGGTCGAGGAGCTCGGTGAGCCTGTGCAGAACCGGGCTTGCCCGGGTGGCGGCGAACGTGGGCCCCCAGGCCTCACCGACGTTCGCCACGGCGGGCCCAGTGCGGTGAGACAACTGGGCGCAGCAGGCAGGCCACGGCCACGTAGTCGGCGAGCGCGCCGATGTCCCGGGCCAGCAGGTCCGGAACCTTGGCGGGCGGGGCCTTGGCGGTGTGCCGCAGGTCGCGGCGAATCTGAGCGAGGTTCGTGGCGAGATCCGCGAGGCGTTGGACGTCGTCGGCGCTGATGTCGCTCATCGCCGGCGCCCGCCCGTCTGCGCGACAACGCCCGCAACGGCGGCGGGCGGCGCGGAGACCGGGCGCCTCGGGCTGGCAGCGGTGGACGCCTGCCGCTGCGCCGGGGAGGGGAGTTCGGCGCGGGTCTCGGTGGTCTGCCGCCAGCCGGTAACCAGGGCGCTCTGGGCCAGGGCCGTCGAGTTCAGCACCTGGTAGCCGAGCGCGTCCTCGCGTACGTCGGGTGTGCGGCCGGTGCCCTGGTCCTCGGGGCCGCATTCGAGGGCGACGGCGGCGTCGAGCGCGTGGGCGAGGTGGCGGTGGGCCCGGGCGGCCTGGAAGCCGCGGGCGGCCGTGGCCCGGGCCGGGTCGGCAGGCCCGGCCCGGAGGGCCTGGGCCCGGGTGGAGCAGTGCCGCAGCACGGTGAGCATGTGCTCGGCCGCGTCGGTCAGGGCCCCGGGGGCGGGCACGCCGGGGTGGCCGGGCGCGGTGTTGGCGCCGTTGAGGGCCTCGGCGACATGGGCCATGACGTTCGCGAGCATGACCCGCTCGGTGTCGAACCCGGGGGTCGTGGGTGGGGCGATGGAAGGCTCCGGAGGTGAGGGCGGCGTCAGCGGCGGGGTCCGGCGGCGGTCGGCAGGACGGCGGGCGTCGGAGCCGGGTGCGGGGCGGTGATGAACGCGGCTGCCGGGTGGGCCGCGGTGCTGCGGGCGACGGCGGCTCGGAGGCGGCCGGGAGGCAGCGCGGCGCCGTCGCGTCCCGAGCGGGCTTCGCGCCGCAGGCCTTCGCTGGCGTCCTCCAGGGCGAGCCGGGTCCGCGACAGGGCGAGGTTCAACTCGCGTCCTGCCCGCTCGCGCACGTCTTCGGCCCGTGGGCCGTCGAGGCCGTCGACCTCGTAGAGCCGGGCGGCCATCGCGCCGGCCCGGCCGACGGTGGCGAGGGCCTCGCCGACGCGGGCGCCGGCGTCGGCCAGGGCGAGGGCGAGGGCTCGCTGCGCGGTGTCGGCGTCCGGGGCGCTGGTCAGAGCGGCGGCGGTCCCCAGCAGCACCTGGTGCTGTTCGCCGATCTGCGCCGCGTGCTCCCGGAGTTCTGCCACCGAGGGCGGTCCCTGCTTGCGGTAGGCGCCGGGGAGGGTGGTGGTGAGCTCGTCGATGGTGGTGGCGGCGGCCCGCAGCCGGGTGGAGGCGGGGCTGGGCGGCCGGACGGGGGTGGGCATCGGGGGTCCTTCGGTTGGGAGAGGGTGGTCAGCGGTTCAGTGGCTGCTGCGGATGGGCGCGCGGGCGCAGGCCGCATGCTGCGCGGGCGACGCAGGGCCGGTCGGACTGGTGTCGGGGACGGGGGCGAGTGAGCGGGCGCGGGCGGCGTCGCGGCGGTGCTCCGGCTCGCCGGGTTCGCCGACGGGGTTCCCGTCGACGCCTGCGGTGCCGGTGGCGGCACGCCAGCGCTTCTGCACCGCCTCGGTGCCGCGCAGGGTGCGCAGGGCCGATCCGAGGAGACGGGCGGCGGGCAGCGAGGTGTCGAGGGACAGCATGCGCACCGTGCCCGCCGAGGTGATGGCAGAGCGCAGGACGGAGGCCTGGAGGACTTGTTCGGCCCAGTAGCCCGGATCGCCGCTGAATCCGGCCCGGGTGACGGCGCGCACGGCGTCGGCGGTGGTCGCGCCCGAGGCCAGGTCTCCGTGGTGCTGGATCTCCCACAGGACGGTCAGCGGGTCGATCGGCTCGCTGCGGTGGGCCAATGCGGCGACGGCCCGGTAGACGGCGCGGTGGCCGCGGTCCAGGAAGTCCGCCGGGTGCAGCCAGGGGGAGATGTCCCGGACCTCGCGCGGGAGGGCGGTCAGGGACGCGAGCAGGGACGCCTCCTGCCGCAGCGTTTCCTCGACGGCGGGTGGGGGGAGTTCGAGCGGCCACGGACCGGGAAGGGGCCGCGGGCTCTCGTCCAGCGACCCCCAGGCGTCGGCGAGTTGACCGATGGCGGCCCGCAGGTCGCCGGTGAGGCGGAGCGTGCCGTCGACGGCGCCGGTGCGGGCGGCGGCCAGCAGCCGGTGGGCGTGCTCGTGCACCTGTCTGCGGACCGCAGTCTCCAGCACCATCCGCCCATACGCGGCGGCGTGGCCGGGCACGGGGCACGCCGCGATCAGCGTGTGCCCGTACCCGGGCGTGAAGCCGGGGCTGACCTCGGCCGCCGAGGCCATCGCCTGCGTTGCCCACGCGGACCTGGCCCCGTCGGTGTCCGAGGGGATCCCGGCCTGCCCGGCCGCGAACTGCGCGAGCAGAACCTCGAACAGGGCGGCGTGCGCGGGCCGGTAGAAGTGCTGCGGCTGCAGCCAGTCGGCCACGTCCCGGAGCCGGTCCGGCGCCAGGAGGATCGCTCCGAGAGCCGCCTGCTCGGCCTCCATCTGCGGGTTCATCGCGTCACCTCCGGGCGGGGAGGGGAGGGCTTGCAGCGGGCGGGGGGCGTTGCCAGTCACCGTCCCCGTGCCGGGCCGGTCGGGGGCAGGGGCCGGAACGCCTGGCCGGCCGTCCTCGGAGGGACAGGTTGCCGGGCCGGCGCGAGGCCCGTGACAGGGTCGGTGGCGGGCATCGGGGCGACGGCGCGTGGGTCGATCCGGCGGAGGACGCCTTCCGCCTCCTGTTTCGTGGGGAAGCCGCCCTCGGCGATGCTGTAGGTCGCGCTGCGCAGGTGGATGGTCTCCAACTGGAGCAGGAACCGGCGCCCGGTCGCGAGGGGGTGGCGGTCGAGCAGCAGCGCCCAGTTGGCCTCGCGCTCGCCGCCGCTGAAGCCGTACGAGTAGGCCATCTGCCGGCCGAGGAGGACGTAGCGCGAGCCGGATCGGCGGATCCGGTTCTCGATACGCAGGGTGGTGCCGTCGCCGGGGCGGGTGAACACGTAGTCGCCGCCGTCCAGCAGACCGTTGAACTCCTCCTCGGGGCCGAGGTTGTACGGGTCGGCCGGGACGGTCCGGTAGGCGGCGAGGGCGCGCGGGTCCGCGCCGCGCTGGACGAGCCAGTGGCCGGCCCAGGCGTAAGTCACAGCCGAGTCCATCCGGAGGTGGCAGGTCCGCGCGTCGGGGTCGAGCCGGAGGTGGACGGCGGTGGCGCGGTCGGTGCCAGTCATCGCGGACGCGGCACTGCGATCGGCCGCCACGATGAACTGCTCCGTACGATCGGGGCTTTGGTGACTGGCGACGACGGTGTAGATGTCGGGCATCATCGTCAGCCACCTCATCGTTGCTGCGCTGATGGGATCGTCGGGCGTCCAATCCCGTAGGGCCTGCGCGATGTCTTCCATGGGCCTCCTGGTCGGATAGGGGGAATAGACGATGGGATTTGCCGACTGCCGACTGCCGGTGGCGAGAGTCAGCGGGACCGCGGCACCGGTCGGGGGTCTGGGGCGGGCGTTGCGGACCCGGCCGGTGCGGGCAGGTCGTCAAGCCCGGGCAGGGTCGGCGAGGAGGAGAGGGATGCTGCGGCGCGGCGGGAGACAGGGCGCGGATTGGCGGAGGCAGCGCGGGCCTGTGACCGCGGTCCGTACAGGTCCTCCAGGTAGCCGCGCACCGCCTCGCGCCATGGCCGGCCGAGGAGCGGGCCGAGGACGCGTGCGGCCTCGGTGGGGGCGACGACGTCGCCGATCTGCCGGAACCGGGCGGTATCCGAGCCGTCCCAGGGGTGGCCGGCGGGCATACGACGAGCAGGGAGGCCTCGCCGGTGGTGATCCGGCGCTGCGGGTTGCCGGCCCAGTACCAGCTGCGGCTGCGTCCGGTGATGGTGGTGGCGGTCTCGTCCGCGCTCCACTCGTTGCCGCCGGGCGTCGCGCGGTTCCCGCGGGTATTTACCCGCACGCCCTTCTGCCAGCCGAGGGCCTGTGCGGCGGTGCGGGCGGGTGTCAGGTCGCTGGGTTGGGCGGTGCGCAGACTCACCATCTGGTGGCGTCCGGCGACGAAGTAGGTGCGGCGTCGGTGGGAGGCGAGGCCGACATCGGCGGCGTCCAGCGTCTCGTAGTCGCTGGTGTACCAATCCGCGAGCTCAAGGGCGTCGGCGAGGGCGTCGAGCACGTCGGTGGGCAGGGCGCTGGACTGCTCCATCTTCGCCGAGGACGCCTCACGCGTGCGGACCGGAACCGCACCCAGGGCCATGGCGGCACTGCGCAACCTGGCCATCGGCACCCTCCGCCTCACCAGCTGCGACAACATCGCCGCAGGCGTGCGCAAGGCGACCGAGATGCCACCCGACCGCTGGCCACCCTCGGCATCACGTGATCAAACCGGACGGATCGCCAGAACGACGCCGCCCTGGGGTGCAACCCACCACTCCCCATGCCCAATCAAACGACCTGATCACCACATAGGACCCGCTGTAAGTTGTTCTTTCGGTTGCCGAAAATCGACACCGGGATCACGCCTGGGGTGGTTTGAATTGCCGCTAGCCGTGCGGCGACTTATTGTAGATGTGTGATGCCTGCATTGCGGGCTGCTTGAAAGGTGGATGTGCGATGGCTATATTATGGCCACTTGAGGGGTCGCCCAAATTATGGCCACCTGAAGAGTCGTTCTGGCGAAAGCCAGGGCGGTATTTTGCTCAGTTTTATCATCGGCCTATCCCTCATTGGATTTTTCGTTGGTCCGCTATCCCGCTGTTGACTGCCTCGCTCCTGTTTGTCGCGGTGGGTATTGCAATTTCATTCGATGACGCAACACAGTTCATGACTGGCCTGGAGAATCCGTATGCCAGCCCTAGTTCTTCGTCCTCCCCGGCGCCCGATGCAATACAGAAGGTTTCTCTGTTTGCGGCGCAGCCGACCCCCGTCTCGGTCCCGAGTCCAGCCGAGCGCCCATATCAGGGGCTTGCCGTCGCAATGCGAATTGTCGGCTGGGTCGCCATCCCGGCATTGATCGGCGGCGCAGTCGGTCTCACCGCAGCGGAGACCTTGAGGAGGATGTTTAATAGGTCGGACTATCGACTAATTATCAAAGATAAGGGAAACTCTTGCCATATATCTAATTATGTTGGGCAATCCGAGGAGGATGATGCTGCGCTGAGGGAGTTCTGTCGGGCGCACGGAGATGATTCAGTAAGGTCCCAAAGGTGCTGGAAGAAGCTCTTCTATAATGCATGGCACACAAGTGCAGTATACGGGGCCTCGGATCGGGGTGCGTATGCCGCGAAGGCCGCAATTTCCTATGTGCAGCTTTTTAATTCGTGTCTGGTTTGTTATGCCCGGATGGAGGATGCACCTGCCGGCCCGGCGGATATCAATGTATCCTCGGCACCCCGGGGGCGTCGGGTGATGCTTGCCGCAAGTAAGCACCCGCGCGCTAACTGTTACAAAAGGTGATCAGGGATGAAGTGGAGCGTTGCGATACGCGAAGGCGATTCCCTTACCCGGGCCGCCCGGGCACTCTTGATCCATGCTTTCCCTGATGCGTCCAAGGCTGCCATCTCGGAGGGCGCGCTTCTGGTGGCTCGGAACACTGCCCGAAAGCTTGATCAGGACCTAAGTGCTGCCGATAGGGCAGTCGCCACCGCGGCAACGCGTCAGCGCTTGGCCGAACTCGGATTGTCGACGCCAGCCGCGAAGAGAAGCCACAACGTCAACGAGTGAGGTGGGTTGCACCCCAGGGCGGCGTCGTTCTGGCGATCCGTCCGGTTTGATCACGTGATGCCGAGGGTGGCCAGCGGTCGGGTGGCATCTCGGTCGCCTTGCGCACGCCTGCGGCGATGTTGTCGCAGCTGGTGAGGCGGAGGGTGCCGATGGCCAGGTTGCGCAGTGCCGCCATGGCCCTGGGTGCGGTTCCGGTCCGCACGCGTGAGGCGTCCTCGGCGAAGGTGGTGTCGCGCACGTGGTGGATCTTTTTCTCGATACCCCCGTGCTCGCGCACGCGGTGCGCGATCTCGGGAGCGTCGGCCTGCTCCGCCGCCAGGTCGGTGACCGCGTAGACACGCTCCAAAGTGACCTTGCCGATGGTGACGGTGCGGCGGCGGCGCACGATCTGCACGGCTTGGGCGGCGTGCGGGAAGCCGACACCACGAGTGACGGTGCAGGTCTTGAGGCGGCGGATTTCGTCACGGCCGTGCTCGGTGGTGCGGGTCTTGTCCAGTAGCGGAACGTCCCGCCAGGGTAGCTGCTTCAGGTGTTGGTGCAGCAGCGGCTGGTTCCCCTTGATCACGGCGATGTAGTGGGCCTTCTTCTCCTCGACCAGGAAGCGGGCGTGGGCTGTCTGGGAGTGCAGGGCGTCGAATGTGACCGCGGTGTCGGTCGGGTCGAGCCCGGCGAGCACCGGCTTGAAGACGGTGATTTCGTTCGTTTTGGAGCCGACCTCGCGCTGGGCGGCGACCAGGCCGGTACCGGTCATCGCGGCCAGCAGGTGGACCTGGGTGCCGTCGGCACGACGGGCGCCCCGAACGGTCTTGCCGTCCACGGCCAGCGAGCCGCGGGCACGCCGGCCCGGCTCCTGGTCTGGCGGCGGACGGTCGGGATCACGGGCGGCGAGCCAGGCCCCGATCGCAGCGTCGAGGGCGTTGCCGTCAACGCGCTGCAGGATCCGGCGCACGGTGGCTTCGGCCGGGGCGGTGGGGCTGGACGGTTCGCGGTTCGGGGCTCCGAGGGGCGATGATGATCGGGCAGGCACAGTCTCCGGGTGATCAGGGACTCAACACCTCATGATCACCCGGAGACTGTGCCTGCCCCCGTTCCAGACCAATCCCCGAACCTCGCAGCCACGTCAGCTGCCTGAACCGGAATCAAGACGGACAATCGCTCGAACGACGCCGCCCTGGGCGGGCTGGTCTGCGGTGTTGGGCCGCGCGCCTTGCGGCGCGCGGGGCTATGTGGGCGTTCAAGATGTCTCCGGTGGGGGCTGGACGGAAATCCAGCTTCGGCAGCTCGTCGAGCGCGGACAGGAGCAGCAGGGTGGTCGACTGCACTCCGGCGCCCAGGGACAGGGTGCGTACGGTGGGCGCGGTGCCGGTTTCGGTCACGGCGCCTGCCACAGCGAGGCGGCATCGGGCCCTACGCCCGGCCGCGCTCTGCGACGAGCGGTGGCTCGCCATCCTGCGCGTTGGGCGGGCGCGGCGCTCTCGTCGTCATCGGTGTAGGTGACGAGTCGGGTGTAGCCGAGGGAATCGGCGGCATGGCGGCAGGCGGTGTACAGCAGGAGGTCCTCGACCGGGGCACCGACGCCGACATCGGCGAAGGTGGTCTCCAGCGTGGTGCCGTCGTCGAGCTGCCCGGCGGTCGGCCGGTGGGCGACGGCGACAGCGCGAACCCTCCCGTCGTCGTTGGCGCCGGCCACGGCGAACACCCGTCCCCGCGGTGTTCGGTGATGGCGCCGACGGACGGAGCGGGCGGCCTCGCGGTCGCGGATGGGCGTGAGGTGGAGGCTCATGCGGCTACCGCCTTGGCGCGGGCACGCTCGGTGATCGCAGCGGTCTGCCGGGCAGAGGCCTTGCCGATCCTGTCGGTGCCCGCCTCCTTGTACCAGGGCCGCAACTGGATCAGCGCCGGTTTGACCCCGGTGGCGAACAGCAGCGCGGAGCCCTTCGCGAGCGCGCGGATCTGGTTGGTGGGCAGGATCCGCTCCTGGCGCATCGACACGGAGGTGGAGCGCCCGGACTCACTGGTGGAGTGGGACACGGTCTCGACGTCGTGCTCGCCGACGAGCCTGGAGAGCTTGTCGGCGAAGTCGGCGTCGTCGATGCCGGAGCCGACGAGCTTGATTGTGGCGGCGGACCAGAGCGCGTCCATGCCGACCTCGCCCCACACCCGTTGGCCTTGCCGGTAGGACTGCAGGATCGTGATCGGGATGACCCCACGGGAGCCCAGGTGCGAGTACAGATCGGGCAAATCGCCGATCTTGCACACGTTCGCGGCCTCGTCCAGGATGCAGAGCAGCGGGGGGTCGAGGCGTCCGCCGTCGCGTTCGGCCTGGATGACTGCGGTGCGCATCACGCTGTCGGCCGCGGCGGCGATCAGCGCGGACGCGCTGCCGCCGCCGTCCTTGCTGAGCAGGTAGAGGGTGTCAGTGTGGGTGACGAAGTCGGCGGGCCTGAACTCCGGCAGGTCGCTGTTGGGGGTGACCCAGGCGGCGATCTTCGGGTCGAGCAGGCATGCGGCGTACTGGCGCGCGGTCTCGAAGATGCCGTCGCGGGTCTCGACCGCGCCGCTCACGGTCCCCTGCAGCTGGGCTGCAATCGCCGACAGTTGGTTGGTCTTGAGGATGTCGATTGGGGTCCGGTCGGCGGGCTGCGCGAGCCAGGCGAGGACGTCGGTGATCGGGCGCTTGTCCGCGCCGGCCGCGAGAAACAGCGCGGTGAGCGTGTTGGCGGCGGCGGTGCTCCAGAAGTCGCCCTGCTCGCCCTCGTCGACGGAGGCTGTGACGAAGTGGCCGGCCAGGCGCCGGGCACCGGGGAGGTCGCCGGCGTCGGCGAGCGGGTCCCACCACATCGCCTGCTCGGTGTGGGCGATCTGCTGGGGGTCCATCGCCCATACCCGGCCGGTCTCGGCGCGGGCGTCCAGGGTGACGGTGTAGGCGTCGCCCGCCGCCTTGTTGCTGGTGAGCAGGACCGGGCCGGGGGCGTTGAGGATCGAGGGGACCGCGAGGCTGGTTGTCTTGCCGGAGCGCGGCGCCATGATGGCGACGGCGACGTCCTCCCACGAGGTGCGCACCTCGGGGCCCTTCTCGCCCAGGGTGCCGAGCAGGATGCCGGTGTCCTCTGGGTGGATCGTGCCGGGCTTGGCGGAGGCGAGGCTGGGGCGCAGGCTCCGCGCCTTGGTGGTGATCTCCTTGGGCAGGAGGACGGCGAGGTCGCGGCTGGTGGCCAGGCCGTTGCTCTTCTTGCGGACCTTCAGGTAGATCCGCAGGCCCACGGCGGCGACGCCGAGGGTGACGGCGGCGGGTAGGACGCGGGCGCCGACGAGCAGGGTGACGGGCCCGAGTCCCGGCCACAGCCGCTGGGGGTGGAGGGCGGCCGTGACCGGCTGGTAGACCGCCCACGGGCCTTGCCCGAAGAAGAGGGTGGTGGTGTTGCCGAGGGCCCAGGCGATCGAGCCGAAGGCGATGAGGAGGAGGCCGGCACCGATCAGGGCGTAGAGGAGGGCGTCGGTGCCGGGGGATGCGGAGGGTGACTTGGGGGAGGAAGCGGGGGGCAGGGTCGTCCTTGCGGGGATGGCCCGGGCGCGCGGGATCGCAGGCACTCAGGGGCCGCGTGCGCGGGGCGGGAGACGGCCGGGCGCCGGGCGCGGTGTGCTCACGCGCCGGGGACCGGGGCCGGGGAACGGGGGAGGACGCTCAGCGGTGCGGGGCCGCCGGGGCAACCGGGCTGCCCCACGTCGCGGCGCTGCTGCGCAGGGCGGACGCCGGACGTGTCTGGGCGGGCGCGGTGCGGGCGGTGGAGGCGCGCAGCCGGCCGGCGCGGTCGAACGAGGCGAGCTGGCAGGCCGCGTGGGCCAGGGACAGGTCGCGCTCCAGGCGCGGGGCCGAGCCGTCGGCGCGCATCAGCGGGGCGACGATGCGGGCCTCGTGGTCGCCGATCCGCAGGGCGATCCACCGGCAGGCCGCAGGATCGTCGACGGGCGCGATGCCGGTGGCGGCCAGGATCCGGCGGACGGTCGAGGCCCACCGTTCGTCCGGGAGCGGGGCACTGTCGGGATGGGCGCGGACGGTGCAGTGCCACACGTCCCGGCTGCGGCCCGGCCGCAGGTCCCGCTCGGGCCGCCGGGTGCGCAGGTGGGCGTCCAACTCGGCTGCGAGGGAGTCCAGTTCCGCGCTGCCGGGAGCAGGCAGTCCGGCGATCGGCTGTCAGGCGTCGAGGACGGTGACCCGGGGACTGCCCGGCAGGCGCACGGCGTGGTGCTGGGCGGCGACGAGCAGGTCGCGGGTGCTGGCGTAGCGGGTGATGGACGGGATCAGGGGAAACGTTTCTCCAGGGGCGGGTGGTTCAGCGCCTGCGCGGGGCGGGCCCTGTGCCGGGCGGCTGGGGCGGGGCCGGTGCCGGCGGGGCCACGGGCCGCGCGGCGCTCGATCGGATCCGGGCGGGGCGGCCGGCCACGGAGCGCAGGCGCTCGGGTGTGTCGGTGATGTCGGTACCGGCCTGCCAGATCTCGTCGGCGGCGAGGGCGAGCGGCTGCCACAGGTAGTTGCCGCCGGGCGCGTCCTTGACCCACCGGCTGGCGGTGGCCAGGGCGTCGGAGAGAGCTTCGAGGGTGCCGCCGTCGCGGGTGATCGCCTCGACCAGGTCGGCGACCTCGGCGGGGCCGGAGGCGTCGCGCAGCTGCTCGCAGACGAGCCGCAGCGCCTCGGCGGCCCGGACTGCCGGGGACGGCTGGGTCGTGGGGGGCATGGTCTCCTTCGGGGGCGGTCAGCGCGCCTTGCCCGCGGCGGCCTGCGGAACGGGGTGGTGCGCCGGGTCGGGGGAGGTCGCGGACGGCGCCGTGGATGGGCGGGTGGCCACCCGAGCAGCCAGCGCGCGGGTACTCAGGTCGGAGGCGAGGGGCCTGCGGTAGTTCCACGGCCAGTGTCCGCCGATGGCGTACAGGCCCCGCGCGTCGGCGGCGACCTGCTCCTGCCCGCCTTCGCCGTCGTACTCCTTGGGCCAGGAGAACTGCAGGGTTCCGTCGGCCTCGAACGCGGCGGTCATCCCGCAGTCGTCCTTGAGCAGGTCGGCGACGATCTGCTCGGCGTCGCCGCGGGTGAACAGTGCGTTGCCGTACGGGTCGACGTAACCGGCGCTGGGGGTGGCGAGGGCCGGGACCGGGACGTGGGTGGAGCTGTCCGGCCAGAACAGGTAGACCCGTTCGCCGTCGGCCGGTGCGGGTCCGGTCCACAGGGCCTGCTCGATGGCGTGGCGGCTGGCCGCGGCTTCGGCCGGGCTGGAGTCCTGGGCGAGAAGCGTCAGCGCGGCCGATAGGTGGGGGCCGGACTTCCCCAGTGCGTCGTCGATGGCCTCCACGGCGTCGGCGACCAGGTGGCCGAGTTCGTACAGGTCCTCGGCTGCGGGGTCGGAGCGGTGGGTGTGCTCGAAGCCGTCGAGATCGGCGCGGACGGTGGCGGCCATGGAGGAGGTGAGCGCCAGCAGGCCCTTGTCGGCGAGGAGGGTCTGGAGCAGGGCCTGGCTGGGACTGCGCTGCTGGGAGTCCAGCTGGTCGGCCAGCGCCCGCAGCCGTTGGGCGTAGGAGGTGACGGTCGTGGGCTTGCTCAAGCGCGGGTCCTTCGTGGACTGGGGGCGGGTTCGGTGGGTGCGGCCGGGGTGACGGGCCGGGCGGTGGACGCGCGGGCTGCGGGCGAGCGGGTCCGCGCGGCGAGCGCGGGATATCCGGTGGCAGCTGCCGCTGTGGCGATGGCGCGTGCGGCGGCGGCGCCGTCCAGATGCCAGGCCTGCATGTCGGCCCGTTCGTGCAGGGAGCCGTCGGAGCGCAGGGAAGCCCGGGCCCCGGCGGTGAACAGGGCGTGCAGCGCGTCCGTCGTGCTGTACGGGCCGGTGACCATCTGCGCGCCGACGTCGGCGAGGTCGCGCACGTCGTCCATGGACTCGACGAGGGCGGTCAGCTCCCTCAGGCGGGCGGCGATCTCGGCCAGGACCTCCAGGGCCTGCTCGCCGGCGGGGTTCAGCCGCAGGTCGGGGTCGACCTCGACCCGGTAGCCGGCGCGCTCCAGCAGCCGCGCGCCTTCGCCCACCAACGCGCGCAGCACGAGCGGGCCGTCCGTGCTCTGCAGGGCGAGAGGGTGCTCGGCCTTGCGCGGCGGGGCGAAGCCGAGCCTGGCGAGTAAGGCACGGGCCCGCTGGTCGGCGCCGGTCGCCTCGGCGGCGCCGAAGGAGCCCGGTGCGATGCGGACCGGCTCGCTCAACGGGCAGTGGCCCGGGCAGCGGGTGCCATGGCGGTGGCCGGCGGCGTCGGCGCGCCCGGGTGGACGGGCCGGGCGGCGGCCTGCGCGAGGCGGCCGTGTGCGGCTGCCGCCCGGGGCGAGAGCGAGGCGGGCTCCGCCGGGAAGGCGAGGCCGTAGCCGGCCAGGCGGGTGCTGATCTGCTCCAGGTGCAGGCGAAGCAGGACCGCGGTGGCGCCGGCCTGTCCGAGCTGCTCGGCTGTCTGCCGGGCGGCGCGGGTGCCGCCGCCGGCGGTGCTTTCGGCGGCGAGTCGCAGGGTCTCCTCGACCTCGGCGAGGAGGGGCTCCAGCAGCGCGAGGGGCCTGGCGATGTCGGTGGGCAGGCTGCTGTCGGCGAGGGAGTCGCCCAGGCGCCGTACGGCCTGCGCGGCGGTGCGGGCGCTCTCGGCGTCGTCCGGCGGGCAGGGGCGGGCGGTGGCGGGGGTGGGGGACACGGTCGGGGCCTCGCCTAATACGGGTTCTCGGTGCTGCGGTCCGCGTCGGTGGCGGCCTCCAGCAGCTCGGGCAGGTCACCGGGCGCGGCCTCGCGCTGGTCGATCCACCACCCGGCGCGGTCCACCGTGCGGGCACGGTTCTCGACCTCCTCCCAACCGCCCTCCGTGAGCGGCCCCTCGACGACGAGCGCCTGGTAGGCGGTGGTGACGAGCTGGTGGCGCGAGCGCTCGCCCCAGGCGAGGATCGTCTGCGGCCCGGTCAGCGGCGGCATGCGGTACTGCTCGGCCCACACGGCGGCGGCCTGCTGCTCCTCGGCGCGGCGGGCGGCGATCCACGCGGCGCGGTCCGCGCCGTCGCTCTCGCGTTCGGCGCGCCAGCAGTCCGTGCAATCGCGGCCGGCGAGCCAGCGGGCGTAGCCTGCCCGCCGGTCGGCCGGGCGGGCGGACAGGTCGTGCTCGACCTCGTGTCCGCATGAGTGGGTGACGGGCCATCGGGTCTTCACGGCCAAGAGGGGAAGGCTCCTTCGCAGGGTTCAGCGGGCGTGGATGCTGTAGGCGTGGCGCGGGTCGACCGGCTGCGCGGCGGCCGCGACGGGCTGGGCAGCGCCGACGCGGCCGAGCTGGAGGCTGGTGGCGCGGGCGGCCTTGGCACGGGCGCCGAGGTTCGCCTCGACCGGCGGCTGGGAGGCGGGGGCGGCGGTGCGAGTTCGTGCCGGGGAGGCGGCGGAGATGGTCTCCAGGTCCTTGCGGACGCCGCCGAGGGTGGTCTGGGCGCTCTCCAGCACGGCGGAGACCTGCTCGGGGTCCAGGGCCTGCGGGTCGTCGCGCAGCTGCTGGGCGAGGCCCGTGAGGATCTCCTCGATCGTGGCCAGGGTGTTCTGCCGGTTGTTCAGCAGGGCGCCCATCCGGCTGCCGGATGCCGCGGGGGCCGGGTGCAGGCGGGTGGCGAACGGGTCCTGCCCGGTGCCCGGTTCTGTCCGCCCGGCGGGGCTCAGGTCGGGGGCGGGGATGATCCGGGTGGCGAACGGGTCGTCCTCGGCCGGGAGCGGCCGGGAGCGGGAGGGCGCGGTGACCTTGATCAGGTGAGTGCGGAACTGATCCGCGGCGGTGTCCGGCGAGCGGTCCGGGTCGTACGGCAGGTCGGCCGCGACGCTCAGGCCGGCCGCGCGCAGCCGGGCCACGGTGTCCATGGCCCGCTCGGGGCCGTTGGCCTGCTGCTTGGTGAGGGAGAGCAGCGTCGGGTGGCCGGGGACACGATAGAAGCCGGCAGCTGCGAGGGGCTTGGCGGCGGCGGGGTCGGCGGTGTTGTTGGTGGCGGTGATGCCGTGCTCGGGGTGGGTGCCCACCGTGACGTCGGCCCGGGCCGACGCAGCGGGACCGGTGACGAGCGGGGCGTCGGGTGCGGGGGAGACGGGACCGGTGACGATCTTCGCGCCCGACGCTGCGGCGGCCGAGGAGGGGGACGGGTAGCCGGGGTGGGCGTCGTACTCGAACGCCTGGTCCGGGCGGACGTCCGCGCCGGTGGAGCGTAGGGCTGCCACGGTCTGGCGTGCGTGGAGCAGCAGGTTGTCGGTCCGGCCGGTGAACGCGAGGTCGCCGCTGGTGCCCGCGAGCGGGGTGAAGCCGTAGTCGGCCAGCAGGCGCCGCTGGCGGTAGGTGGCGTGTTCGAGACCGGTGACGGCGACGCCGTGCTCGGGGTGGCGGGTGATCTGGACGACGGGGCGGTCGGTGATGCGGGGCTCCTAGATGCTGGCGGCGTGCGTGGGGGCGGTGGAGATCGCCTGCGCGGACGGGGCCGCCTGGATGATGGCGCCGGTGCCAAGGCCGCGGGCGGTGACGGCGCTCGCGGCGGTCGCCCGCACGCTGCGCGCGGTCGCGATCGGCGCTTCGACGACGGAGCCCAGGTCGGCGAGGCCGGCTTGCAGGTCGTGCAGGGTGCCGGACAGGGCTGTCGCCTGGCTGAGGGCGATGTCGGCGTGGGCGGCGAGCAGTTCGCCCTGCTCGGCGGGGAGCTGGTAGATGAACGTGCTCATGTCGGCGAGCAGCTGGGAGAGGTTGGGCAGCGCCCCGGACTTCGGGTCGAGCGCGGTGTCCAGCAGGTCGGCGACGTCCCGGCTGTCGGTGAGGGTACGCAGGTTGACCTGTTCGAGGGCCAGGTCCTCGGCGGCCTCGGCCAGGCGGTCGGCGGAGGCGGGGGGCGTGGCGAGGCCGACGGTGGCGACCTGCAGGCCGAGGCCCTGCAGAACCAGGCTTGCCCGGGCCGCGGCGATCAGCGACTGGCGGTCTCCGGCTCCGGTCGGCGGCAGGTAGATGTCGCGGTCCGGGGCGGACCCGTCGTAGCGCCACCCGACCTGCCGCAGGACGTCGGGCACCAGGCCCTCGGTGGCGTCGGTGGCGGTGGCGGCGACGATCCCCTCGGTCGGGTGGCGTGCGAAGACCACGTCGGCGCCGAACGTTGCCGCGCGGACGGGGTCCTCCCGGGCGCCCGTTTCGACGGTCAGCTCGCCGGCGTCCAGCAGGTACGCCGCCTGGGCGGCGCGGGAGACTGCGTCGTCGCCGCGGAACTCGTACACCCCGCGGTCGTCCTGGAGCGCGAGGGCGCCGTTCTGCTCCAGGAGCCGGTGTGCCGCGTCGGGCGCACGGGGGCCGAGTCGAACGGTGATGGCGCCGTCGGCGCCGCTGCCGAAGGTGATGTCGGCCATGGATTCCTCGCTTGTGGGTTGGGGGTGGGGGATCACCGTCGGCGGGCGGGGACCGCGGTGGCGGGTGCAGGGGCCGGCGCCACCGGTGCCTGCCGGCTGCCGGGCACGCGGCCGGCAGCGAGGGCGGCGCGCATGCGGGCTGCCGTCGGCGGACGGGTCTCGCGCAGGATCAGCAGCCGGAACTCCCGGCGGAGATGGCCGGCGTACGCCTCCGACGCGTCCCCGGTGATCGACAGTGCCCCGGTGGGCCGGTGATGGCGCAGTTCCAGGTAGCGCCCGGCGTCGCGGTCGGCGCCGATCATCCATTCGTCGTCGAACGTGCGCCGGGCCTCCACCTCGACCTCGCCCCAGGCGATCTGCTCGGTGACGGCTCGCGAGTCGGAGCTCAGACGGACGCGGCCCAGCCGGGTGCCGGCCTCGCTCCGGGCCCGGCGGGCGGTCTCTTCGGCGTCGGGGAACGGAACCTCGGAGTTCAGCCAGCCGTAGTGCCGCAGCACGTCGGTCGAACCCTGCTGAGGCTCGTGCCAGTTGCGTACCTCGACGCCCTCGGCGATCAGGCGACCGATCGCGGATTGCGCGGCGGCGCTCTGGTCGCACATGGGCACCGAGGTGCCCATGTGCCAGGCACCGAACGGCTCGGCCCGCAGGTGGAAGCCGGCATCGGCCAGGACCCGCGTAACGGCCGGCCTGGGGTAACGCGGAGCCAGGACGAACTCGCCCAGGTCGTAGTTCCAACCGAAGCGAAGCGGCTGCGGTGCCACGAGGCCCGTCATCGGCTCCGCCCCGGCGCGGCCGGAGACCTCGGTGCGTTGCAGCGCTGCAGAGTCTGGAGGTGCTCCAGCAGATCGGCCTCGGCCTGGTCGCGGGCGGCAGCGGCGTCCTCCAGGACCTCCAACTGGACGCCGAGGTCCGCGAGGAGCCGGTCGTCGACCCGACGCTGTCGGTCCGCGCAGATCAGCAGCCGCATTCGCTCGAACGCGACCGTGGTCTCCGCCTTCGTTAGCGTGCGGTGGGCATCCAGTACCCGAGCCTCGGCGGCGCCGGGGTGCGCCGGGTCGGCGTGCAGCTCCGCGATGCTGGCGCCGAGGGCGGCCTCCACCCGGGAGTCGAGGCGGGTCAGGGACGGCGGTACGGGCAAAGGGTTCCCTTCAGGCAGTGGTACGGGCGGATGCAGGTGGCGGGCTCGTTCACAGCCCGCGGCCTGGCGAAGCAGGCGCTGCGAGGAGTGACGCGGCAGGCATTCCCGCCGCCGGGGCCGGCGCGGACCGGACGCGGGCGGAGGTCGAGCGGGCGGAGACGGCAGCGGCCGGGCCGGGACGGGAGAGGATCGGCAGGGGTGCGTCCAGGCGCCAGGTGGCGGGGGCGTCGGTGAACTGGCCGCGCGGGTCCGTGGACCACGGCACGACAGGGCCTCGCCGGTGGTCCTGGAGCCCGATCACCTCGACACCGTGGGCGTGGAGCAGGTACGCCCAGTCGAGCCTTCCGCTGGTGCGCTCGGTGATGACCGCCCGGGGCTCCACCCGGCCGTCCGTCCTTGGCTCGGCGCTGTACTGGCGGCCGGGCCACCGGCTGACGCCGGGGGCGGTGCGCAGCTCTTCCGGTGCGCCGTCCAGCAGCTCCGCGCCGAGCGCGGACCATCCGACCGGGACGTCGTCGACGAGGTGACGGGTGAGGGCGTCGGCGTCCTGACCGAAGCGGTATTGGAACGCGCCCAGGATCAGCGGGAGTTGGTGGCTGGGCTGGCCGTCGTTGTGGCAGTAGATCCCGCGGTAGCCGCTCGTTGTGGGGCGGGCGATGACGGAGCGTGTGGACAGATGGTCTCCGGACGTCGGAACGAGGCGGGCCTGCTACCGACTGCGGCGGTTGTGCGAGTCGGGGCCTTGTTCGGTGCGGGCAGCGGCAGGTACGACGGCTCGGCGCTCACTGGCGCGTCCTGGTGGCGCGGGGTTCCGCGGTGAGGGCTGGCGCCTCGCCGGGCAGGGCATCGCGCTTGGGCGGGGCCGCCGCGGCGGACCGGGCGGTCGCGGCGTCCGTCCGAGGGGCGTCCGACGCAGGGGCCGGCAGGATCGGCTCGTGCCCGAGGACGACCGCTGCCGCATCGAGGTCGTCGTAGGTGGTGACGTCGAAGAAGCGGGTGCCCTCGGTGGTGAGCACCGCCGCGGTGCCGTCGGCCGGGTAGCTCGCCAGTAGGCGGGTGGGACCGGCGGCTTCGCTCAGTCGCGCGTGGACCACGAGACGCCCGGCCGCCACGTCTGCAGCCACGGCGTGGACCCAGATCGTCCCCGGCACGCGCGTCAAGGACGGCGCATCGGTCGCGGGCTCGGCGACGGCCTGCCGCTGCTCGGCCTCGCTGTAGAGGCGGAGAACGTCGTAGCCGGCTGCGGTGAGCAGCCGCGTGGCGTCGATGACGAGGCGCGGTACGACCGACGGCGAGGTGTCCCGACGGGGCCGGTGCAGCCCGGTCGCGTCGTCGCGCACGAGTCCGGCCTGCTCCAGCCACTGACGGCTGGGCCGGTCGACCGGCTCGGCGGCGAGGGTGCCGCCGGCGGGGTCGGCGGCGAAGGTGATGGTGGGTGAGGGCACAGGCCTCCGATGCGGGTGGTCCGGTCGGGCGGGGTGTGACGGGGGTCTACTCGGCGTCGGGGCTGGAGTTCGGGTCGTGGACGTAGCCGAAGACGATCCGTTCCAGCTGGCCGAGGAGCAGGTCGCCGTGCTGGCGGAAGGCGTCGAGGCGCTCGGCGACGTAGTCCTGCCGGTCGGCCTCGGCGCGAGCGACGCGAGCGAGGTTACGGGTGGAGAGCCGACCCCATTCCAGAAGGTCTGTGGGCGTGGCAAGGTTCATCCACACCCAGACCCCCGAGCCCAGCTTCAGCACGCCCTCGGGGTGGAACATCCCGGACTTCCGCCTGGGGTTGGGGCTGCGGCGCTCACCCCAACCGCGGACCAGGCCGTGCACGAGCTTGTCGAGGGCAGCGGCCTGGACGTGGGCTTCGAGGTCGGTGGCGGCGAGGCGCTGGCGGACCTCGGTTTCGAGGTCGCCCTTGCGGAAGCGACCGCTCTCGTCGGTGACGGCG
Organism: Kitasatospora sp. NPDC058170; assembly: GCF_042883905.1. NCBI lineage: Bacteria > Bacillati > Actinomycetota > Actinomycetes > Kitasatosporales > Streptomycetaceae > Kitasatospora > Kitasatospora sp. NPDC058170. Next base: position 91,392 of record NZ_JBHVUV010000012.1, read on the forward strand.
TGGGCGGCCTCGTCGACGATCTCCCACAGCGGGAGTTCGGCGTCGGCGTTCATGCGGCATCACGCTTCCGCCACGCCTGGGCCATCTCGGTGAGCGCCGCCATGGCCTGCTCGATCACCTCGCCGGTGATCGCCCGGCCGGTCAGCATGAACTGCGGGTCGTAGAGCGCCACGGTGTCGGTGCCGCGTGCCTGCGCGAGCGGCGGAACCACCTCGCACAGGAAATGGGTGGCGACCTTGCGCCTGCGGATTTCCTCCTCGGCGCGTTCCTTGCGCTCGGCCCACGCGGCGGGCAGGCTCAAGTCGCCCTCGACGACCCGATCCGCCAGCTCGGGGTCCTCCGAGCGGAGCCGGGCGAGCTGGTTCTCCACGGAGTCCGCCTGGGCCTTGGCCTCCCGAGCGGCCTTGTACGCCTCGTCCAGGCCGACGGCACCGCTGACGACCTGATCCACCAGGTCGGGGGCGTGGCGGAGGACGGTCAGTGCCTGACCGATCCGGCCAAGCGAGACGCCGGTCCGTTCAGCGATTGAACGAGCGGACCGTTCACCCGCAGAACGGCCGTCCTGTTCAGTCGCTGAACAGTTCCTCGCGGTGACCATGGCGACCTGTCCCTTGGTCAGGTTGCGCCTACGGATGTTGATCTGCAGTGCGAAGTCGGCCGGGTCCGGGCCCTCGTAGGTGGCGAATCGGGGCTCTACGCCGGCGATCTCGCAGGCCTTGAGGCGGTTGCGGCCGTCGAGGAGTCGACCGTTGGTGTCGAGCATGATCGGGTTGTACTGACCCTTGGCCTTGATCTCTTCGGCGAGGGAGAGAAGCTCCTCGTCATCGAGCATCGGGAAGGTGTTGGCGGTGGGGTGGAACTCGATTGTGGTGTCCTAGAGTTGATGGGGCTGGCCGGTCGTCGACCGCTGCGTGGGAGCTTTGCTGTCACGCAGTGACGCTGGCTGGTTCGCGTGGCCCGGCCTGCATCCTGGCGTCGGTGTCGAACAGTTCGCGCTCGGCGGGATGCAGAAGATGTTGGACCACGAAGGACCTTCCTGCGATCTTGTAGAGGCCACGGCCGCGGGTGAGGGCGGCGATGGCCTGGGTCTCGACGCCGGTCAGGCCGAGCAGGCTCGCGGTGGCGGCGAGCTGGTCGGGTTCCTGGCGGTAGATGATGCGGGTGGCGCAGTCGCTGAGGAGGCCCTCCGCGAGGGCGCGGCCCCGGGATCCGGCGTCGCCGGCGGACAGCAGGTCCGACAGGCGGTGGATCACTAGGAGGTTGGCGATGCCCAGGCCTCGGCTGAGCTTCCACTGCTGCTGCATGCGCTCCAGCAGCGGCAGGTGGCGCATCAGGCGCCACGCCTCGTCGTAGACGACCCAGCGGCGTCCGCCGCCAGGGTCGGAGAGGGCGGCTTCCATCCATGCGGAGGCGCAGGTCATGGCGAGGATCAGGCCGGTGTCGTCGCCGGCTGCGCCGAGGCTGGAGAGGTCGATGCTGAGCATCGGCGCTGTCGGATCGAACTCGACGGTCGACGGGGCGTCGAAGATCCCGGCCAAGTCTCCCTGGACGAGACGGCGCAGGGCGTGCGCGAGGTCTTCGGCAGCGGCGCCGAGGCGTCGGGCGGGGTCTCCGAGGGCGTCGTCGAGGCGTCGGGAGTTGCCGAGCATGGCGGCGACGTCGCCGAGCAGCGGCACCCGGTCGGTGCGGTGGGCTTCGGCGACGACCGCGTCCAGCGCGACGTCGAGAGCGGTGTGCTCCATCGGCACCAGGTCGCGGTGCAGCACGGTGCGGGCCAGCGAGGCGAGGAGCAGGAGGCGGCGCTTGCGGACCTCGGCCGCCCACTCGGCCGGGTCGGCACCGGCAGGCGCCGCAGGGGCGTCGAGCGGGTTGAGCCGGCCGATCATGCCGGGGCCGAGCGCGATGGTCCGCCCGCCGAGAGCCTCGGCCACCGGGGTCCACTCGCCCTTGGGGTCGCAGGGTATGTAGATCTTGTAGCCGTGGGCGATGCTGCGCAGGGCAAGGGATTTGGCGAGTGCGCTCTTGCCCATGCCGATGACGCCGGCGAGCAACAGGTTCGGATTCGTGAACCCTTCGATGCGGCCGTACAGCTCGAACGGGTCGAACGAGAAGCCCGCTTCGGCGTGGACGTCGCGGCCGATGTACATCCCGCCGGCGCCGAGGCCGCCCTCGGCGAGGAAGGGGAACGCTCCGCTCGCGGTCGCGGTGGTCATGCGGTGGGCGGGGAGCTTGAGCTTGCCGCCGCGGGCGGAGGTGGGGCCCGGGCGGCCTGAGGACGGGTAGACGGGGCGGGCGTCGAGTTCGTCGACCTGGGTCGCGGTGCGTCGGCGGGGCTGGTTGGCGAGGCGGGCCTCGCGGTGGGCGGCGGCGAGGTCGCGGCGGGCCTGGCGGCGGCGGGCCCGGTCGCTGCGGCTGGGCGTGAACAGGGCGCTGGCGCTGGTGCTTTTGGTCAAGGGCGGGCGGTCTCTCCGGGCTCAGCGGCGGATCAGGTCGGTGGGGGTGCTGATCTGCCGCACACGGGCGGAGGCCTTGAGGTGGCGCTGGCAGATGGTGAGGTCGGGAGCGCCTTCGGGGAGGCGGAGCGCGCAGGCCTCGCGGGTGGGCGCGCGTCCGTCGGCGTGGGGGGCGGCGTGGTAGGCGGCGTGCAGGTACTCGCTGACCTGCCACATCCGGATCCTGGCGTTGTGGAGCTGGTCGCCCTCGGCGGCTGCGTGGGCGCGGGTGCGGACCGTGGCCTGGTCGAGGAGGACGTGCAGCGTGACGGCGTGCTCGTGCAGGGCGTCTAGTTCGACGCGCATCAGTGGCTGGTCGCTGGTCAGCTCGGTGTCGCGGTGGCAGGCGAGGGCGGTGGTGGCGAACCCGATCAGGTTCGGCTCGTCGTGCATGGGGTGCCCTTCGGCGGTCAGAGGCGGGCCAGTGGGAGGGCGGCGGCGGTGAAAGCCTCGGCCTGCTGGAGGGTGAGGCGGCGCAGGTCGATCAGGGCGGCGACGGCGGCGGTCTCGACCTGGGCGCAGGCGGCGCTGAGCTGCTCGGCGTCGTCGGCGGACACCACGAGCAGGCCGGTCATGGCGACGTCGGCGTGCCCAGCGATCAGCTGGAGCTCGCGCGCCTTGACGTCGGCGTACTCGACGGTGTCGGTCTCGGAGTCGACCTGGCCGCGGCGCACACGCTCGGCGGCGTCGGCCACGATGGTGGCCTTCTTGCGCTGGACGTCCTTGAGGGCGGCGTCGATCTGCTGGGGCGTGTAGTGCAGGGAGAGGGTGCGCCGCACGCCCGAGGAGTAGAGGAGCTGGTGGAGGAAGCCGGCGCTCGTCTCGGTGCGGGGCCACTGCTCGATCCAGAAGACGGCGTGGTGCGCGCTGTCGGTGCGGATCTTCTCGGGTTCCTCGACGAGGATGACGGGGCCGGCGGCGGCGACGTCGGCTTCCGGGCGGCCGGAGTCGGACCAGCGTTCCAGGGCGCCGAGGACAGCGGGGTCGTAGGCGGTGCGCACGACGGCGGCGATCTCGCCGGCGGTGAGCCAGCCGCCGGGCACCAGGCCCGCGCCGCGCACGGACTGGTCGAGCGAGGCGGTGAGCTGGGCCAGGACGGCGAACGCACCGGCGAGTCCGCCGCCGGCCTGGTTGATCAGACGGCGAGCCTCGCGCAGGTCGAGGGCGATGGCGATGTAGGCCTCGTGGGGGGCCGCGGCGGGGCTGGCGGCTGCGAGCAGGTCGGCGTAGATCGGGCCGGCGACCGGGGTGTTGGGCAGGCCGTGCTCCAGCCAGTACCGCTGCAGGGCGTCGCCGCTGTCGGGGACGGTGCGCTCCAGGACCTGGATGCGGGCGATCTGCCCGGAGCGGGACAGGGCGGCGAGCGCCCGGCCCCAGCCTCGGACGTTGTTGGACTGAGTGGCCGGGTCGAGCAGCGCGAACGCCCTGGAAGAGACGCGGGTGACCGCGGTGAGCGTTCCCTGCTGCTGGTCGTGGACGGCGCCGAGCCGCCCGTCGGGCGAGGTGACCGCGCGCAGCGAGGCGGCGGTGCCGGGCAGGTGCAGCAGGCCCTCGACGGTTGGCCGGGTGGAGGGCCGGGCCAGCCAGATCAGCTGCCCGCGGGTGCGGCGCAGCCAGTAGCGCAGGCCGATCGGCGCCCACTCGGCGAGGGACCGGCCGCGTATTCGGAAGACGACGGCGACGGCGAGCAGCACCCACAGCGGGGCCAGGGCGAGGGCGCCGAGGATGCCGACGGTCATCAGGACGGCGAGCAGGAGGGCACCGCCGAAGGCGGTGGCAACGAGCTGGGAGAGGGTGAGGCCGAGGAGGACGCCCCGGCGGGAGCGGGAGGGGAACTTGATCGTGGCGGGTGTCTCGCTGGGCGTCAGGGGATGCTCTCGGGGTGCGGGGGCGGGGAGCCGGCCCCTGCTCCTCCCGGCAGGGCTCACCGGGAGGAGCATGCAGAAACGTTTCTGCATGTGGGGCGCGAGGCGGAAACGCGGGGCGGGCTGAGCCGCCGGGCCGTCAGGGGGAAGGCGGGCGCTGGGGGAACGTAAAGCGCTGACCGGTACCGGAGGCCGCGCCCGTGGTGGCACGGTCGGGAGCCGGAGCGATCACCGGATCGAAAGCCGGACCGGCGGAGGCGGGAGCGGCGGGTGCCGCGGCGGAGGGGGCCGGGGCTGCCGTGCCCGAGGTCTTCAGGGCAGGGGAGCCGGCCGCCGCGTGGGACGCCGCAGCTGTCGAGCCGCCGGAAGGTGCGGAGGCGCCGGGGGATCCGGCACGGGTGACGAGCGGGCGGCCCTGGTCACCGTCGGCGCGGTCGGAGCGGCTGGTCAGCGGAACGCCGCCGTCGCCGTCGCCGCTGCGCTGCTGCCCGTACTTGAACGAGGTGGGTGCGGTCTTGGCGAGTGCGACTGCTCCAGGGCCCTGCGGTGCGGCGCCGCTGCCGGAGCCGGAAGCGCCGGACTGCATGCCGGGGACCTGGGACGGGCCCTGCGGAGTTGATCCAGCGGCACCGGCTCCGGCCGCGGCTCCACCGCCCGCGCCCATGGCCATCTGTCCGCCCTTCTTGGCTGCGGCGCTCGCGACCTGCAGGCCGGCGGCGGTCGAGCGGTGGAGGTCGTGCGACTGACCGTCGCCGGCCCAGTGGACGAACTTGTAGATCATGAAGGGCGACAGGAGGACCAGGGCCATGACGACCAGGCCGGCGATGATGTCGCTGAGCGCCTGTATGCCGTCCTTGGTGTCGGACTTCCCGAGGGCGGACACGCCGACCAGCATGATGATCGTCATCACGAGCTTGGAGAACACGACCGTGGCGGTCGCCTCCACCCAGCGGCGCTTCCAGTCGCGGGTCGGCTCCCACGGGCCGCCCGCAGCAGCGAACGGCGCGAGGATCACCAGTACGAGGATCGACACCTTGCGGAAGATCATCATGCCCCAGTAGAGGATCGCGCCGACGGCGCAGCCGAGCGCGACCAGGGACGGTATGGCCCAGCCCAGCGGGGTCGTGATGGTGATCATGCTGACCTTGACGAGGCGCCGCACTGCGTCGTCCATCGAGGAGTTGGCGATGGTGAACAGCCCGCGCGACAGTGCGTCGACGACCACCAGCGCGACGCTGGTGAAGGAGATCGCGCACATCGCGAAGAACACCGAGCTGATGGTGGCGGTGACGGCCTGCCCGAGGGCCTGGCCGTCCCGTCTCCAGGCGGCCCTCACCAGCTGGAGCGTGAAGGTCATCACGATCATGGTCAGGGCGATGGGCAGGATGAGGGCGTAGTTGGTGCGGAACCAGTCGGCGCCGAGGTCGACGTTGGTGGTCTGATCGACGGCTCGGCTGGCGAGGTCGACGGCCGATTTCGCGAGGTCGCCGGCCGACTTGGCGATCCAGTTGCCGATGCTGGACGTGATGGAGTCGGACACGCCGCCGACGACGGTGTCGCACAACAACCCCGCACCCGGAAGATCACAGAATCCGATGGTGTCCTCCTAGCGGTAGAGCGGGACGGGGGTCAGGGGTAGACGGCGGGGGCGATGGCGGCGAGCGCGCAGTCCTTGCCCGGGGGGCACTGGACGGCGAGGGTCAGCGCGCGGGCCTCGGCGCCCCGGCCGCCATCGCTCCAGGCGATGTCGACCTTGCCGGTGACGGTGACGGCGTAGATGTACGCCCTGGTGAGGGCGGTCGGGTCATTCGCGATGGCCTGGGCGTACGTCGCCGGAACGTGGGCCTCGACGTCGCGGGCCGTGGAGGTCTGGGCGTTGTCGCGCAGCCGGGACCACAGCACCGGGTCCGGCACCTGGCCCTCGACGCTGGCGCCGTCGGCGTACTCGATTTCTGGGGTGAGCCACAGCCGCAGGCCGGAGACGAAGCCCTGCTGGGTGACCGCGCGGGCGTCGTAGGTCCACAGCGTCTGGGCGAACGCCGCGGCGAAGTCGGTCGGGCTGGTGCTGTGCGGCGGCCGGGCGACGGTGGGGCCCGCTTCCGCGGGCAGGGTGTCCGGCGGTCCGACCGGTGAGGTGGGTGTGGGATTAGGGCGGGCTGTAGAGGAGGGGCTGGCCGGGGGAGGGGCGGTGTGACCGCCGCCTGCCAGCCGGGCGAGGAGCCCGGCCAGCAGGCCGACGACCAGGAGCACGCCCAGTCCGATCAGCAGCCGGTGTCGCAAGGGCGAACCGCCGCTGGTGGAAAGGGGCTTGGACACTTACTTGACCTGCGTCCCGAGCGCCGAGAAGAAGGCGACCAGGCCGTTGGCGGCGCCGAGGAGCAGGGCGACTCCCCCGGCGACCATCGCGCCCTGCTTGCCCTTCTGTTCGGCTCCGTGGCTGCCGCTGTGGTGGCCCCAGGCCCAGACGACGCCGGCGACGCACATCGCGCCGACGGTCGCGATTACAGCGAACAGGTTGATCGAGGACACGACCTGCTTGAGGACCGTGAGGCCTGGCAGGCCGCCCTCTGCCGGGGCGACACCCGGGTCGTAGGCGAGGTGAGAGACCGCCTCGGCGGCAAGGATGAGCGACGACAAACGGGTTCTCCAGAAGGCGTTTTGGGCGCGCGAGAGCGCGGAGCGGCGCCGTCGCGGCGCGAGAGAAAAGGGGGGAGGCGAAAGGTCAGGGGACGATGCGGCGGATGTCGGTCACGCCGGATTTCCACGCACTGAACTGGGCGATCCGCACCACGTCACCCGTGTGCGGGGCGTGCACGACCAGGCCGGAACCGATGTACATGCCCACGTGCTCGGGCCCCTTGGGGCCGGGCACGGTGAACAGCAGGTCCCCGGCCCGCAGGTTGCCGAGCGTGACCACGGAGCCCTGCTTGACCTGGTCGTAGGTGACGCGGGCGAGGGCGGCACCGCCGACCTTGTACGCCTGCTGCATCAGGCTGGAGCAGTCGCAGCGGCCCATCGGGTCCGCGCCGTGGCTGTCGGTGCACAGCCCGCCCCACTGGTACGGCGTGCCCAACTGGCCCAGCGCCCAGCGGATCGCGGACTGGACGGCTGGCGGCATATCGGTGGGGATCTGGTAGCCGGGCGGCAGAGCGCCCGCCGGGATCAAGCCCCAGTCGGTGTCCGTACTCGGCGGTGTGCACGACCCGGCACTGCCGGCGGGCGCGGTGCCTGTGGCCGGGGCGCCGATCGAAGCGCCGACCGCCTGCTGCAGGGCGATGGCCAGCGTTTCCCACTGCGCGTAGGCGTCGGGGAATCCGCTGCGTTGCACCTCCTGCGCGGCGACGGTGAGCGGCATCTCTTGCCAGCCCTTCACCTTGAGCAGTGCTTTGTAGAAGGACGTGCTCGCGTACACCGGGTCCATGATCTGCTCGGTTGATCCCCAGCCCTGGGACGGGCGTTGCTGGAAGAGGCCGAGCGAGTCGCGGTCGCCGCCGTTCAGGTTCCGCAGCCGCGACTCCTGCATGGCGGTGGCCAGCGCGATCACCTGGCCCCGGGAAGGGACCTGCAGGGCCACGCCGGAGGCGACGATCTGCTTGGCCATCGGGATCTGCACGCTCGGCAGGTCCAGGCCCGGCACCGGAGCGGTCGGCCCGACCTGGCCGCCCAGGATCTGCTTGACAGTCGCCTCGACCGCCGCCGCATCCACAGCCTGTGGACTGCCCGAAGCCGAGCACGAGGCGGAGGCGTCCTTGGCGGTGACGATCGCCAGGGGAAGGATCAGCGCGAACGGGGTCAGGAGAACGGCGACGCCGAGACCGGCGGCGACCTTCTTCAAGCGGCCCGCCGGTCGGCCGCACCCTTTCGGCCGGTGCCCGGCGAGCGGGCGAAAGAGCAGAAGGACAGGTTGATTCCCGTCACGTGGAACTCCGATCATGTGGTGCGCGGGCGGCTCGTCCAAAGGCGTCCCGGCGCAGCGGTGAGAGGGTCGAATAACACCGAGAGATAGGCGCCCGCAGTAACCGGCGGAAGTTCCCGCTTCCATCAGTGCTGGTCAAGGCGCTCTCGTCGTCGGTGAACACGCTAAGGGCCCGCATATCTCCCGTGCAAGGAATTCACGGATACTCGCGAGTATCCGTGAATTCCTTGCACGGGAGATATTGCGGCACCTATGGTCTCTCCAGGCCCGCCGGCGTACCACGTCGCGGGCCTTTCTGTGCGCCGCCGAAAGGCCATGGCGTCGCCTATTGGCCCCCATCTTGCGAGGTTCCTTGCCCGACTACACCCTCTACCGGGGCGATGCCCTGACCCGTCTGACCGAGCTGCCGAGCGGCACGGCCGACTGCGTGATCTGCGACCCGCCCTACAACAGCGGCGGCCGCACCACCCAGGAGCGCGTCGGCCGGTCCGCCCGCGACAAGTACACGACCGCGGGCAGCAAAAAGGTCCTGCCGGACTTCCCCGGCGAGAACAAGGACCAGCGGTCGTACGGCTTCTGGCTGTCCCAGCTGCTCGCCGAGGCCTACCGGATCAGCGTCGACGGCGCCACCGCCTGCATCTTCACCGATTGGAGGCAACTGCCGACTACCACCGACGCGATGCAGGCCGGCGGCTGGCTGTGGCGCGGCATCGTGCCCTGGTACAAGCCGGCCGCCCGCCCGCAGAAGGGGCGCTTCACCCAGAATACGGAGTTCGTGGTCTGGGGCTCCAAGGGCGCGATGGACGGCGACCGCAACCCGGTCTACCTCAAGGGCCTGCTGGAGGGCAGCCAGCCCAGCGGATCCAAGCGCCAGCACATCACTCAGAAGCCCGTCGCGATGATGCGCGAGCTGGTGCAGATCTGCCCGCCCGGCGGCCGGATCCTCGACTTCACCGCCGGATCCGGCTCCACCGGGGTCGCCGCCCTCCTCGAAGGCCGCTCCTTCCTCGGCGTGGAACTCACCGACCGCTACGCCGACATCGCCGAGCAGCGCCTCGCCGAGGCCAGGCTCGCTGCCGCGGAAGCCGCCGCGCAGCCCGCGTAGCCCGCCCCGCTCCTCCGCGCACCGCCCCATACCGATCTTGGAGCCGACCTGCCCAGCAACTGCCGCGCCATGCCCGCCGCCGAGCCCGAAGCCCCGGACGAGGACTGCTTCGACGGCTGGAGCCTGCACCAGCTCCCGGACGGCGGAGAGGTGTTCGCCAGCCCCTGCCAGCGGGTGCGGCTGCACTTCCCGTCGACACCCGCCTGGGACAGCGCCGTCACCGTCGCTGCCTACGACGGGCCGACCGGCGAGCCGCTGTGGCGCGCCCGCTTCGACGACACCGCCCCCGACGCCGTCATCGGCTCGCTGATGTGCGCACTCGCCCATGACCTCGCGTAGCCCGACCGCTACGACCAGCAGCGCGCCCTCGTCGGCCCGGCCGTCGAGGACCCGGACGACCTCCTGGCCTCGGTCAGGCACTGCCCCGGCGCGACGTCGCCCGCCTGGTGCGGCTGCCCCCGGGCCGTCGGCCTGGACCGCACCTACCTCGCCAGAACGGGGTGGCGGCTGTGGGGCCTGCACGACGACGGACACCGCTGGCACGCCCGCTTCGACGCGGCAACGCCCGCCCACCTCATCGCCGCAGCCTGCCACCCGCTCGACGAGCACCCCACCTGCGCATTCGCACCGGAGGGGGCCGACTGCCCTCACGGCGACCGTGCGAACGTGCCTCTGGAGACCCTGATCGCCGCAGCCCGCGAGGTCGTTGCCGAGACCGGGTGCACCTCGGCCACGGCCCTGGCCGACGGCGTGCGCGCCCGCGGCATCCTCGTCGGCACTGAGCGGGCACGCAAGATCGCCGCGCTCCTCAAGGCCGAACGCGCCGCCGGCCTGCTGTAGAACCCGCACCCCGGGCGGCCTCGGAACACCGGGGCCGCCCCCACCCCGCCCTCTGGAGCCACTCATGACGCCGCCGCCCGCCCACGACATGCCGATGGTTGTCCACCCGGGATACCTCGCCGGCCCTGGCGACGCCCCGCACGCCCTGCACACGTTCGCCAAGGGACGCGAGGACTGGACGCTGACGCCGGTCGACAACCAGCTCGTCGCCGCGCACCAGCAGCACCCGGTCCTGCTGACCCTCGACCTGGACGCCGGAACGCCCCGCTGGACGATGGCTTCCCTGAGCCGCCCCGCTGGCCAGCTCGAATGGCACGCCACGTTCGACGCCCGCACCCCGGCCGAGGTCGTGACGGCCGCGGCCCGCCGCCTCGCCTACGCCCTCGCCCAGAGCACCGACGCCGAGCGCGACAGGCAGCTCTGGGGACACGACCACCCGGCCGTCGGCACCGTCGACGCCCTCGACGCCGAAACCGCTCGCACCCACCACTGGATCCGCGTCGGCGACCTGCGCACCACCCTCACCCTCGACAGCCCCGACGGTACCGCCGCCGTGCGCGTCCACCGATTCGTCGAAGGCCCCGGCAGCGACCCGCTCGACACCGTCTTCACCCTCCGCGCCGGGGCCCGCGGCCACCAGGGCGACTGGTGGCGAGCCGAGTTCAGCCGCTACACCCCGACCGCCGTCCTCCTCGCCGCGGTGCGCACCGTCACCGAACCCGGCCGCTACGAGCGCCGCGCCTCCCAGATCCCCATGCTCCACCGCTCCCTCCTGCGCACCCACCCGGTGGCCCGCCGCCGTCCGCAGGCCCGTCCGTGAGCGATGACCACATCTCGGAGGCCCGGCCCTCCCGGAAGCCGGGTCCTGGCCCCTGAGACCCTCGCCACCGTCACCTCGGGACACCTGGCTGGTCCCGGCCGACCCCGATGCGGGCTTTGCCGAGTTCTTCCAGGGCTGCCCCGGCTGGCAGCGCTACCGTCCGAACGACGAGACCTCGGTCGCTGTCCACGAACAGCTCACCGCCAGGATCGAGCTGGGCCACGAGGCGACGACCGGACCGCGCTGGAGCACCGCCTTCTACGAGTCGCCGGTCGGCGAACTCGACTGGCGGGCAAGCTCCACCGAGCCGGGCAGCAGACAGGCGAGACGGCGTCCTGACCGAGCCGGTGTCAGAGCGGGAGGGCACCACTGCTCTTCTGCCGGTCGTACCGAACCGGGCACCAGCACCGCACCCGTGACTGCGCTCGGCGGACGACCACCAACACGACCACCACCGGTTCTGCCGCGCCTCCGAGTAGGGGCCGGCCCCGCCCACCGCCAAGGCTCCGCCCCCGACCAGTACGGAGAACCATCTGACCTCCACCACCCAGGCTGCGGCTACCGAAACCGACGGAGACACCCACGTCCACCCCGTCTACCTGGCAGGCAGCCGCTACACCGGAGACTTCGCCCTCCGACCGCTCCTCGACCTACCGGACACCCGGGCCCACAACGACGAGCACGGCAACTTCTACCTGACCACCGCCGACGGTCGGATCCGTATCGGGTTCATCCCGGAGCGGGACTGGGACACCCTGTGGCAGCTCGCCGTCGCCCCGGGGCCCTTCGCCGATCCCCACTGGGTGGCGAGCTTCTCCGATGACACGCCGACCGAGATCGTCACCGCCGTCACCACGAAACTCGCCGACCTCTACCGGCCAGGCGAGGACGCACGGCTCACCGAGCGCACCGCCGGCCCGCTGGAGTGGATCGCACCCTACGCCGCAGCCGGCTGGACCGCCCACGAAGTCGATACCGGACAGCTCACCCTGCACTCACCCGACACCCTGGCCAAGGTCACCTACAGCCTGCGCCCGCTCGCCCGCGAGGACGCCGAACAGGCGGGCCAGGACGGCCGGTACACCATCGGCACCGTGTCCAGGACGGGCTGGTACGGACGGTTCAGCAGCGGCACACCGTCCCGGATTCTCGACGCCGCATCCGCCGCCATGCTCGACCCCGCCCCCATCGCGCGCTACCGCAGCGAACTCAGCCCCTTCAGCCGACGAACGGCCTCGATCACGCCGATCACCCCACCGGTTCCCACCCCGGGCGACCTTCAACGGGCCGCGGCTGCCCGAGCCTGCACCGCCCCGAGGACCGTCCAAGCCGCCCCCACCGACGCCGGCACCCGGCTCGCCTGGACCACGACCACGCCCGGCCCGAGGCACCGCTGACCCCCCAGATGCTGCCCCTGCCCTCACAGCGCGCCATGCCCGACAACCCGCACGGCGACCGACATGGACAAGCCGCTGCGCGACCTGTTCACTACCGTGCTGCCCTGCGTCCACCTGTACACCCGCGACTTCGCGTGGACCGTGGGCCGTGTCCCGGAGGTGCTCGGCCAGTTCTTCTTCGACTCTTCTTCGACGAGGACGCCGACCAGCGGATCGGCCTGACCCTGGACTCCGACGATGTGGATGCCGTCGACCCGGCGACGTGCACCCTGTTCCTGCGCAACCTTGTGACACAGCTCGGCCAGCCGGACCTCGCCGACTACGTCGAGGCCAGCGTCGGGGCCGCGGCATCGGACGACATTCGAGCTGACTACCCGGCAGCACCGCTGAGGTGGCCACACGGAGGCCTGGTCCACGTCTATCCAGGACTCGGGATGACCCGAGACGACCTGCTGCCCGCGCTCCAGGCGGCCAAGGGTGGGGTGCGGTCCCCGATGCGAGAGCAAGGTATGACATCGATGGGTACCGGCAGTCAGCTGGCCGCCTGAGCCCTGTGCTCGACGGCGTTCTTCCTCGCCCTTTCCGCGGCTGCGGCGAGAGCTAGTGGAGGGCCGGCCACAACGGCCCACGGGACAGCACCGACCGCGTCCTCGTGGAGCAGGTTGACGACTGCGATCACAGCGAGGAGCAGTGCCGTAACCACTCCCGCCGCTTCCGCGAACACGAGCCCGCGAACAACGATACGGCGAAGGCGGGCTCGGCGAGCCGCGCAGCAGTCGCAGGACGATCCTGAACAGACGGCACCGGTGAACTCGGGCATTCCGGGGCTCCGATCGGCGTGATGGGTCTACCCTGCGGTGACCCGGCGGAAGGTCAGCCCTGAACCGGGCTGCCCAACCAGCATCTAGGGCTCCTCGCGCCCGGGGATATCCCCGATTCGTGACAGATGACAGTTAGGGACGTGCGATGGAGATCCGGGTGGACGAAACCGACACCGGGCCCGGCTGTGAGTTCGGGTCGGTTTCCGTTGCTGCGCCGCGGCTCGGGCGCCGATTCGACATCGGGCTACGGGGAACCGCCTCGGGGCTGGTGCGGCCTGCCGCAGTTACTGTGACCGCCAACCCGGCGGGGTCCCTGAGCGAGGACGCCTTCAGCAAGGGACTGACAGGGGTCTTTCGAGTCGCCGTTTTCGCCCGGCTGTTCGGAGCACCGGCTGCGTTGTCAATCGCAGGGCTGTTGGCCAGGTCGAAGAAGGGTACAGCCGAACATCGCCGAGCCGTCGCTGCCGTGTACAACGAAGCGGTTCGAGCCGGCACCCAGACAGGGCCAGCCATCCAATCGGTCTGGAACTGCTCACCAAGCACTGCGGCGCGATGGGTAGCGGCAGCACGAGAGCACGGACACATATTGACCCGGGCAACGCGTCGCACACCGATCCTTGCGCCGTGCCGTACACCAGCGCCCGACCTCAACGGCCGGTCCCTTCCCGGGATGCCGTCGTTCCCGCCGTCCGGGGAGATGGAGGTGAGTTGGCCGGTCACAACAGTCAGAGATCTTCATGGCTGGCGGCAGTGGCAAATCCAGGCTGGCGACTTGGGACGCCCTTTCTCCTGGATCAAGATCGCGCCGAACCTGGACCACCCCGCGGGCTGGACCGCGTTCGTCGAGCCGGCCCTCCTGGAGATCTTTCCCATAGGCGGGTTCATGCGGTTGGCCAGTGGCACCAGCAGGTTCCCGACGTTGGGTACGGCAGGCTTTGTCCTCGCACGAGAATCGGCCGATGGCCCAGAGCCGTCGACTTCCGGTCGACCAGGTAGTACGGACATGCACCTCGCAGCCGTGGCTGCGGTCTACCGGGAGGCTCTTCGGCTCGGGCTTCCGCCGAGCCGGACCGTTGCAGAGCATTGGGGCCACCTCCCGGATCACACCTCGGTATCCCGCTGGATCCGAGCAGCGCGGGACAGGAGCTTTCTGGGCACCCGGGACGACGAGGCGGAGCGCTACGGCGACGATCACGCCAAGCGCCATCACAAGGGTCAGTGCGAGTCGGAGCGTCGACGCCGCGACTTTCGCGAGGAGGTCGACCAGCTGGTACCGCGTGGTGAGCTGTCCGATGGGACACGGGAATGGCGGCCGACGCGGCGGCACCAAGGGCGCGCAACGTGGCCCGTCGTCGATCGGTCGACACTGAGTCAGGCCCTCAGCATCTGTCAGGAACTCCGACAACGAGCTGTCGACACCGGACGCCAAGTGGCGGACCAGTTTGTCGTCGAGTCCCCGGAGAGCGGCCAGGCGACTGCGTACCGCAAGTGCTACAACCCCGACGGCACCGTTACCCAGCAGATCGCCGTGATCGATTCATCGCGCATTCGCACACGTTGAGACCAGTCCAACCTGGTCCGAACGAGCGAGGCGAGGTCTCGGCCTCAAGAACAGCCTCGTGACCGTCGGCCCTCGTCCTGTGAAGAGTGTTGATGCCGACTCAGCGAGATTCGTTCGTCCAAGCTCGCACCCCCGACAGTGCGGGGCAGAGACGGCTGAACATCCGGGACCAGCATGTTCCACGCCGGCTCACCCCCGACCGCGCGGAGCGGGTATGACGTTGACGACGTCTCGTCACAGGCTGGCGGGCACACTCCCGATAGGACGGATTCACAGTCGCGTTTGGCGGACCGGGGATACCCGCGGCCGCGCCGGGAAATCAAGTGGTCGCCACGGGTGGCCAGCCGCCGCTAGGGCAAACCCCCAGCTGCGCAGAGCGGACTTGGCGGCGCAGATCCGCGAGGGCTGGAACGCAGGCACACCTCCGGCTGCGCGAGGCGGACCGCTACCTGTGGATGGCCGACCAGGTCGTCACGGGCACACCCCCGGCCGCGCGGGGCGGACGACCTTGGGATCACTCAGTGGGCCCTGCTGGAGGGCACACCCCCGGCCGTGCGGGGCGGCCGTGGCCGTCTCGATCTCGGGGATGGTCACGACGGGAACATCCCGGCGGCGCTGGGCGGACTCCATGAGGTCCATCATCCGGGTAAGGCGAGCGGGCACACCCCTGGCCGCGCGAGGTGGACCGGACGGAGACCATGGACACCTGCCCGGTCTGTGGCACACTCCCGGCCGCGCGGGATGAACAGGGACCGTCCTAACCCTGCTCGCGGATGGCGGGCTTACCCCCGGCCGCGCGGGCCAGACGGGGCGTCGTCGATCGGCAGCGGGCGGCGTAACGGCACACCCCCGGCCGCGCGGGGCGGACGTGAGGACGTGCACCTCGGGAACCGCGACCACCGGCACACGCCCGGCTGCGCGGGGCGGGCAAACTGGTGATCGTGATCTGCTTCGCTATCGGGGGCGCACCTCCGGCCGCGCGGGGCGAACTGCGCGCGCTCCATGATGCCGCCGAATTAGGCAGGTACACCCCCGGCTATGTGGGGCGGACCTTCTGAACACCATGAATGGGTACGGAACTCAGGGCACACCCCCGTCTCGCGGGGCGGACTTCGAGGACTTCGCCCCCGCGTTCGGGCACTGGGGCACACCCCCGGCCGCGCGGGGCGGACCGCGTGCTGTGCGTGTAGGCCGCGACGATGGGCGGCACACCCCCGGCCGCGCGGGGCGGACCCGAGCAGGGCGCACACCGCGTAGTGGGCCTCGGGCACACCCCCGGCCGCGCGGGGCGGACTCCAGGACGACCGGGATGCAGTTGGCGCGGATGGGCACACCCCTGGCCGCGCGGGGCGGACACCCACGACCACGTGGTGCTGACGCACCTGCTGGGCACACCCCCGGCCGCGCGGGGCGGACTGGAGCGCGATCGCCGACTGCGCCACGCTGATGGGCACACCCCCGGCCGCGTGGGGCGGACACCTGGTCGAGGATCTTCTCCGACCGCGGCCGCGGCACACCCCCGGCCGCGCGGGGCGGACCAGGCGCCCTTCTGAGCCTCTCCGGGGGTTCCGGGCACACCCCCGGCCGCGCGGGGCGGGCATGGAGCACCGGGACCGGATGGAGCGCGGCGAAGGTACACCCCCGGCCGCGCGGGGCGGACTCGTTCCAGCGGCGCCCGCCGTACTCGGCCGGCGGCACACCCCCGGCCGCGCGGGGCGGACATCTATCCGCTGTGGGCCGACATCACGGCCGAGGGCACACCCCCGGCCGCGCGGGGCGGACCGGCCGAACGTCTGGGTGTCCCGCAGTCCCAGGGGCACACCCCCGGCCGCGCGGGGCGGACGAGGACGTCGAGCTGCCCGCGCTGTTCGACCGGGGCACACCCCCGGCCGCGCGGGGCGGACAGCGTGGCCACGGTGTGGGCCCGGACCTGGTCGGGCACACCCCCGGCCGCGCGGGGCGGACCTGGCCTGATGCCCCGTTCCTCACGTCCACGCCGGGCACACCCCCGGCCGCGCGGGGCGGACCCTTCGTGAGCTGCGGTGTTAGTGGCTGGGCGGCGCCGTTTTGTTCAGTTGTCAAGGAGCGGGGCGGGTTCGGTCAGTTGGGTGGGGCGAGGGTGAGGAGGCCGGCGCCGAAGGCTTTGGCGCGGCCGATGCCGTGGAGGATGGCGGTGCGCAGGTGGGTAGGGTCGGTGATGGTGGCGAGGCCGTCGTAGCGGGTGAGGGGTAGGCGCATGCGGGGGTTGTGGTCGGCAACGCCGGTGACGGGGGTGAGTTGGAAGGTGGTGGTGGTGTAGGGGTCGAGGCCGAGGTCGGGGGCTCGGCGGGTCCACCAGTGGGTGATGTCGGGGCCGGTGCAGGGGATGCGGTTACGCAGTGGTTTGCCGGTGGTCTTGTCGCGGGCCCAGTGGACCGGGCAGGCAGTGAGGCGGTAGTGGACGTGCTGGCCGGTGGTGAGGTGGTCGAGGTAGGGGCCGAGTTCGGTGGTGTGGGTAGTGCCGTAGTGGTCGGGGATGGTGGTGAGGTCGGGTGGGTCGGTGGACTGGATGAGGAGTTGGAGGCCGGTGCGGGTGGTGTCGAGGCGCCAGAGGAGTCCGAGGTCGGGGCGGGGGCCGGTGCTGTTGGTTCTGGGGGCGGTGTAGCCGTCGGGGAGGAAGAGGCGTTCGGTGCGGCGGTGGAAGCCGAGTCCGCCGTGGCGCAGGTCGGCCTGGACGTCGCGGGAGGTGGTGTTGAGGCGGATCTCGGTGAGGTGGGCGGTGGTCATGATCGTGCCTTCTGGGGGTCGGGTTGTGGGCTGTAGCGGTATTCGTGGAGCCGGGTGTAGCGGGTGGTGGCGTCGCGGCCGATGCACAGTGCGGCGGGCAGGGTGAGGGTGGAACGGGAGAGGGTTCGTTCGGCGAAGTGGCGGGTGCCCTGCGGGTCATCGTTGAGGGTGTGGGTGGCGCGAGGGTCGTCGGGGGCGATGGTGGTGATGACGTCGACGGTCACGGGTTCCTCGGCGTGTGGGGGTTCTTGGTCGAGGGGTGCGGTTTTGAGGATGTGGGTGACGCTGCCGTGTTGGAGGCCGAGGTTGTAGGGGGCGGCCGGGGGACAGGCACGGCGCCCGAGGTAGGGCGGGTGGACGGGGCGGTCGAGGGCGTCGCAGGCCCTGCGCAGGAGGGCGGCCGGGCCGGTGAGGACGACGGTGAAGGCGGCGTCGGCGAGGTAGGCGCGGTGGGTGATGACGGCGCCGGCGCGCCGTCCGCCGTCCGCGCAGGGGACGACCTCGATGGGGCTCTGGCCGCCGATGGTGTGGTAGTCCTCCATGAGGCTGCCGGGCCGGTCGACGCGGACGGCGATGTCGAGGGCGGCGAGCTGGCCGGGGGCTTCGTCGCGGGGCTGGCCCAGGGCGGCGCCCAGGAAGCCGATGACGCCGGAGCGGGTGGGGTGGGGGGCGGTGTCGCGGTAGTCGGTGAAGCCCCCGCGGACCCCCCAGGACTGCATGGGCGCGGTGAGGCGCAGGACGAGGGCCTGACGGGTACTCATGGCGTGGTCCCGAAGGCGGCGTCGAGGGCGGACTCGACGGTCTGGTCGAAGGTGTCGACGCGGGTGCCGAGGCCGGGGAGTTTGGTGGTGCCGGTGTAGGCGTGGACGGAGTGGAGGAGGCCGCGGCCGATGGTCAGGCGCTGGATGGTCTTCGCGTAGTCGGACAGCCGCGTGATGGAGGGGTCGGCGTGGCCCTGGCGGCCGGTGACGGGCTTGTCGAAGGCGGTGGAGAGGTTGACGGGCCGGTCGGTGCGCACAACGAGGTGGACGAGGTCGGGCAGGGTCCAGGCGGCCGAGGCGGTCTGGCCGGTCTTCGGCACGGTGTGGATGAACCCGTCGATGTAGGCGCGGCAGACCGCGCGTGCGAGGAGCAGGTCGTTGTCGACGGCGTCGGTGAAGTTCCGCAGGGCGATGGTGGAGAACATGTAGAACGTGCCGGCGACGAGGCGCTGGTCGCCGATCAGGCCGACGCTGGGCACGCCCTGGGTCCTGGCGGCGTAGTCGTCGACCGCGACGAAGAAGTCGATCTCGATCTGTGCCTCGTGGGTGGTGAAGGCGGAGGCGACCTGGACGCAGGCGTCACGTTCGGCGCCGTCGATCTCCATGAGGGTCCGGCCGAGCAGGGCGATCGCGGCGTTGGCGTCGGCGAGCAGGCCGTGGACGTCGGCCGGGTCGGTGACCGTACCGGCCGTCTCCTGCTCCTTGTCCTTCTTGGCCCCGCGCCCGCTTCGGGGCTTAGCCGTGCCGGATTCGGCTTCCTTGAGGGCGATCTCGTAGTCGTGCCTGCGCCCGGCGGCGGTGGCAGCCATGCGGTGGGCGGTGGTGGCGGGGGTGTAGATGAGGGCGGCGGTGGCCAGCGGGTCCTTCGCCTGGATGTCGTCGGCGGAGCTGCCCAGGGACATGTGTCCGCCGGTGGCGGCGGCGAAGACGTCGAGTGCCGTGAACGTCGCGAGTTCCTCGCCCCAGCCCTCGTCGCGGACGAGTAGGTCGCGGACCTCGTGGACGAGGCGGCGGGTGCGTGCGGACGCCTGGTCGGGGAGGGCTTCCTCGATGTGCAGTCGCACGGGGCGCTTCTTGGCCTGGCCGCTGATGCGCGCGCGGGTCGCTCCACCGAGGACGACGGACTTCGGACAGCCGTCGCCGTCCAGGTTCAACCCGGACAGCGGGATCGTCTGCAGGACGTGGATGTCCAGGAAGGCTGCGGGAACCGGGGTGTCAGTCATGATCGTTGCTTCTCTCGTGGCGTGCGGTGGCGCGGAAGTAGTCCTGTTGCCAGGTGGTGCAGGTGCGGGGACCGTCGAAGTACCAGCTGTCGAGCTCGGTGAGCAGGCGGGCCCAGTCGAGGGCGACGCCGGCGTTGTCGGTGAGGCGTACTGCGCCGCGCAGGTCCTCGTAGGGGCCGTCAGGGTTCGGCCGCACGAGCCGGTTCAGCTGGTGCTTGGTGGTGGCGGGGGACATGTGTGTCGAGGCGTGTCCCAGGGCCGTGCCGAGGCTGGTGCGCGAGCCGGTGCCGGAGCGGGTCGCGCTGCTCATCAGGGCGGCGACCGTGTAGTAGGCGCGCTGGCGGTTCGGGTGCAGGTTCGGGGGCAGCCAGGGGGCGACGTACTCGTGCATCGGACTGGGGGGCTGCTGGTCGCGCCAGGGGCCGAGTCCGCTGGCCAGTGCCCGGTGGGCGGCTCGGTCGGTGGCGATGGCATGGGCGATGTGGTCGACGAACTTCGCGGCACGAGTGTGGCGCGGTGAGGGCGTGGTGGTGGTCACGATGCGGCCTTCCTCGGGGGAAGGGGCAGGCGGGCGCGGGCTTGGGCAATGCGCTCGCCGGCGGAGGGATTGCGGACGAGGTCGGCGGTCAGCTGGTCGAAGGCGTCCAGTGCGGCCACGCGCATGCGGCGCGTGGCATCGTCGAGCCGACCGGTGCCGTAGAGGTTCCAGAAGATGGCGTCGGCGACGGGCCAGAACCGCAGGGCGATGCGTGCTTTGCGGGCCCGCGTGTCGGCGGAGCGGTCCTCGAAGGACGCGGCCAGGGCATTGTCGAGGTGCCATTCGGCGAGGTCGGCTTCGTGGACGGCCTCGCTGATGTGCTGGGCGCCTTCAGGGTCGCGCGCGGCGGTGTGGGTGAGCAGCGGTGGCGTGGTGGTGGTCCACCACTGGTGGTCGTTGCTCTTCTCGCGGTCCTGCTCGGCGCCGACCACGCGAAGCCGCAGGGTGTCCGCCACCTCGTCGGGGATCTGGTCGCAGGAGGCGAGGACCTGGGGGCGGGTCGGTGCGCGTCGTGCCCGTTGCGGCTCGGTGGCCGGGTCGTTGAGCAGCACATCGAGGTCGCGGAACAACTGCCTTCCGCCGTCTGCCTTCACCGCGGAGGAGGGGGCGCCGCTTTCGCGGGAGCGCTGGTAGGACAGGAAGGGGTCGGGGAACGGTTCTACGTGCCCGCCCGCGTCCCTGCCGGGCTTGTGGGGCGAGTTGCGCGCTCCCCAGGTCACGTACCAGTCGGTGGCGAAGCGGCCGTCGGCGCTCGGGACGAGGAGGATCGCGTGCCGGGTGCGGGCGGCGAGCAGAGAGACCGGGCCCGTGGGGGAAGGGGGAGGCCGGGTCGGGTCGGCGTGCGCCGGGTTCTCCCAGGACGCGAGGTCGTCCTGGTGGCTGTCGACGCCGGGCGGTGTCAGGTGGGCCAGGAGCGTGGTGTGCAGGTCGGGGCCGATCGGGTGGTAGCCGACGGTGCCGCGCAGCACGGCGGCCATGCAGCCGGCGTGCGCGCTCACTCCCTGGTGGGACCGGGTGCTCAACGCTCCGCCGCTTCCGTAGTAGGCCCACATCAGGGACTCCAGCGCCGCTTCGCCGGAGGGTACCGGGGCTGCGTGGTGCTGGCTCGCGGTGTCGGAGAACCAGGGTCGGGCGTTGCCGACGGGGCGGCCGATCACCAGCTTGCCGATGCCCGAGGTGCGGGGGCATTCCTCGGCCAGCCGCGGGTCCTGGAGGAAAGGGCGGTGTCGGTGGTAGAGGCGCAGGTGGGCGGCGTGCTTGCGGAAGTACCGGTCCACGGCGCGCTGGTCGAAGCCGGTCGCGAAGTGGGCGTTGCGCCGCCGGTACCAGTCGGTGGCGGTTTCGCCGGGGCGCAGGCGGTCCAGGCCGGTGACGCGGTAGGCGATGGCTGCGGCGATCCGGTAGAGGGCGCCGTAGGCGATCGGGTAGGGCAGGGTGAGGTCCGCGATCGAGGACGCATCGGAGACCGCCTCGTACAGGCCGGTGCGGCGGGTGGTGCCGTCGCGGTACCGGCAGTCGATCCAGGCCCCGTGTGCCAGGTCGAAGTCGTCGGCCGGGGCGTTCATCGCTCACTCCTTCGGTGTCGGTGGCCGGGTCACCAGGCCCAGGTAGCGGTCGTAGAACACGGTCCACCCGGCGGCGTGCACCGCCTTTCCCGGGGCCGGGTGCACGAGCAGAACGAGCGGTCCCAGGCGCTTGTCGCCCGCCCAGCCGGCGGGGGGCTGGGCGTCGGCGCCGAGGTGCTTCTGCCAGGTGGCGTGCCGGGTGGAGAGCAGGCGCTCGCGGATCGGCTCAAGGTCGTGCGGCAGGAGGTCGGGGAGCGGAAGATCGGTGTCCGGCTCAAGGGAGAGGTTCCCGTCGGGCCGGCGCCACAGCGGGAGGATCTGGACGCTGTCGAGCCGGTAGCGCGTGGCGGCCTCCTCGTCCGAGCCGGACAGGTCCGTGAGGTCGAACAGGTCGACCAGCTCCCGAGGATGGGGGATGACCACCGGGCGGGCCGCGTCCGCCATCGCCTGCTCACCCTCCAGGTGCGACAGCACGTCCTCGTCCGCACTGCCGCCGCCCAGACGCGCTTCGAGAGCCTCCAGCAGGGCCTGAACGTCATCGGGTTCCGTGATCACCCCGTGGCCTTCCAACAGTTCGCGGCTGATCCGCACCGCGGCGGTGCTGTAGATCGCCTCCCATCGGCCGTCGTCGGGCAGGCCCTCCGCGGTCTGCGGCACCAACACGGTGACCGGCACCCGGACACGGGAGTGCTCGGTATGGCGACGTCCTCGGCCGACCCGCTGGATGATCGTCGCCAGCGGCGCCAGATCGGTGACCACGTGGTCCAGATCCAGGTCCAGCGACTGCTCGCACACCTGAGTCGTCACGAGCACCGCGCGCCGGGGACGGTGGGCGCGGTCCTTGCCGAAAGCCGCCTCCACGCTCGTGGTGACGCCCGTACGGTCCATCTCACGGTAGTGCGCGTGGACCAGGAGCACCGCGATGTCCGTCGGCAGAACGGCCGGCAGTGCCAGCGCGGTGTTCTGCGCGGAGGCCACCGTGTTGCAGACCACCAGCACACACAACTGCTGCCAGCCGTGCTCGAACAGCTTCGCCACGACCCGGGCGCGCGCCCTGTCGCAGGCCGGGAGCACGTCACGGCGCGTCGCCCGGTGCGATCCGGGCAAGCCGGTCAACCGCACGCTCAGGATCCTCGTCCGCTCGGCGTCCACCGCCTGCACCGTCGGATGGCCTGTGGCGCCGTCCACGTGGAACCACCCCGGGTACGCGGGACTGAACTCTGGCAGCGGCACACCCGGCGCGGATCCCGACAGGTAGGCCGCGGCCAGCGAGCGGGCCACCGAGCGCGGCAGTGTGGCGGACATCAGCACGACCGGCACACCGAGCGCGCCCCACCAGGCCAGCACGGTCCGCAACAGGCACTGCATATAGGGGTCGTAGGCGTGGCACTCGTCCACCACCAGCACCTTGCGGGTCAGGCCGCCGATCCGCAACACGTTGTGCCGGATCCTCAAGCCCGCCAGCAGCACCTGGTCGATCGTGGAAACCGTCACCCCCGCCACCACCGGCCGCCCGCGCCCCTGGAGGAACTCCGGCGCGGCCTCCAGCACCAGCCCCTCGCCGTCGTCGTGACTGAGAACCGCGCCCTGCGCACCCCGTCCGGCCCGGCTATGCGCCAGCGTCACCGGAGACGACACGGCCAGCGCACGCCGTGCCCACCGCCAGACCCGCCAGTACACGGAGTCGGTGGTGGCCACCGACGGCAGGGCCAGGTGAACGCCCATACGGGGCCCGCCCATGCACCGCGCCGACCACAGGCCCCCCTCGGTCTTCCCGCTCCCCGTCGGCCACATCAGCACCAACAACCCCGCCGCGCCCGGCACCGCGCACCCGCGCAGCGACGTCAGCAGCGACTTCTGCAAGGAGTTCGGCTCGAACCGGAACCAGTCGACGAACCTCATGACACCGGAGTCTCCTTCCACACCGGCAGACCAAGGCCTGCGTCCTCCACCAGACCAGGCCCCGCCGTAACCGCCCGCTCCCAGTGACGCACCACCAGGGCCGGGTCGCCCGGCTCGGACAGGTGCTCCAACTGGTCGACGACGAAGTGGAGCTGGGAAGCTAGCCAGTCCGCGAGCACCACCATCTCCCCGGCCAGCACTGCGGCCTCCACCGACAGCGCCGCCGGCGGATCCGGAGCGCCCACGGCCTGCGCCACCGCAGCCAGGTGAGCAAGACGCTGCTCTTCCCACCTTCCTTCTCCCAACAGTCTGGTGACGAGGGACGGATGGCGAAGGCGGTTGCGGTTCGGCTGCGGGAAGAACCGGCCGTGGTGGCCGCCCAGCAGTTGGGCGAGTCGGCGTGCGGGCGAGGCCGTAGGCAGGCCGTTGCCTGTGCCGTCGTAGCCGAGCGAGGGGAGCCGCACAGCCAGGTAGAGCTGGGTGGCCGCACCGTGGGACAGGCTCTGCGCATCGGAAGCGAGCGGCGAGTAGCCTCTCAACTGGGCAAACGCCGCCGGAGCTTTGACCTGGAAGTAGGCGCCGATCTTCCCGAGGTCGTGCCATCCGGCCCAGCAGGCGAGCAGCGATCTGGCGCGCTCCCGGCCGGTACCGGAGTTGGGATCCAGGCCCAGCCCGGCGGTGAACGTCCGCTGCTGGCCCTCGGACATGTGCAGGTCCCACAGGGCTAGGCAGGCGGCCGCAGTGTCCATCAAATGGGCGAAGACCGGATAGGTCAGGCCGTCCGGGAGTCTGTCCTCTTTTGACCACAATACGCCGTCAATGGCCCACTTTGAAGTGAGTTCCGTACCTATGTACATGCTTCGATCGTACGAGCGCAGGCTGCTGTCCGGCCAGCCTTCTGAAGACCGGCCTCGGTACTGGTGAGCTCGCGTATTCAACTGTCCCAAGCTCTCCGGCGGGCCAGCTCTTCGGTGAGTGTGCGTCATCAGCGGCGAGCCTCCAGGCGGGGCCCATGGGCCGCACCTACCGTGCCAACATGGCGATCCTGACCAGCCTCCTCGACTGCGTCAGCCTCGTCGAGCTGTTCACGAGGCTCCTCCGGGCGCGGCTGCATTCGGGCACGTGAAGCTCCCATCGCCTCCCGAGCGCATCAAGTGAACTGTCAGGTAGTCGAGTTGGATGGCTTCACGTGCGGGTGGGCGACTGATGATGGTGCTGTTCGAGCGCGTCGTTCAAGCGGATTTCCACCAGGCGAGCCCGGGTCGAACGGGGACATTTCGAGCACCTTCCCGGCATGGCCCAGGGATTCCTCCAGTCGGTTGCGGAGGGGACTGGGTAGGGCGCCGGAGTCCAGTGCGCAGGCGGCGAGCGCCCGTTCGAGCGCCTTACGCCGACCCGGTTCGAGATGGCTGCGGGTGCCGTCGTGGGTGAGGAGATCGCGCAGGGCGTAGCCGTCACCGGATTCACCCGTTCGGCTGGTCAGCTGCACGAGGAGGTTTCGGGCGGCGGCCGTGTCGGGGCCGGCCGCGTCGACGGCGGTGAGGGCGAGGCGGGTGGTGAATACGGCCATCCCCTCGACGGGTTCGAAGGCGAGGCAGTGGTCGATCGCGCGCCCGGCGGCGCGCTGGTCGCCGGAACTGCAGAGCGCGGTGAGCACGGTGGTGACGGCGTCCTCCCACGGGTCGCCCGGTTCGGCCTCCTCCAGCAGTGCGAGGGCGGCGGGCAGGTCGCCGGTGGAGGCGGCGGCCAGGACCGCGACCTGGCGGCCGTCGAGGATGCGTCGCCCGATGCCGCGGTGCTCCTCGATGTGGCGCAGCGCCTCGCTCCAGCGGCCGGCGGTGGTCAGCGCGCGGGTGCCGTCGGCGATGACGACCCGCCACAGCCACGCCCGCACCTCTGTCTGCTGTTCGTGGGTCTCGGTGAGCTCGGCCGGGACGGTGATGCCGTCGAGCGCGGTGGTGCTGGCGGTGGTGACGGCGCGGTAGAGGTCGAGGAGGAGCCGGTGGCCGCGCTGGTGGTGGCCGGCGCGGATGTGGAGGCGGGCGAGGTTGACGATCGGTTCGAGTCCGCGAATGGCACTCATGGCGGGCAGCGGCCCCCGGGGCAGGTAGAGGTCGGCGTGGCGGTGGCACAGCTCGCGGGCGTACTCGGGAAGGCCGACGTCGGAGGCGAGGAGGGCCGCCTGGTTGAAGACGGTGGATGCCCGGCCCGGGTCTGCTCGCTGGGAGGCCGTGTCGGCCAGCTCGCGGAGCCGGCCGACACGGGCCTCCAGGGGCAGGCACGCGGGCCGGATCCTGGCGACCAGCGGGAAGCGCCGGGAGATGGGTCCGGTCGGGTGCACGGCGGCTACTCCCAGGCGACGGTGATCGGGTGGTTGGGCCGGTCCAGGACGAAGCGGCCCGCCGTACGGTCCGCGATGGCGGGGGTGTCGGGGAGTTCGATGCGCAGGCTCCGGTCGCGGTAGCCGGCGTTCCAGATGCGGATCTCCTCGGAGACGAGGTCGGCGAGTGCGGCGCCGTCGGGGCCGTGGCCGATGACGCCGGTCTCGTAGGTCTTGCGGCCCTCGGAGGTGGGCTCGGCGGGGCACAGAGTGAGGTAGGCGAGGGAGCCGCCCTGGACAGTGGCCATGGCGCCCCACCCGAACATCGGGGTGGCGATGCCGCGCTCGCGGGCGGTGCCGGTGACGCTCATCCGCATCAGGGAGTTGGGCAGGGTCAGGGCCAGCCACAGGTCCTGGTACTCGTAGGTGGTGCCGCCGGGGATGGTGACCCCGGTCCAGGTCTCGTGGCGTCCGCTGTCGAGGACGCCGAGCAGCATGGAGGCGTCGACCGCGTCGTCCTGATCCTTGTGGACCTGGAGGGTGACGTCGCCCTCGCCGGTCAGGTGGACGGTGCGGCGGGCGTCGTCCATGCTGCCGCGAAGCGGCATGAAGACGGCGAGTTGGTCGTCGACCGACACCCAACCGTCGTCGCGACGTTCGAAGGCGATGGTGCGGGAGGCGGTGCCGCGCAGCCGCAGTGGCAGGACGATCCGGCCGGTGGGCTTGACCTGCTCCAGCCACGGGGTGGGCATCTCGCTGGTGCTGACGGTGGCGATGATCCGGTCGAACGGGGCGCCCGCGGGGTGGCCGAGAGCGCCGTCGCCGAGCACCGCCTCGACGTTGGTGGCCCCGGCGTCGGCGAGGTGCTTGCGGGCGCCGTCGACCAGGTCTTCGTCCACGTCCACGGCCGTCACGTGCCCGTAGGGGCCGACGATGTGGCCCATGTAGGCGGCGTTGACGCCGGTGCCCGCGCCAGCCTCGAAGATCCGCTCGCCGGGCTGCGGGTCGAGCTGCTCCAGCATCAGGGCGACGATCGCGGGCTGGGAGGCGGCGCTGATCTGCGTGCCGGAGCCGTCGGCCTTGGTGTAGGTGGGGTTGTCCGCGTACGCGGTCTCCAGCGGGAAGCCGGGCAGGAAGTGCTCGCGGGCGACGGTGCGGAAGGCGTTCTCGACCGCGGTGGTGCGGATGGTGCCCTGTTCGAGCAAACGGTCGGTGAGGGCGGCGCGCAGCTCCTCGGCGGTCGGGGTGGCAGAAGCGGTTTCGCTGCTGAGAGTAGTCATATGGGTGACCCTAGTAGTGGTGCGGATGGTGGGCATCGAGGGCGCGGGGCCCTCGTCGGAGTGGAAGACGGCGTCCAACGCCCGTGCGGCCATGGCGGCTTGGTGGTCGACCGGCAGGCCGGAGCGGTTGGCGTGGAAGAGGAGGTGGTGCGCGAGGACCGCCCGCAGCCCGCGGGTGAGGCGGCCGTCGCGGGCGAGGCGGGCGAGGTCCTGCCCGGCCTGTTCGAAGGCGTGGACCCAGCCGTCGTGGTGGGCGAGCGGGGTGGCGTCGCGGGTGAGAGCCCAGGTGTCGAGGCGCATCAGGTGGCGCATGGCCGCGGCCAGGGTGACCGCGCGTTCGGGGGCCACAGGTGCCGGGGTGTCGCGGAGTGTCGCGAACTGGGCCCAGGCGTCGCCCTGTTCGTACCAGTCGAGTCCGGCCGCGCGGAGCATGGCGGAGACGAGGACGACGACGGTCTCGGTGCGGCCGAGGGCGGGCGGGTTCGGCTCGGCGGCCCGGGCCAGCAGGTGGCGGCTGTCGGCATGGAAGAGGCGGTGGGCGATCTCCATGGCCTCGGGGCCGCCGAACGCCTCGGTCTCGGGCTCGTAGATCGCGGTGGCCCAGCCCGTGACGAGGCCCTCCTCGGCGAGACTGTCCAGCAGGGAGGTGAGGACGGGCACGGCGGCGGTGGCCCGGTAGCGCAGTCGTAGCCCCTTCTTGCGCATGTACCACCAGCCGTCCAGGTCGCCGTTGTCCTGGGCGAAGGCGAGCACGGGCGCCAGGTGGTGGGCGGCGGTTGGTTCGACGGTGGCGGGGTCGGTGAAGGTGAGGTCGTGCTGGATCCAGCCGGTGGTCATCGGATCGGTCCTCGGTCAGGCGGTCAGGAGGCAGGCGTCCCAGCGGGTCGCGGGGGTGGTGCCGGTTGCGGGGGCGAGCAGGGCGAGGGCGGTGCCGGCGGCGCCTTCCAGGAAGGCCGGGCCCGCGGTCGCCAGGAGGTGGTGGGCCTGCTCGTCGGGGTCGGCGTGCGGAGGGTGGGTGGTGTCCAGGAGCAGGGCGGCGGCCGAGCGAAGCCGGCCGGCGCTGCGCGGGGAGGCGTCGGCGGCGGCGCGGTGGGCGATGTGGGCGAGCCCGGCGTAGCCGTGGCAAGCGGACAGGTCGGTGGTCGCGGCGAGAGCTTTCGCGTCGACCAGCGCGGTGGCCAGCGCGCTCTCGGCGGCGTGGCGCCGGCGCGGGTCGGCGAGAGCGAGGGCGGCGAGCTGCTGGGCGCGGGCGATACCGGCGGTGCCGTAGCACCAGCTCGGCCGCTGCGGCGCGAGCGGTCTGCGCTCTGGGCCGGTCAGGTGCGCGAGGGTGATCCAGTAAGGCCAGGCGTGGCCGTCGCGCCAGCGCTCCAGCCAGGCCAGGATGGTGCGGATCGCCTCGCGCTGGCCGTCGACCTCGACGCCGCGGCGAAGAGCGAGGGCGAGGAGCGCGAGCGGCCCGGCGATCCCGTGCGCGAGGCCGCTGTTGGCGTGGCCGCCAGGGAACCGGTGGTCCCGCTCGCCGGACGGGCCGTCGAGTGTCCACCAGCCGGGCAGGACCTCCCCGCCGTGTTTGCCGTCCTCGGTCAGGCGGACCAGGCAGGCCAGGATCCGCCGGATCGGCTTTCCGTCGGGGGCCCTGCAGAGGAGGACCGAGCCGATGCCGGTCAGTCCCCGGATGGTGTCGAACTCGGCGAGTTTCGGCAGGCCGCCGCGCTCGGTCCGGGCCTCGGCCTGGTCGCAGCGGCGCACTGCGTCGGCGGCCACGATCTGGTCGAGGTGGTCGAGGGCGCGCCGGTAGGTGCCGGGGCGGGCTTGGGCGGCGCAGGTGAGGGCGTGGGCGAGCGCCGGGGCGCCGTAGTAGAGGTAGCTGTCTGTCCCGCTGGTGACCGGTGCGCCGACCGCGATCGACAGCCAGGCACGCACCGGTTCCCACGAGCCCAGCCCGGTGGCAGCGCGCTCGATGTGGAGCAGGGCGATGCCCGGGGCGCCGTGTGCGAGGGACTGACGCCACTGTGGGCGCGACGACCAGGCGACGGGTGCAGCTGCCGGGTCGGTGAGCAGTTCGGCGATCTGGTCGGACAGCCGAAGGGCGGGGTGCGGGGCGTTCACAGGTCACCGTCCCGGGAGAGGCGGGCGAGGGCGGCAGCGCGGGCCAGGTAAAGGACTTGGGCCTCGTCGTCGAAGTCGATGCGATGCGCCCGGACGAAGCTGCAGTGCAGCAGGGAGCCGAGCACGTCGTCCGCCGCCACACCTTGGGTGTACGGCCCGGGGAAGTGACGGCGGTAGGCGTCCAGGGCGTCATCGCGTGGGGCCCAGGCGTCGACGACTGCGGCGCCGCCTGGCTCGGCGCGCAGTGCGGCCCAGCGGCCAGCCGGATCCGCGAGGCGGACCGCCTCGGCGAACACCGGCCGGGCGCTGGTCGCCGGGGGCTTGGCGGGGACATTGGCGATCAGCCAGCGCAGCCCCGCGGTTGCCGATCCGGTGAAGCCGGCCGCGATGGCGACCGCGTGGGCGGCCAGTAGGGCCTCGCGTCCGGGGAGCGCGATCTGGGTCAGTTGGGCGAGGACGGCGGCCGAGTCGGCGCGGAAGACCTGCTCGGCGGCGGCCCAGGCGGGGCCTTCGCCCCACCGGCCGGTCTCCGCGTAGGAGGTCGGGTACACGACCTCGGACAGCAGCCCGGCCTGGTGGAGTTCGGCGGTCCAGGTGCTGACCACCGTGGCGGCGGGGCCGAAGGCGTCCGGGGTGGGCAGGGCGATGCGCAGCCGCAGGTGCTGGCGTGGGTCGCGGAAGCGGACGAACCACCACCTCGGGTTGCCGAGGCGTTCCAGCAGGTCGGGCAGGTGGCGGGCGAGAACGGTGTCCTGGCGTTCCAGGTCGCCGTAGAGGGAGGCGAGGAGCATCGGGGAGGTGGCGGGGGCGTCGCCGTGGCCGCGTCGCAGGATCCTGGCCGGTGTGGGCTTGGGCAGGCGCGGCCAGGCCGGGGCCCGGGTGGCCGTGACCGGGACGGCGATCTCGTGGGCCCGGCCGTCGGCCCAGCCAAGGTCGGCCGGCTCTGGGGCCTCGACGAGGACGGCGTGCGGGGCGGAGCGAAGGTGCTCGCGCAGCAGGACGCGGTGACCGGGATGGTGGAGGTCCAGGGGCAGGCCCTGGCTGTCGGCGGCCAGGGTGACGTGCCGGGCGACGCGGCGCCGCACCAGCCACGCGGAGAGCATCTCGTCCCACTCGGCGAACCCGGCGGCCGTGGCGGGGAGTTCGGAGCGGCTCAGACGCCAGGAGGCGGCTGAGACGATGACGCGGCCGTGCCGAAGCCGGGGCATGAACGGCAGCGCGCCGAGGGCGCCCCAGGAGAAGCGGGTGACCTGCGCGGTATGTGCGCGGGACAGCTCGGTGATCAGCCGGGCCAGCGGCGGGGTGTGGGTGCGCAGGTTCAGGGCGTGGGTGGCGGCGGCCTCGATCCGCACGCCGAGCGCGGGCGCGGCCAGGTACATGCGCCGCCCGTCGCAGCCCACCGCCAGGTCCTCGGGACCGAGGACACCGTCGGCGGATGGGCGGTGCTCGGCGAGGGCGATCACCAACTGGCCGGTGGCGATGCTGCGGGCGACGTGACCCCTCGCCCCGTCCAGCGGCGGGTACGAGAGCTGCGCGGTGACGGTGTGCTCGTCCGTTGTCGGCAGGCTGGTCATCAGGCCGGTGAACGCGGCCCGATGTGCGGGTTGGAGGAGGTGGAGGAAGCGGCCGACGGAGACGCCGGCCGCGCGGGACGCCGTGACTACCCCCAGGCGGAAGGCTCCTCGGTCGAGGTCTTCCCGGGTGCGAGCGTGGATGCGGGCGATGATCTCCAGGTGCGGGGGCAGCCGCGGCTCGTCCCCGGCGAGGTCGAGTGAGTCGAGCAGGGCTTCGTCCAGGACGACCTCGCGCTCGCCGTCGAGCTCCGCGCGCTGGGCTAGGGCGGCGAGCAGTTCGTCGCGTGCGTCGAACCGCGGGCGGTCGGCGGGCCGGGCACCCGGGTAGCCGTCAGGCCAGCCGATGCCGCTGTCCGCCACCACGTCGAGCAGCGGCACCAGCGCGCCGCGGCCGTACCGCTCGTAGAAGCGCTGATGGTAGGCCCGCCACGCCGCTGTTCCCTTGGGAGCCGGGCTGAGTCGGGTCAGGAGGAGGGCGGCGCGGGCGGCCTCGTCTGCCACGGCCTGCGGGAGGACGATGTCGGCGTCCAGTCGCAGGTCGACAGCCGACCCCGCCGCGTCGGTGCCGGCGGTGCGCAGGTTGTCCAGGATCTCGGCGACGCCCGGCAGTTCGGCGGCGCCGGCGCCCTCCACGATGGTGTGCAGGTGAGTGACGGGCTCGGGGTCGGTGGCCGGCGCGTGCAGGCTGGTGATCAGCGCGCGGTGGGCGACCAGTTCGGTCAGGACCTTCGTGACCTGCTCGCCGGTCGCGGTGGGGAACTCGGCGCGGACTTTCTCGGCGAGGTCGCCGAAGCGGACCAGGTCGCGGCCGGTATCCACAGCGAGGGCGACGGGGCGGGTACGGCGCAGGGTCGTCTCGGCGGCGGCCGTGCTGAGGCCGGGTCGGGCGAGCGGGCGGTGCGGAACGACGAGGCGATCGCCGCGCACCTGGACGGTGTTGTTCGCGATCACGTCGAGGAGGTTCAGCAGGCCCGGGAGTCGCTCCAACTGGCCCACTGCCTCGTCGAGCCGCGCCGCCGAGACTGTACGGGTGGCGCGGTGTCCGCGCCCCCAGCGCAGGGCGGACACCGGGGCGAAGGAGGCGCCCTGCACGCCGGCGAAGTAGCCGAACGGGGTGGCGCGGCCCGAGGCTCGCAGCACGTAGCGAGCGGTGGAGAGTGCCGCGTGCCGCACCTTGCGAGGCTCGGGGCCGGCGGCGGCGGTGAGCTGTCGGACCTGCTGGGCGAGGACAGGGCTGGCCTGTTCGAGGGCCTCGGCGAGGCTCGGCTCCGCCCACACCTCGCGAAGCCACTTCAGCTGACGGTCGGCCTTGCCCGCCTCGTCGAGGTCCGGCCAGGCGGGCACCGCAGGGGCGGGGTGCGCGACGGCACGCACGAGAGCCACGTCGGCGGCGCGGTAGGAAGCCGTGGAAGCGGTTGGGCGCATGGGTGGCGGACCTCGGGGTCGGGGCGGAACGAGACGGGGTGGCGGCCGGTGCCCCGGGGGTGTGCTTCCCGGGGCTCCGGCCGGGTGGGTCAGTGCAGGCCGGTGGTGCAGGCGCCGCAGGTGCTGCCGCAGCCGTCGTCGGTCAGGACCTGCAGACTGGCCGCGTCGGTGGTCTCGACGGTGCGGACGTCGAGGTCGAAGTCGTCGCCGACGGTGGCAGTCGCATTGGTCTCGGCGGTGATCGTCTGGGCCATGTGTTTCTCCTGTTGGGATTTCCCTTGCGGGACCTGGCGTCGGGGCGCGGGATGCGCCTCGCATCACCAGGAGTCGGTGAGTCCGGGGCGGGCCGTAGGGCACGCCCGGAAGACGTGTGGGCGAATGTCCCCCGGATGCTGTTGTCAGCCGCGGTCCAGCGGGGGTGCGGTGCCAGCTGGGCGGGGGGCGGGCCACGGGGCCGGGAATCCGGCGTGCAGGCCGAGTGAGGGGTGGGGCTGTCCGAGTGCCCGCAGCAGCAGCCGCTCCCCGGTGAAGCGGGTGCGGCCGTGCAGGACGCGGTGGTTGTCCAGCACGAGGCCCTGCCCGCAGGCCAGGCGCAGGCGGGTGGTGTGGCGCTCGACGGCGCGGCGCAGGGCAGGTAGATGGGCCTCGGCCTCGGGCGAGAACCGGGCCAGCTCGTCCTGGCGCAGCCGAAGACGCCATCGCCCGTCGGGCAGGTGCTCCAGGACGGGGGCGAAGTGGCCGTCCGATCCGCCGAAGTACGCGGCCCGCGGCGCCGAGAGGGCCTCCAGCGCGGTCGGGTGGGAGCCGACCAGTTCGGCGAGGACGCTTCGGCCGTCCACCACCAGGCTCTCGCCGCCCTCCTCGGCCGCCCGCGCACAGGCCAGAAGCATCAGCCGCGGCGGTCGGGGCAGCTGGGCACACTCGGTGTGCAGCGCGAGGTCGCCGCGCCCCAGGCCGGCGAAGCCCGCCCGGCCCTCGTGCCGGCCGGTGTCGCGAATGACGGTCAACCCGTCCGGATCGGCGTCGCGGTGCTGCCACCGCGCGGACATCAGCAGAGCCGCCGTGTCGAGCACATCGCTGCGACCGCCGAGGCGAGAGAGCCGCACCAGGCCGCGCTCGCAGAGCACGGCCGCGGCCCGCTCCAACCCGTCACCACCCAGGGCGCCGAGGGTGAACTCTTCGTCCGTGGCAGGCAGTGCGGTACCGGAAGACGGCATGGAGGATCCCCCTCGTGAGAACGGGCGGATGGGAGAGGAAACACTCTGGCGGGCGCACCCGCCCCGAGTGAAGTGACAAATTGTCAAAGATCGATCACTGCAGCGCATGAGCGTGCTGCGGCGGCCGGCTGCTACGTTCGACGGGCCCGTGCCCGTCCGTGCACCGTGGAAGTAGAGATGACTGAACAGCCCTATGTGCCGCCGGCCTTCCCGATCTCGATCAAGGGTGTGGTCCTCGACCCGCAGGGGCGAGTGCTGCTGCTGAAGAACGAACGGGCCGAGTGGGAGCTGCCCGGCGGAAAGCTGGAAGGCCTCGAGGCACCGGAACAGCGGGTGGAGACCGAGATCCGGGAGGAGAGTGGCTGGATGGCCACCGCCGGCCAGCTGCTGGACGTGTGGATGTACGAGCCGATCCCCGGCCGGAAGGTCTTCATCGTCACCTATGGCTGCACCGCCGCCGATGCCCACCGGCCGCCGGTCGTCAGCCACGAGCACAAGGAGGCCGCGCTGTTCACCCGCGACGAGGTGCCTGGCCTGGTCATGCCGCAGGGGTACAAGGACTCCATCGCCCGCTGGTACGAACTGCAGGGGCGGGCCTGACCGTTGACACGCCGCGACCCGCACAGCGGAATCCGCTGGCACTGGACGACCCCCCGGGCGCAGGACATCCTGCGCCGCCGCAGCCTGCCCGAGATCCTCGCCTTCTACCGGCAGCTGAACCAGCTGCCGCAGGAGGAACTCGGCACCCTCCTCGGCTACTCCACCAGTTACATCTCCCGCGTGGAGACCGGAAGCCGCACCATCAACGACATCGGCGCGCTGCGGCACATCGCCGGACGCCTCGGCCTGCCACCCCACGTCTTCGGCATCACCGACGACGCCGACGGAGACCACCACGCCATGATCCAGTTCGGTGAGAGCGTCCTGCGCCTGGCAGAGATCGCCCGCCAATCCGGACAGGCCGCCGCCGCCGTCGACGAACTCTGGCCCCTCGTCGCTCGCCTCGAAGCCCGCGCCGCCGACGGCCACACCGACACTGACGTCCTGCGCCTGCTCGCCAGCGCCTGCGTTGGCCTCGGCGTCGCCCTCGGCCACGTCCTGCCCGAAGAACGCCTCGCCACCGCAGCACGCTGGACCGGCAAAGGCGTCGCCATCACCCGCCGCCTCGACGACCGGGCCCTGCACGCCCACGCCCTGCGCCACCACGGCAATGAACTGCGCAAGGCCGGCCTGCACCACGCCGCCCTGGAACGCCTCGGCCGCGCCCGCGACCTCTCCC
Source organism: Kitasatospora sp. NPDC058170 (assembly GCF_042883905.1). Classification (NCBI taxonomy): domain Bacteria; kingdom Bacillati; phylum Actinomycetota; class Actinomycetes; order Kitasatosporales; family Streptomycetaceae; genus Kitasatospora; species Kitasatospora sp. NPDC058170. The sequence goes on from NZ_JBHVUV010000012.1 coordinate 126,171, forward strand.
GCACCCCTGACGAGCGTGCCGCGTCCGTCATCCTCCTCGCCCGCGCCGCCGGGACAGCCGGCGCCACAACGGTCTTCGACGACGCCGTCGCGGAGAGCAAGCGTCTGCTCGACACCGCCAACGCCACTCCGCTGTTCTCCGAGTTCACCCTCCACGAGGTCCAACTGCGCGGCCTCGCCGCCACCGGCCGCGTTCCCGGCGCCGTCGAACTCCTGGAACGAGCCCCCGCGCCGGGATTCCAGACCAGCCCGCAGTGGCGCATCATCTCCGCGATCACCGCAGGCCAGATCCTGCTCCGACGCGGCGACCGGGACGCGGCCGGCGAGCAGATGCACGCTGCTCTGGACGGCGCCGAGCTTCACCGGCTGCCGCACCAAGTTCAGCGGGTCATCCGCGCCAGCAGCGGACTCCCGGATGTCCACGAGCAGGCGCTGGGCACCCTCACCCGCCTGCGGGTGGAAATAGCAGCCTGAGTAGCCGGCGCAGGTCACTCGTCTTCCCCTCCTTTGGATTCAGCCCTGGGGCCCGCGACCACGACTGGCCGGCCGTGCTCTCCCTGCGTCTTCACTCCTCCAGGGCGGTGCAGGCGCGACTGGGGCGCCGGTAGTCGAAGGTGCAGTGCTTCTCCAGCCCGGCGATGAAGGCGTCGGCGTCCCAGACCGAAATGGTGAGCGGGTGGTCGGACAGGTCAGGCAGCGGGACGACGCGGAAGTCCCGCAGGGCCGGGAGCAGCACCCGGGAGGCGCGCTGGAAGTCGATCCGTTGGGCCGGTCCCTGCCGCTTCCTGGTGGCGGGGTCCATGCTCGAGGTGGCGGCGAGCGCGTCGGCCTGGCCGAGGCGGGTGGCCGCGTGGAGGGCGATGTCGTCGATGCCGACGGCGGTGAGGATCCGGTCCGGTTCGGTGTCGGTCAACCTGCCGCCGCGGGTGCGGTGCTCCTGGTGGGTGCGGTCGAGGAGGTTCGGCCAGTCGGGGAAGGGCTGCTGCTCGACGCCCGACCCGCTGTAGGAGTTGAAGTCGCCGCCGACCAGGACAGCCAGGTTCGGCCGGTGCCAGGTGGTGATGTTGTCGGCCTCGATCTGGCGTCGCTGCGGTGAGCGGTAGCTCAGGTGGACCGAGGCGAGTTGGAGGGGGACGCCCGTCTCGGCGTACCGGACAGAGACCACGCACGGCGGCAGCCACCAGTCCTTCTCCTGCGGCCAGACGCCGGTGACCCGGAAGGTGTCCTCCCGGACGAACAGGCCCGTGAAGTTGGGGGACTCCGAGGGCGCGGAAGGGGCGAGGAAGCCCCGCATCCCGAGGGTGCGCTCCGCCTCGTGCAGCAGCCGGCTGCCGTCGGCGGCCGAGTGGCTCATCTCCTGCCGGAACAGCACGTCAAGCGGGAAGCCACTGAGGACCTCGTGCGCCGCGTGCCACCGGTCGAAGTGGCCTCCGCCACGGGGGTTTCGGGTGAAGCCGTCGTGGCCGAGATTGAAGGAACCGACGGTGATGGTGGGCAAGGGGTTCTCCTGAAGCGGTCGGCCGGGTGGGGGGCTTGGGCGGGGGCCGGGTCGGACGGTCAGAACACGGTGGCGACCGGGGTGGCCTGCCAGGGCAGGACCACGGTGGCGGCCGGGCCGGCCGTCGCGGCGGCGAGGGCGCGGGCGGCGTTGAGGAGCGCTAGGTGGCTCAGCCCCTGCGGAGTGTTGCCGAGGTGGTCACCGGTGGCCGGGTCGTACTCCTCGGAGAGGATGCCGAGGTCCGATCGCAGGGCGAGCAACGCGTCCATGCGCTCGCGGGCCTCCCCGGTACGGCCAACCAGCGCGAGGGCGGTGACGAGCCAGAACGAGCAGGCGAGGAAGGCGCCTTCGTCTCCGGGCAGCCCGTCCACGTTGGCGTCGGCGTCGTGGTGGGTGCGGTACCGCAGCACGGCGCCGTCGTAGGTGGCGAGGTCGCGCTGGACCGCCTCGATCGTGCCGATGATCCGCTTGTCGTCCGGCGGCAGGAAGCCCAACTGGGGCAGGAGCAGGAGGGAGGCGTCCAGCGCCCGGCTGCCGTACGCCTGGACGAATGTGTTGCGATCCGGGTCGTAGCCGTTGGCAAGGACGTCGGCGTGGATTGCGGTCGCTGTATCCCGCAGCCACTGCAGGGCGGGCCGGTCCGCGTCCGGGCGGCGCTCCAGCAGAGCGGCGGTGTGGTGGAGGGCGGCCCACGACATGGCCTTGGAGTGGGTGAAGTGCTTTTCGGGGCCGCGGATCTCCCAGATGCCCTGGTCGGGCCGGTGCCAGTTGGCGGCGACGACCCCGGCCAGGCCCAGCAGGAGCTTGTCGGTGGCGGGGTCGGGCTCGAGGCCGGCGTCCTCGGCGGCCAGCAGGGTCTGCGCGACGTAGCCGAACACGTCGAGCTGGAGCTGGTCTGCGGCGCCGTTGCCGGTGCGGACCGGAAGGGAGCCCTGGTAGCCGGGCAGGTGGTCCAGCACGGTCTCGGGCAGCTCGGTGCCGCCGTCGAGGCGGTACATGATCCGGACATCGGCGGGGTCGGTAATCGTCTCCGTCAGCCAGCGACGCCACGCCCGTACCTCGGGCAGGTAGTCGCCGGCGCGCAGCAGCTCCATGACGGTGAGGGCCGAGTCCCTCAGCCAGCAGTACCGGTAGTCCCAGTTGCGTTCGCCGCCGATCTCCTCCGGGAGGGAGGTGGTGGGGGCGGCGATGATCGCGCCGGTCGGGGCGTGGACGAGTGAAGCGAGGACGGCCAGGGAGCCGAGGACCGCGTTGCGGTCAGGCCCGGCATAGGTGCTGCGGGCGCTCCAGGCATCCCACTCACGCAGGGTGGCGGCCAGCGCCTGCTGGGCGTCGGGGACCGGCGGGGTCGGTTCGCCGGGCTGCTGCCAGGTCAGGGCGTACGCCGCGTGCTGCCCTGCGGTCAGCACGGTTTCGGCGCTGGCGGTTCCGCGCCGGTTGACCCGGTGGCCGGGGCCGTCCAGGAACAGGGTGCCGCCCTGGTGGTCGGCGGCGAGGCGCCGTACGCCGCCGGGGCTTTCGGTGGCGCCCAGGCGGAGCGGGGCCCGGCCGTAGTCGGCGGCGAGCAGGATCCGGGAGGTCACGGTCACCCGTCCGCGCAGGCACGTCGCGAGCCGGATCACCTGGGCGGGCCGGTCGTCGCCGGTGGCGGGCATGAACTCGGTGACCCGCAGGGTTCCGTCGGGCATCTCCCAGACCTGGTCGAGCACGAGGGAGCCGGGCCGGTAGGCGCGGTTGGTCACTGCGGCCGGCCGGGCCGCGGTGGGGGCGACGGTCCAGGAGCCGTGCCGGCGGCTGCCGAGTAGGCCGGCGAGCACGGCCGGGGAGTCGAACTCCGGCAGGCACAGCCAGTCCATCGTGCCGGTGCGGTCGACGAGGGCGGTGGAGCGGCCGTTGCCGACGGGCGCGAGGTCTCTGATCGGAGGTTGGTCGAGTGCGGGCATGCGGGTTGTCCTGACGTGGTCGGAGGGCTCGGGGCGGTCAGCGGGTGGGGGCGCCCGGTCGATGCACCGGTCAGCAGGACGACCGGTCCGCTCCCCGGAGTTGGCAGAGCGGGCGCCCGCAGGTGCTGCAGAGCGCCGGTGGCGCGGGTCACCGGCCGGCGGGGGCGTGCTCGCCCTCGGCCGCCAGGCGGCCGGGGCGTACGCCGCCGGTCCGGGACGGCGAGGTGCGGGGGCGTCTACGCGGTGCGGCACGAGGCACGGAGGGCTCCGGGAGACTGGTGGGCGGCGGGATGGGAGGGGCGACGACACCGGTGACCAGGGCCACAGCGACGGCGTGGGTGCGGCTGCGCCGCGGGGAGAGCGTCTGGACAGCGCGTGTCTCGGCGGCGCGGGCCTCCCGCCAGGTCAGGCCGGCCGCGCGGACGCCGTCCGGGGTCGGGCCGCCCGCGCACATCAGTGCGAGTACGGCACGTTCGACCTGGTCCAGGTCCGGGGCGTGCGCGGGCAGCTCGGCGCGTAGGTGCCGGGTGTCGATCAGTTCGGCGGTGATCAGACGGGCGACCAGCTCGGTGTCGTCCGCCGCTGCGAACCGCTCGCGCATCGCGGCCAGTTCGGAGTGAACCAGGTGCTCGCCGACGGCTAGCTGTTCGCCGATCCGGGCGGTGGGGTAGCCGCGGGCAGTGAGCTCGGCGATCTGGCGGTCCCGGCTGCTGACCGCGGGCAGCGGGCTGCGGCGGGCGACCGTCCGGGCAGCGGTCGCTGTGGTCAGGACCTGCATGGGGCCCACCGATGCCGCGGCTGGGGCCTGGTCGCCCGGGCACAGCACCACACACCGGTCCGGGGCGGCGCCGAGTTGGTGGGCCGCTGCCGCGTAGGCCGCGGCCGGGTTGGCGACGCTCTGGCGGACGGCGCCGGACCACGCGCAGTCCAGGCCCGCCGCCGACGCGACCCTGACCGCGTTGCCGGCGCCCGGCGGGATCACCAGGGCGCACGGCCTTCCCAGCGCCAGCGCCCGGTGCAGGAGCCGGACGACGGCCGGGGTCCGGTCGCGGGGCGGTGCACCGAGCAGGATCTGCGGCAGCGACGGCGCCAACGGCAGCCCGGCCAGCGCCCCGAGGTGCACGATCACGCCTGCGGCGGAGTGCAGGACCTCCTCGACGGGATGCGCCGCGGGCGGGGTGGTGCCGATCTCGGCATCGTTCGTCTCCTCGTCGGGGAACTGGCGGGTGCGGCCCTGGCCCGAATCGGCCGCCATGGGTTCGGTGCACAGGGCGGCGAGGCTCTCGCGGCCCGGATCGATCAGCCGGTGCTCAAGGGCGCTGCGTACGGCGACTGCGCGGTTGCGGGCGCCGAGGGCGGTGAGGATGCTCTGTTCCCATCGGCTCACTGTCCGTTCGGAGATGTGCAGGGCGCGGGCGACGTGCGACTGGCTGCCGCCGGCCGCCCAGATCAGCAGCACCCGGGTCTGCTCGCCGCTCAGCGCAGGAGCACGCCCCACCGGTCGGGCGTGCGGGATCTGACCGGACTGCCAGGCCCGCACGAACGCCGACATGCGGTCCTCCGCGTCCAGACGGACGAGGGACTGCGCGATCAGCCGCCGGACGGCCTGGAGCCCGAGCGAGAGGGCGACGGCGATCTCGCTGTTGGTCATCCCCGCGCCGACCCGGTCCAGGACGGCGGCCTGGTCCGCGCTCAACTGCCCCAGCGCACCGAGGGCGCTCACCGGACGTCCTCTGCGGCACGGCCGGCGCCCAGGAGCCCGGCGCTGATCAGCAGGAGCAGCCCGGCGGTGTAGGTGGTGCCGGCCAGCACCACCGGTCCGTGCACGGCGTGCTCGTACCGGACCGCCGCCGTCGTCGCCGCGCCGGCCGCGAGTGCAAGTAGCAGGCAGGCCGCCCCGGCGAGCACGGCCGTCAACCGACGCGCGCGCGACATCAGCTCACCCCGGCGGGCTGCCGGTCGGCCGGGCCGTGGACCGCCGCGAGCCCGGTGTCCGGCCAGCCGTCGCCCAGGGCGCTCGGCGGCACGATGCCGGTGAGCAGGGCGATTGCCGCGGCCTGTTGCCGCGAGCGAACCCCCAGCGCGCGCAGGACGTCCTGGATGTAGACCCGCACAGTGTTCTCGGACAGGCCGAGCCGCCCGGCGGCCGTCTCCGGTTCGTCCCCCGCGACCAGCGCTTCGAGGACCTTCCTGCGGCCCTTGGGCAGCTGCTGGCCACTGGGATTGATCACGGGGACGTCCTCGGCCCGCACCCATCCCCAGGCTGCTCCGAGCGCGGCGGCGTGGTGGCGGTTGGCGGTGCCGAGCTTGGACATCAGCGCGTTGACGGCGGCGGCGACGGACTTCTCGGGGATGCCGGTGGCGCGGCTGACCGCCGCGTTCAGGTGGCCGCCCGCCACCTGGCGCAGCAGCAGCACCTCGGCATCCGACAGGTCCGGCCGTTCGGGCAGGGAAACGGGCATGGCGAAGCTCCTCGTGGCGAGTTCGGGTGAAAGCGAAGGGCGGAAAGGGGGCGGTGCCGCTACGCGGCGGGCCGGGGCCGGTCGAGCGCGGGCTGCGCGGATCGGGGAAGTGGGCTGCGGCCAGGACGCAGGCCAGCGGGCGCTGCCCGGCCGGTGCGGGCTGATCAGCCGGGGCCGCACTCACGCCGCCACCGCCGCAGCGAGGCCCTGGTCCGCGAGGACGATCAGCCGCGCCGCGATCTCACCCAGGTCCGCTCCCTCGGCGCCCACCACGGCGAGCATCGAGTGATCGGCCGCGCCCACCAGCGTCATGGTCCGGCCGGCGCGGTCCTCGATCACACTGTGTCCCCAGGCGTGCTCTCCCGAGGTGAGGTGGCCGACGATGCCGACGCTCCTGGCGCTCATCGCGCCCAGGCCCGACATCAGGGCGGCCCAGGTGTCGGCCTCGTCGAGGCCGATACCCGGCGACGTGCCGAGGACGAGCCCCTCGGAGCTGACGTGGATGGCAGCGACGGCACCGGCGGTGCCGGCCACCAGGTCGCCCAGGACCGGGAGGTGAGGGTGGGGGTTCACGGTTGCTCCTTGGCCAGATGGTGAGGGGCGGTGACGATGGCGCCGGTGACGGCCGGGCGCGACGGCCATGGGTCCTGCCCCTGTAGCAGCCGCAGGCTGCCCTGAAGGCGCTTCCACGACCTCAACGGGACCGTCGGCTCCACTCTGCGGCGGGGCGGACGGCAAACCAGTGCCATGGCAGTGCCAAGTTCGTTGAATCTCAACGCAATCCGTTCCGCAGATTCGTTCCGTACGGGATGGTTTGTCAGGTTCTGGCGATGGCGCGGCAGCTCCCGGCGGCGCCGGATTGGCACTGGCTTGGCACTGGTTTGCCGCCCGCGCTGCCTGATGGTGAGAGGGCGGGCAGGACTACCTGCATCCGACGGCTACGTTGCAGGGAGGCGCCGGTGGGCTTCGCAACCTCCACCACGCTTGGGCAATTCCGACTCGGCGATGTCATCGGCGAACGACGAACCCTGCTGAACACACACGTCTCGCCGTGCTCCTACGCCAGGGCCATGGTGAAGCAGGTCGTCTTCGGATGGCTTTCCGCTTCGCAACTCGATGACGCCGTTCTGGTCGCCACCGAGGTCGTGGCCAACGCGATCAACCATGCGGGCGGTGCGGAGGAACTGACCATCCGCTGGTACCCGAGCGGGATCACCATCGCGGTGAGGGACGCCAGGAACGGGGCGGACATCATCGCCCGCCGAGCATCCGTCCTTCACGATCCGACTTGCTTGGGCTCCACCGACCAACTGACCGAAGGCGGACGAGGGCTGGCCTTGGTGGACCACTGCGCGACCGCATGGTGCGTCGAGCTGCTCCCCGGAGGCACGGTCGTCACCGCACTCTTCGGCCCGGAGAAGGACGTGGCTCGGTGACCTTGCCCAGCCCGGCTGTACGCCACCTGAGCAGGACGATCCAAGCCCACCCGCTCGGCGTCGGATGCCGTTCGACCGGCCTCGGCGGCCTGCGGCAGGACCGCGAGACGCTCGGCGCACTTCGTGCCGCCGTAGAAGCCGGCGCGACTCTCTTCGTCACAGGGGACACCTACGGCCAAGGCCACGCCGAGCGAATTCTCAGTCAGCTGATCGAAGAGCACCGAGGCGCCGGGCTCCAGATCGTCACCAAAATCCAGAATGTCGGAACCGCGCCTCACCTTTACGCATCACCTCACGTGCGTCACCAGTTGGAGCAGACCCTGGACAACCTCCGGGACGACCACGTCGCGCTCTACGTCCTGCCGAGTCTCGACTTCGGGCCGGACGACCGCTACCTCCACGAAGCAGCCGAAGCCTTGGCGGCGTTCCGGCGCCTGGGGGTCATTGGTGCCGTGGGACTGCGCGGCCCCCACCCGAGCCGAACCACCGGGGCCGACCAGGCGCAACGGTTCGCCCGCGTCTTCGAGGTCGTTCAACCGGACGTCGTCCTGACCCGCTTCAATCCGCTGCAGCAGCTCGTCATCGTTCAAGGGGAGGATCTCTTCACCTTCACCCGGCGGCGCAAGGTTGGGCTCCTTCTCTGTGCTCCCCTGGCCAGAGGTACTCTCGCCGACACCCGCGGCCGCATCTCGCCGATGCCTGACCTGTCCGCCTCCGCGTGGGCTGCCCTCCGCCGAGGACTACGGCCGCTCCGCGAGCATGTCTCGCACCTTCCGGGCGGCGAGGCGGCAATCGCCCTGCGACACTGCATCGAGCGGAGCCCGAACACGGTCGTGGTCGCCGGCTTCGGCAACCGCCGGCATATCGTCCAGAACTTCACCAACTTGTACGCGTTCGGCGAGTCCGACATCGAACTCGCCGACAGCGTCTATGCCTCGGTACGCGCGGAGCTGCACCACCACACCCTGGACTTCGCCAAGATCCAGTGACCGGTGGAACCTCAGCTTGACATGCGAATCCCGCGCCGAATCCGCCGCCTACTGAAGTTCGAGGCGGTGGAGAACCTCCCACCGGTATTCACGTGCCTCCCGGCGCAGCTCCACGAGGTCCACCCCGGTGACCTCCAGCGGGACCGGCGGGATCTCCCGGAGTCGCGAGACCTGGTCGATGATCGGTTGAGCCGGCCGGACCGAAGGGTTGTAGGCGATGCTCAGGTGCGGCCGGAACGAGGAGGTCTGACGGCCGCCTGGCACCCCGGCTTCCCGCCCGCAGGCAGCCAGTGCTGCGTGAAGTGCCACCAGAGGCCGCCATGGCGCCAGAGTGAAACGGACCGCCCCCTGAGAGCCGGCCAGCGGATGTGCCGCGATCTCGAAGCGCTTCAACCCGCGATGCTTAACCCGCCGAACCAGCTCCGCCAGCACCTCCGGAGAGGTGTCCGCGGATTCGCCGATCCGTGCCACGGTGACGTGCAGACCGTCCGACGGGACCAGGTCCAGGCCGAGCCCGTCGAGCCCCTCCTGGCACGCGCGGGCCGCTCCGATCAGAGCGGAATCGTCCGGGAAGGTCAGGAACCAGTACAACGCACGTCGCTCCGAGCTCCAGCCCGCCCGGTCCCAGTGATTCTTCATGGTCGCGGTCGCGTCGAACACCGACTGGTCGTGTGCGGTGATCGCTTCCGGGCTGTCCAGGTCGGCGGGAGGCTCGGCCGGGAACGCCCGGCTGTCGGTCAGAAGCACGTGCCAGAACTCCTTGCTAGGTCGTCGCGCTCGCCACGAGCGGGGCCGCGAGAGGACTCGCCTCCCAGGAACGCAGCCGCTCCGCATACTCCCGCACCCCAGCCTCGCCGCGCCAGGCAGCAGCTTGTCGCAGCAGCTCGCCACCTCGCTGGTGGACCGAGCGAATCGGGGGCATCCCGCCGGCCTCGATCGCGGTGGTGCCCAGCGCCATGGCCTGTTCGACGTCGGGGTGGTTGCCCTGGAGGTGCGCGGTTGCGAGGTCGAGGCCCACCAGGGCTCGCGTCCAGACCGACTCAGAGGAGACGACCATCGGCTCGATCTCCTTGGCGAGGGAGAACACCTTCGAGGTGTCGCCGAGGGATAGGTGCGCTGTAATCGCATTGGCGAGCGTGCGGGCCGGCGAGTACGCGCCCAATGAGATGCAGGAACTCACGCCTTCCGGCAGGTCGTCCGCGCGTCCGGTCAGGGCCAGTGCGGCGCCGATCACGTACTCGGCCTCGCGCTTCACCCCGAGGCGGGCGAGCGCGCGGGCTCGCCCGTTGATGAGCGGGCGAATCGCCAGCGGGCTGCTCGGGTCCAGCTCGACCGCCATCCGCGCCACCTCGTCCGCCTTCTTGTAATCCTGCTGGTAGTAAAGGCTGAACGACTGCGTGCCGAGCACCCACATCTGGAGCGCGGTGTCCTCGATCTCCACTGCCACACCCATGGCTTCGGCGAGGTAGCCCTCAGCTGACCGCGGCTGGCCGGAGTTGACCGACATGTACCCGAGCAGGGCCGAGACCTGTCCACGTAACTGCATCGTGCGCTCACGCTGGCGCAGCGACTGACGTCCGCCGAAAAGCACGTGAAGCATGGACCGAAGAAGCAGCGCCTCACGCGTCAACTGCTGAGGCCCGAGCATCTCGTACTGCTCGACGATCTCGGTGATCTGGCTTGTGGCCAGGGTCAGGAGTGCCGGGTCCACGGCCGAAGGCGCCGATCCGATGCCCAGCAGAGCACTCGCATCGAAGGGGCTTGGAGCCGCGCCAAGAGTGGCGTCCCCGACTTCTTCAAACAGGGCCATCGGCGGCTCATCGAGCATGTCGAACATGTACATCAAGACGCGCACGGTCTCCGGCCGCGGCTCATGCCGGTAGCCGTCACCCATCCAACGGTAGAAGGTCCGACGCGACACCGTCACGAACAGCAGGTCCCGGTTGTCGTCCCTCTGCGCAGCCAGCTTCCGGGCTCTGCTCAGCTCGATGTCGAACGTCAGATACCTTGTCCAACCACGTCGCTGGCAGAGCTGGGCAATACGCAGCACTCGGACACCTTCCCCGCTGAACGGCCAGCCCGCAGGCGACGAGCAACGATCCAGCCTGTACGCATTGTCACTGCCGGGAAACCACACAGAAGCCCGTTGGCAAACGGGACTTGAGAAGAAGACGCTCAGCCGCCCATAGCCTCGGCTGAAGCGCTGACGGGCGCGCCGCCCCGATGCCGAGTCGACGTACCCCGCGCTGTAGAGTCAGGGACGATCAAACCGTCCCGCCTTGGCGCCTGCGAGGAAGTCGTCCCACTCGCCTGCTGCGAAGAGAAGGGGATCTTGGTCAGGATTCAGCGAGTCGCCGGTGCTGACGAGCCCACGGTCAAGAAACGCGACCCGAAGGCAGTTGCTCCCGCCGGTACTTGCTGTCAGCCACGTCGCGCGTTCGAGTTGGTCCTTGACCCAGGCTGGATCAAGGGAGTTCTTCTCTTCTGCTGTGACGATGCTGTCGGAATCAGACACAGGGCGGCGGGGCGCGAGATCGTGGGTCACGAGAGGTCCTTGGCGATTTGAGCGAGGAGTTCGAGCGATTCCTTCGGCGGTAGTGCGTCCGTCTTCAGGTGGTCGCTGGTGGTGTGGTAGTCGGTGACGGTGTCGGGGTCGTTGAGGTGGAGGGCGGTCTTCATGCCCTCGATGGTGACGGAGTCGTGTCCGGTCGGGAACGTCCACGCCATGAACGGGCCGTCGCAGCCGGCGTGCGCGCCGCGCGAGAGCGGGATCACCTGGATGACGATGTTCCTGTGCGTGCGGGCCAGTTCGATGAGGTGCAGTGCCTGGGCGCGGGCTGTGGCTCGGCCGCCGACCTCCTGGCGAAGTTGGGCTTCGGTCAGGACTGCCCGAATCCGAAGCGGGGTCTTGCGAGAGAGGGCGGCATGTCGACTGTTGCGCCGCACTGTGATGAAGCGCTTGATGTCCTCGTCACTCTTCCAGGCACGGCCGGCGATGATCACAGCCAGCTCGTAGGCGTCGCACTGGAGTAGGCCGTGAACGGCCACGGGGGACCAGATAAACAGGCTGGATGCGATCTCCAGGTTGGCGAGGTAGTCGCCGAGTGGGTCGTCGGCGACACCGGGGTAGCGCTGGTGCCAGTCTTGATCGCGAGCGTTCCGGACCATGTCGCGCCAGGCTTCCTGCACCGCAGGCTCGGTGATCCCAAGAACCGCGAAGAAGTGCGGGAGTTGTTGCGGCTTGATTCCCTGAGTGCCGTTCTCGATCTTCGAGATGGTGGACGCGGAGGCGTATCCGAGTTCGACGGCTGCTTGTTCAACGCTCCAGCCGAGGCGCTTGCGAGCAAGCCGGACCTCGCTGGCGAGACGGCGTCGCCTGGGTGTCGGCTCGACGGGCACTGCAGCACCTCCCCTTCTTTGGGAAAGGCTAGCGCTTGGACAGCTGCTCGCATATGCCGGTTCGGCGAAAAGGACAGGGTTTCCTTTCCGACCCTCTTGTCGTTGGTCTGACGTAGCGTCATCATCGGTTCACGGTCGGAAGCGGGACCGAGCGCCAGCCTACGCGGAGAGGCGCCCCCCTTCGGCCCATCGAACCTCGTTACACCACAGCCTGGTTGCTGCTTGTGGGCTTGAACCTGGTGCTACGACGTCGGTTCCACGACGCGGCCAGAGCAGCTCTTCGCGGACTTCCGGGCGGACGGGAGGCAACACGTGGATCAGACAACCGTCTTGGCGGCACTCGCTGGTGGTCCGGAGCGGGAGGCCGCGCTCGCGGCGCTGGGCGTCGGCCCTCGGGCCATCGACTGTCAGGAGCTCGGCAGCGGACGGCTAGTCTTCACCCGCTACCGGGAGGTGCGCCACCTGCTCAGGCACCCGGGGTTCGTCTGCGCGCCGACTGCTGCCGGCCTGGTGGGCGAGATCAACCCGGGCCTCCGCCCGGCGCTGGAGCCGGTGATGTCCTGGGTGCTCTACGCGGATGCGCCGCAGCACCCGCGATTGAGGGGACTGTTGGCGCGGGCTTTCGCTCCGCGCCGCATCGCCGCCTTGGAGCCGCAGATCGCCGTGGTGGCAGATGCGTTGGTCTCGCAGTTCGTTATGGCCGGCGGAGGTGATTCGGTGCGCAGTGTCGCGGAGCCCCTGCCGGTCCACACGATCTGTGCACTGCTGGGCATTCCCGAAGGCGATCGGGAGCTCGTCAAGGGCTGGTCCGACGATGTCATCCTACTCACTGAACCGACGCTCACCGACAGTCAGGAGAAGCAGCTCGCCGCCGCATGGGCGGGCCTGTGGGACTACTTCACCGGGCTCATCGAGCAACGCCGCATCCATGCGTCCGCCGACATTGTCTCGGCCTTGGTGGAAGTGGAGGAGCAGGGCGAACGCCTCACGCTCGAGGAAGCCGTCTCCAACCTGATCGCTCTGCTGATCGGCGGCCACGAGACAACAACCGGCCTGATCGGCGCGGTCCTCCGGGCAATCGCCGATCACCCGGAGGAGGCCCGAGCGGCAGCTGCTTCGGCGGGGTCCGTCGGGGGCTTCGTCGAGGAGGTCCTGCGCCTGGACGGCCCGGCGCTCATCACCGCCCGGACGGCCGCGGAAGACTGCGAGGTCCTCGGCATACCGGTGCCGGCGGGCCGTCGGCTGGTCCTGCTCCAGGCGTCTGCGAACCGTGACCCGGCGGTGTTCGAGGACCCGCAGGAGTTCCGTCCCGGTCGGCGGAACCCGCACGTCGCCTTCGGCTACGGCCCGCACGCCTGCTTCGGTGCCGCGCTGGCCCGCATGGAGGCCGCCGCAGTGCTGCGTGCCGTCGCCCGGCGGGGTTGCCGGCTCCATGCGGAGGACGGAGTGGTCTGGAAACCCTCACAGGTGATCCGCTCCGCCACCTTCCTGCCGATGCGCGTCGAGCGGAAGGCAGACCGGTGATCCTTACCGGCGAGGCGATCCGGCGGTTCATCGACCAGGGCGAGATCGTCTTCTCCCCGTACAACCGGGCCGGCGTCAACCCGAACAGCATCAACTACCACCTGGGCCGAGAGCTCAAGGTCTTCGATGATGCTGCCGGCACCTGGACGGGCGTCGAGCTGCCGGAGGACGGGTTCGAGTTGGACCCGCATCGCATGTACCTCGGGCACACCGAGGAGGTGATCGGCAGCAGCCTGTTCGCGATGCGGCTGATCGGGTGCAGCAGCAACGGCCGCCGCGGGCTGTTTCTCCGGTTGTCGGCCGATCTGGGCCACACCACGTCCTGTCACCGCTGGACGCTGGAGATCGTCGCGGCCCTGCCGATGCGGATCTACCCCGGCATGGTCGCGGGCCAGGTCTCCTTCTGGCACAACACCGGGATCATCCAACCCACTTCGGCGACCTACGCCCTCTTCAACCACGCCTGCGAGTCCCAGCCGCCGATGATCGGAGCGCCGTCGTGATCCTCACCGGACGAGCTCGCCGCGGCACTCGCATGATCTCTTCCGTATCGTCCGCCTGTTCCGACCACTGACAATGCCCACAGCGGCCCAGCAGCGTCCATCTGGACCTGCCCGGGCAGGTGGGACCGGCAGGGCCTGGCAGTACTGAGATTCCCAGAAGGAAGCGGCTGGTGCCCCCGGGCGGGCGTCGAAGGCCCGACCGACGCCGGGGTAGCGAAAAGGTTGGTATGCGGGGCTAGCGGAACCAGGTAACGTCTTTGTCATGTTCTTCCAGACGCCGATTTACGAGTGAGAGCGTGACGGGCCCCCGCTGACATCCTTCGACGTCGCTGCCCGTCCCCCACCGATGAATCCGTAGATCACTTCACATCATTAACCGGAGACCCGCGACCGTGAGCAAGAACATCAACAACCCCGTGGGCATGGGCGGCGGCCAGCGCAAGAGGCTCTCCCGCACCGAACGGCAGAACAACGGTCCGCACCGCAACCTCGACCGCCAGGGTGCAGCCGACCAGAAGGCGGAGCTGGTGCGCAAGATGCGCGAGAAGGCAGGCACAACTGAAGGTGCCGGGCAAGCGGGCGACGACATCGCACAGAGCTGACGCACCGCCGCCGCCGAGCAGGCCCTCGCCGCGCTGTGCCCGGGCGAGCTGGACGCGGTCGGGAAGCTCGTCGAGCGCCTGGCGGGACAGGCTCCCGGAAGACGAGCCGCAGGAGCCTCCGGCCTTGTTCTGACCGGGTCAGCCCCATCAGTCGGCCTTCCACCCGTTTCTCGCGATCGCCTTCTTCGCCCGGTGAGCTGCGGGTACGGTCTGATGGGTTGTCAGTGGCAGTCTGGGGAGTGTGATGACGGGCATCGAGATTGCGGTCGGGTACGTGTTCGCGTGGGCGGTCCGCAAGGCGAAGCGGGTGGCCGGCCGGGCGGACGGGGAGGTCGACCGCACGCTGGACACGGCGATGGACCGGCTCGACGACCTGGTCGGCCGCAAGCTGGGCGAGGACTCCGCGCTCAAGAAGCTGGCCGAGGAGGCCGCGGCGGGGCAGGACAGGCCGAGCGATCGTACCCGGCGACGGGTGCACGATGCGCTGGACGAAGCTGTTGAAGAGGATCCCGGCTTCGGCGCGGCCCTGGACAGCGCTGTGAAGGAGCTGCAGTCCCTGTCCCGCACCATCGGCGGAGTCTCGGCGGGAGACGGCGGTGCGGCCGTCGGCGGGAACGTAGGCATCCGAGCCGACCACGGGTCCGCCGCCGCCTGGACCATGGGCAGCGTGACCCTGGGAAACCCTCCGCAGCCGGGAACGCCCGAGGGCTGAGCGGACCCGGCACCACTGCTGTCCCGGGCCTCGCCAGCTCGGTCCAGGGCACGAACGGCGCGATCGTCGCCGGGACCATCGAGAACCTCCACCAGCACTACCCGGGGAACAGGAGGACCGCCCGCCTCGACCGGCCACGACCAGTCGAGCAGTGGACCGCGCAGCACCTCGGCGTCCACCCCGCCATCCACGGCATCAACACCACCGATGCCGAGGGCGTGTTCGTGCTTCCGGCGTACCTCGAACGCACCCACGACCAGCAGCTGCGCAACCGCCTGCGCAACGCAGTCCGCAGCGAACAGACGATGTTCGCGCTCGTGCGGGGGGCGTCCTGCGCCGGCAAGACCCGCACCGCCTTCGAGGCCGTCCGTGCCTGCCTGCCCGACTGGCAGCTCGTCTACCCCAAGACCCCCGAGGGGCTCCTGGCCCTGCTCGACGCCGGCGCCCTCGCCCCGCGCACCGTCCTGTGGCTCAACGAAGCCCAGAACTACCTCCGCGGTACCGAGGGGGAGGAAGCCGCCGCCGCGCTGCACAGCCGCCTGGAAGACACTGGACCGGTCGTGATCCTCGGCACGCTGTGGCCCGAGTACCACCGCGACCTCACCGCCACACCCCAACCCGGCCCGGGCGGGGAAGACGCCCACCCGAACGCCCGTGCCCTGCTCGCCTGGGCCGTCGTGGTCGACGTCCCCGCCTCCTTCACCACCGAGTCCCTCAAGAACCCGCTCGTGAAGCGCGACCCTGCAATCGCCGCAGCCGCGCACACCAGCACCGGCGGAAAGATCACCCAGACCCTCGCGGCCGGCCCCCAACTCGTCGACCACTACGAACAGGCCACCGAACCCCACGGCCCCTACGGCCACGCCGTCATCACCGCGGCCATGGATGCCCGCCGCCTCGGCCACACCTCCCCCTTGCCCGCCGCACTCCTCAAGGCCGCCGCCCAGGCCTTCCTGACCGAGGAGCAACGCGCCGCCGCTGACCCCGACACCTGGTTCGACCACGCCCTCGAATACGCGCGACAGAAGGTCAGGGCCGTGGCCGCGGCCCTGGAACCCGTCGCGAACCCCGATGGCATGGGCCCTCTCCCTGACGTCTACCGCCTCAGTGACTACCTCGACCACCACGCCCGCACCACCCGCCGATACACCTTCCCACCCGAGCCCTTCTGGACCGCCGCCCAAGAGCACGCCAGCACAACCGACCTGCCCCGACTAGCAGCCGCAGCCCAAGAGCGGGGCCGCCTCCGCATCGCAGCAGGCCTCTCCCTGCGGGCCGCGCACGCCGGAGACTGCTCGGCCCTGGTGAGGCTGGCCTGGTCGCGGGAGTGGGACAGGGACCTGGTGGGCGCGGAACGGCTGTACCAGCAGGCCGCGGATGCTGGCCACACCCAGGCCCTGGTGACCCTGGCCGAGCGGCGGGAGCGGGCCGGGGACACGCCGGGCGCGGAACGGCTGTACCAGCAGGCCGCCGACGCCGGACACCACATGGCCCTGGTGACCCTGGCCGAGCGGCGGGAGCGGGCCGGGGACACGCCGGGCGCGGAACGGCTGTACCAGCAGGCCGCCGACGCCGGACACCACATG
>NZ_JBHVUV010000012.1:142920-158875 GCF_042883905.1 Kitasatospora sp. NPDC058170
ATGGCCCTGGTAACCCTGGCCGAGCGGCGGGAGCGGGCCGGGGACACGCCGGGCGCCGATCGCTACCTCCAGCGGGCCGCGGACGCCGGACACCACATGGCCCTGGTAACCCTGGCCGTACGGCGGGAGCAGGCCGGGGACACGGCGGGCGCGGAACGCTACGCGCAGCGGGCCGCGGACGCCGGAGACACCCGCACCCTGGTGAGCCTGGCCAGGGTGCGGGAGGAGGCCGGGGACACGGCGGGCGCGGAACGGCTGTACCAGCAGGCCGCCGACGCCGGAGACCGCTGGGCCCTGGTGAGCCTGGTCCAGTTGCGGGATGAGGCCGGGGACACCGCGGGCGCGGAACGTTACGGTCAGCGGGCCGAGGACGCCGGACACACCCAGGTCCTGGAGCTCTTGGCCCAGTGGCGGGAGCGGGTCGGGGACACGGCGGGCGCGGAACGCTACGCGCAGCGGGCCGCGGACGCCGGACACACCCTCACCCTGGTGAGCCTGGCCGCGCGGCGGGAGTGGGCCGGGGACATGGTGGGCGCGGAACGGCTGTACCAGCAGGCCGCGGACGCCGGAGACACCGGCAGCCTGGGACGTCTGGCCGCGCGGCTGGGGGCGGGCGCCGATCGCTACCTCCAGCGGGCCGCGGACGCCGGACACACCCATGCCCTGGTGAGGCTGGCCGCGAGGCGGGAGCGGGCCGGGGACATGGTGGGCGCGGAGCGGCTGTACCAGCAGGCCGCGGATGCTGGCCACACCCAGGCCCTGGTGATCCTGGCCGAGCGGCGGGAGCGGGTCGGGGACACGGCGGGCGCGGAGCGGCTGTACCAGCAGGCCGCCGACGCCGGAGACCACTGGGCCCTGGTGACCCTGGCCAGAGTGCGGGAGCGAGCCGGAGACGCGGCAACCGCAGAACGGCTTCGGCGATTCGGTCTGGAGGCCGACGGTTCTCCGGCCCAGCCGTGGGGCTAGCCCCACGGTCGCCTGGCAGAACTTCAAAGATGAGGTTAGCTTGTGATTTATCCAGTGCCCTCGAACAAGCGGACCCGGTGATCACTCGTCCGGGTGTTCCCGGGACAGCGGAACGGCCTTCGCGTGATCCTGAACTCGGCTAAGAGGTACAGGACTTGACGCGAAGGCCGTAGCAATGAGTGTGGTGGAACAGAGCGTGCAGTACGAGCCGTTCGCGGAACTGTCACGCTTCCGGGGGGTCTTCTACGACTGCCTGACCGGACGGCGCGACGCGCTGTTCGAGCTCACCGACGCGGTTCTGTGCACCGACGGCCCGGTGAAGACCCTGGTCGGTCTGGCTCTCGCACCCGAGCACCGGCGCGGCCACGGCGCCCTCTACGGCGCGCTGAACCGGGGCCGCCTGGACGTCGAGCGGCTGCGGGCCGAGCTGTCCGGCCTGCCACTGCCCCGCGCCGCCGACGGCCGCCTGGTGCTCGCGGTGGACGTCTCGCCGTGGCTGCGGCCCGACGCCGACACGAGCGACGCCCGCTCGTTCTGCCACACCTACGGCCGGGGCGACGCCAGGCACCAGATGATCCCGGGCTGGCCCTACTCGTGGGTCGTCGCCCTGGAATCGGGCCGGACCTCGTGGGTCGCCCCGCTGGACGCGGTGCGGCTGCGGCCCGGCGACGACCTCGCCGCGGTCACCGCCGCACAACTGCGGGACCTGGTCGAGCGCCTGGTCGCCGCCAGCCAGTGGCACCCAGGCGAGCCGCCGGTGCTGATCGTGGCCGACGCCGGCTACGACGTGATGCGGCTGGCCTACCTGCTGCGCGACCTGCCCGTGGAGATCCTGGGACGCCTGCGCTCGGACCGGGTGATGCGCCGTCCGGCGCCGACCCGGGAGGAGTTCGCCCAGGCCAACCCGGCCGGCGGGCGGCCGCCCAAGCACGGCAGCGAGTTCATCTTCAAGGACGCCAGGACCTGGGGCGCCCCGGACGCGGAGACGAAGTCCGAGACCACCCGCTACGGCACCGCCCACGCCCAGAGCTGGGACCGGCTCCACCCCGAGCTGCAAGGACGCGCCGCCTGGCGGGACAACCCCGGCCCGCTCCCGGTCATCGAGGGCACCGTCGTCCGGCTCCAGGTCGACCATCTGCCCAGCGGTGGCGACCCCAAGCCGCTGTGGCTGTGGTGGTCACGGCCCACGGCCGGCCCCGCGGAGACCGACCTGGCCTGGCAGGCGTTCCTGCGCAGGTTCGACATCGAGCACTTCTTCAGGATGATCAAGCAGACCCTCGGCTGGACCGCTCCGCGACTGCGGGAGGCCGAGGCTGCGGACCGCTGGACCTGGCTGATCGCCGCCGCCTGCACCCAGCTCCGCCTCGCCCGCTCTCTGACCACCGACCTGCGACGGCCGTGGGAGAAGCCGGCCGAACCGAACAAGCTCACCCCGGCCCGAGTACGCCGCGGGTTCCGACACCTGCACGCCAGAACCTCAACCCCGGCCGGAGTGCCGAAACCCACCCGGCCCGGCCCGGGGCGCCCGCCCGGGTCGAAGAACCGCCGACCCGCGAACCGCTACGACGTGGGCCTGCTCCTGGCCACTGGCGAGTCCTACCGCCGACCGGATCACCACAAGGTCGGCACCAAACCACGCCGCACCGGATAAATCACAAGCTTAAGGACCTCGGGTGTGGCGGGCCGGCAGCGGCACGGTAATCGCCGAGATTACAGGCGTCGATCTGCAGATCCTGCAGGACTTGGCCGCCGTTCTGGGTCGCACCCCGAAGGAGCTGGCGATCGAGCACGCTGCCGCCCCGCTCGAAGAACCAGCGACCCGCCACCCGCTACGACGTTGGCAAAACCGTCTGCCGCCCCATAGCTGTCGGCAGCCACGACAGACTGTAGGTCCCCTGACAAAACGACTGACCGGGCTACGACTCTGTCAACAGTGCACATTTCCGTGCGGATTGACCGCTTTCGCGGCGCGTTTCAAGGTGACGGTGGTGGGAGGTCCACACCTGGTCATGGTCCCAGCCGTGCACGGCCGGCCCCTGCTCCAGGTACTCGGCCAGCTTCTCCCGACATCGCGCCGACAGCTTGCACCGCTGCCCGCCCGGTCCCCGTGACGCCAGCCCCCCGGCCCCGTACTCCCGCCAGGCCTGATGCCACTGGTAGGCCGATTTCGCGGTCACCCGCAGCCTGCGGGCCACCTCCCTCGGCGGGACGCCTTCGTCGAACAACACGGCCGCCTCCAGCCGCACCGACTCGCGGTACTGACGTGCCTTCGGCGTCAGACCACCCCCATCCGCATAGCGCGCAAATGACTGTCAGTCAGCTACACAAACAGGCCGACCACCTCGAAGCGCCGAAGTCAGTATCCGAACCACAGGGGGGAGCAGTCATGCCGGACCGGAGGCCGGGAGCCCCGTTGCGGGGCCGTGAAGACGGTAACGGGGATCCCCAGCGAGAACCGACCGGCGATGTCGACATCGAGCTGGCCGACCACGGACTCGGACGCTCCCGGGGCGGTCTTACGACCAAGGTCCACCTTGCGGTCGAGCAGGGGCGGAAGCCATTGTCCCTGGTCATCACCGCCGGCCACCGCCGTGACAGTCCGCAGTTCCAGACTGTCCTCGACCGCCGTCAGCGTGCCGCGCATCGGCCCGGGCCGCCCACGCACCAAGCCCCGCAGAGTCCGTGCGGACAGGCAGACGGACAGTCCAGCACCGACAGTTCTCGCCACACGCACCGCAACCGCTTGCCCGGGATGTGATCAAGGTCGCTGAACAGGCGCTCGCTTCGGGGTGGATGGTCTGGCTACGTTCCGTGGTCCAACCGAACACAGGTGACCTCGACGGTGCGTCAACACCCCGGGGTCCGGCAACAGGAGCGAACACTCCCTTGCAGGTACACCGTAGCGCCCACACGCGCAACTTCACTGTGCTGCCCAACTCCATCCTCCAGGACCGACAGCTGACCATGGCGGCCCGCGGCCTCCTGGGCGACCTCCTCTCCCGGGAGGAGGGGCGGAAGGAAGACGGGCGCAAGATCGCCGACTCCGGCGTGGACAGCCGCTCCGCGGTCGGCAAAGCGTTGAAGGAGCTGATCGAGGCTGGGTACTACCGGGTCGTGAAGGTCCGGGGAAACGACGGCAAGATCTACTCGGTGGCTCACGTCTACGACGTCCCGTACGCGCCTGGCCTGGAGGCGGCGAGGGTTCTGCTGGACGCGGTGGAGCCGGAAGAACCGCAGGTGGATCCGAGTCTGCCCCATCCAGCGCCCGGTGATCCGGGCTCCGGTGATGCTGGCGTCCCTGTAATAAAGAACCTGGATAAAGAACCCTCCCGCCCTGCCCCCGACTGTGGCGACGAGGGCAACCGCCGGCGCACCGCGCCGCGGGGTCGGCGCCTGAACCCGGAGGGCGGGAGGGTGAGGCCTTCGATCAAGGATCTGGAGGAACCGCTGCGGACGGCGGCCCTGACGCTGTACCGGGTGCTGACGAGCCAGCCGCGCCTGCGGCTCGGCGAGGCGGAGGTGGTCGAGCTGGCGCCACTGGTGGCGCGCTGGCTGGCGGCGGGGTGTGGTCAGGCGGAGCTTGCTGCCGCGTTGCTGCCCGGCCTGCCGTCGGAGATCTTCTCGCCGGTCGCCGTGGTCCGGGACCGCCTGGTGCGCAAGCTGCCTCCCGCGCCGTCGCAGACGCGGTCGGTCTGTGCAGGTCAAGAGCACGAGTGCGCGGACTGTCGGGCGCCGTTGGGCAGGCCGGGGCTGTGTGGGCTGTGCTCGGGCCACTCCGGCCCGGCGCCCACCATCGGCACCGGCGAGCTGTTCGCGGCGGCCGGAGCAGCGCAGGCGAGGGCGGCGCTGCGCGGGTCGCGGAAGTTCGCTGCGGTGTGAGCGCCAGCCCGGACACACCGGCAGCGCGGCAAGGTCAAGACGGAGACCGGAGGGCGGTCAGATCGCTGACGTCCTGGGCGGCGCATACGGGTGTGGTGAATCAGCGGCGCGGGTTTGCCGGCAGGCGCTGGCGGGGAGCACGCCGCAGCGGGTTGGCGGCTCGTTCACCCAGGCCGTCCGGTAGGCGCGCAGGGCCCGTTACTTCGCCGCCCCCCACATTCCGGCGACGGCGTCGACTGCCGTCGTTGTCGCGGAGTATGCGGTCGATGCCGGACCGTGTGTAGGCGGTGGTGCCAGGGGCCTTCACGAGCCAGCAGCGCAGGAGGGCGTGCCTCTCGGTGACGGTGACGCCGGGGCGGGGCCGGACGCAGGTGGCGTCGACCCCGTTGGGGATGACATCCCGGTGGCGGTCGGGGATGTGGAGGACTGCGCGAGGGCGTGGTCCTGTTCTGAGATGACGACGATGTACTCGCTGGCGAGGGCGGGGGTGCGCAGGGTCTGGCTGCGCAACACCAACATGTTGATCATCGTTGGTCGAGATGTGGGGAACGCCACACCGGCACGCAAAAGGAAAGATCGTTCGGCGGCGACGGATCAAGGTTCTCGGAATGACGATCAGTCAGTTGATTGTGGCGTTTCGGGCTATCCGGGTGACGGCGTATCAAATGCCCGCAATCGGGGCTGGCCTGGCAGCTTCCTAGTTGGTTGCTCTACACGCTGGTAGAACTACTCTGCGTTGTCGACGCGCGTAGCTTTGGCTGGGAGGTCCGGGATTTCGGCCTTCCGGGTCTCCAGATTTCGGGGGTGATACTTCTTGTCGGCGGCTGGCATGGTGAGAGGGCCGAACAGCGCAGGGGCTGCCGGCGGTCCACCGCATGAAGGAGTCACTATGTCCCGCTCGGCCCTGGTCATCGGAGGGGGTCGCGGTATCGGCCTGGCCGTCGCCCAGAAGCTCGCTGCGGGCGGGCGTCGTGTCACGGTTGCGTCCCGTGGCGGAGGCGCGGTTGAGGACCTTGCGGTGGCGCCGTGTGATGCGACTACCCCCGTCGGCCAGCGCGCCGGTATGGGGCGCTGACCTCCAGCCAGTCGAGCAGAGCGACGCAGCAGCTCACGGTCCGGGCGGCCCACCCCCGTGCCGCAGCTGTCAGCACCTCGCTGTATACGAACCGCGTAGCCCGATCGCACTGCAGGTCCTCGCACCCTGTCCGCGAGCGGGCCAGCGCCGGGCGCACCCAGCGCGCCCGAAGACCGACGAGACCACTACCCAACCCTCACGAGGACTCGGTGTCTACCCACGAAATCCCGGCGCAACAGCTGCCGGGTCGCACAGCGTCGCAACGGACCACCTCGGGCGCCCCGTGCAGCGATCCACCCGACGAGCACCGAGCGCGGACCCTGTCCCGCGGCCTCGCACACACGCCCGGACTCTGCGGAGGCATCGCCGACGGACGCCGACCGGGCTCGAAAGAGTCTGGGAGGGCGCAGCGGGGAGGCACGTCGTGCTGAACATGCGTCGGCTCCGTCGGGAGTGCGAGCGCAAGCTGTCGGACCTGCCGATCCCGGAGCCGTTCACGATCGATGGCCTCGTCGCCGCCATGGAAGCGGCGAGCGGTCGCACCATCAAGTTGGTCCCGCTCGACGACCGAGGAAGCGACCTGCGTACGGCCTGCGGCCTGCGCATGAGGGCGGGCGGGCTCTCCCTGATCTTCTACCGGCCGAGACCGACGCAGCACCAGACCAACCACGTGAAGCTCCACGAACTGGTACACGAGTGGTTCGATCACGGCGCCAGCCTCGACACGGGCGAACTTCAGCAGCTCTTGCCCGAGCACCTGCGCCAGAGCCTGGTCGAGCGAATGGACCGCGGCGCCGTCGTCCAGGCCCGCGCACGCTATGACACCCGTGAGGAGCGCGAGGCGGAGCTGAGCGCGTCGCTCATCAAGCTCATCGTCCAGCGCCAGCTCCCCACGGGGGGCGACATGGTCAGCCTCCTGGAGAGCACCCTGTCCCACCCCGTGGCCGCGCCCCGCCGCGGCCAGAGATAAGAAGGAAGACCCGTGCTTGCACTCGCTGCGTACACCGCCGCGACCACGATGACCGCAGTCGCCGTCTGGAGGTTGCCCGCGGTCCTCTACGGGGACGCGCACAGGCGCGCCTTGTGGGGCTGCTACATGGGTTTCGCGCTGGCCCTGTGGCTCAAGAGCCCCGGCGTGATCAGCCTGATGAACAACCAGCCGATCAACGACCTCTCGGTCCTGCTCAAGCACTACGTGTCCACCGGGGCCATCCTGGCGATCTTGACGTTCGTCGTCGCGTCCTACGGCAGGACCGACCAGGTTGTCATCCCGCGCCACGTCGCGGTTGCACGCTGGATCGAGCGGGTCGCCTGGAAAGCGGCGATCGGCATGCTGGCGCTGATGACGCTGCTCTTCTTCACCGTGGTGGACCGCGCCCGGCCGAGCACGGACTTCGTGCCGGATCACGCCGGCCAGTGGGGCGCGATCCTCTACGAAACGGTCTTCTACGTGTACCTGGGTGCCGCCTCGGCCGTCACCTGTTACCAGTGGACCAGCGCGATGCGTCGCGCCGAAACCCGCCTCCTGCGCGTCGGGCTTGGACTGATGGCCATCGCTATGGCGATCGGCGTGGCCTACGTCGCGATCCGGACGGCCTTCATGTGGGTCACGCTCTTCGACCCGCTCGACGAGGACTTCAACCATGTGCTGGGCGTCTACACCCAGTACATGCAGATCCTGCTGTTCATGATCTTCGCTGTGGGTGCGAGCATCCCCACGTCCTCTGCGGTTGCCTCCCGATGGAGGTCCTGGCGAGCGCTGTGGAACCTCTACCCGCTGTGGCACGACCTGGTCACCGCCTTCCCCGACATCCCGTTCCAGAAGCCGCGGAGCCGCTGGCGCGAGGTCCTGCGCACCGACTCGCCGATGGACGTGCGGCTGGACCGGTGGACCCAGGACATCGCGGACGTGGCCGAGCAGCTGCGCCATCATGCCGCTCCTGTCCTGTTCCCGGTGATCGAGGAAGCCGTGGATTCGGGCGCGGACCCGCTGGCAGCGGCCGAGGCCCTGTGGATCAAGGCCGCGTTGGCGGACGTCCGCGAGGGTCACCGCCGTGACGTGCCGGCACCGGCGCTGCCCAGCAAGCCGATCTCGGACACGCCCGCGGAAGTCTCTTGGCTGCTGCGGGTGGAAAAGGCGTACGCCGCCGCGACCGACCTCCAGATCCGCGAACTGCGCGAGGGTGCCCAGATTGCGGAACTCGCGATGGAGATGGGGGAGCTGGCGCTGTGAGCACCACCACCATTGCCCGAACCGTGACCGACGTCCTTCAGCCGCGCAACGCGCTGCTGGCCGGGCTTACCTGCCTGGGCGTCGCTGCCGCCGGCAGCTGGACCGGCATCGGCTGGGGCCTGTTGGCCGCGCTGTGCGCTGGCATCATCCCGGCGACCTACATCGAATGGGAGCGAAAGAGGGGGACATGGGGAGACCGGCACGTGGTCGACCGGACCAAACGGGCACCCATCTTCTTCGTCATCCTCGGCTCGATCGGATTCGGCACCGTAGTGATGGTCCTCGGCCACGCGCCGCGCGACATCCTTGTGGCCATGATCGCCCTGTGGGTGATGACCGTGGGTCTGCTCGGAATCAACACGGCCTGGAAGATCTCCGTGGACAGTGCGGTCGCCTGTGCGGTAGTCACCATGCTGGCGGTCGTGCACTCGCCCTGGTGGATCGCCGCGTATCCGCTGGTCATTGCCGTGTGCTGGTCGAGAGTGGCGCTGACCTACCACTCCGTTGCGCAGACCGCGGCGGGTGCGGCCCTGGGCGCCGCCACCGCCTCTGCCTGGTTCTGCTGACGACAGACCGAAGCGGGCTCCCGGATCAGCGCCGGGGGCCCGCTTGCTGCTGTACCTCCGCCACAAGCGCGCTGATCTTGGCGAGCACCGCCGGGTCGAGACCACCATCCGCGCCGCGGGCCGCCAGAGCAAAATCGTCGCTGCTGCCACGCAAGGCCAGCAGGCTGATGGCGTCCACGACCTGGCGCTCCAACTCCTCGTCGCTCTGGAAGAACAACGCCGTGACCCCGAAGAACGCGGCCAGGCCCTCCAGGACGACGCCGGCCGCAAGCCCGGCGAGCACCTCGGAGGGCGGGGGAGTGCCCGTACGCAGCGCCTCCACGGCGCCGGCGGAGACGACGTCGACGCCGGCGTGGGCGTTGACGGCCGCGGCGATCTGGGCATCCGTCGGCCGACCGCTCGGGAAGGTCGTGTCCAGCAGGTACGTGATCTTCTCCGCGAGCGTCCGCGGGGCCGACGGCGGGCCGGCCGCAACCGCAGGGGTGACGCCGAACGACCGGTCCTGCGCCGTCAGGAGCTGCTCCCTGGTCACGCCGTACGCCTCGGCAAGGCGCGGGACGAAGGCCTCCGCAAGCCGCCGGACCCCGCGCTCGGCGTTGCTGACGGGAATGTGCGATTTGGTGCCGATCAGCTCCCCGGTCCTCTTCTGCGGATAGCCGGCGTCACACCGTAGGTCCGCCAGATCCGGCTCGCCGTCGCGGGGCCACAATGCGTCCAGCGGCTCGCTGAGTGCCCTCGCGATGCCGGGCAGCCGCTCCGGTTCGGGGAACGTCGAACCACTCTCCCACTTCGCCACCGTGGGCTGCTCTACCCCGACGCCCTCGGCACGGCCCAGGGCCTCCTGTGAGAGGTCGCGGGCTCTACGGGCGAGGCGGAGCACCTGGCCGTCGAACTGGCGAGCGGACATCCGGGGCAACTCCTGTAACAAACGGTGATCATGAACTCTAGGCGACAGTCTAGCCCAATGGATAGCACTAGGAATGTTGTATGCTTCTTGCTATCAAGGGTCGGTCGCCCGTTGGCTGGCCGCGCGCCCTTGCCGTATCAATCTCCTGCCGGGCCCTGGGCCTGGCCCTGCCCTGCCGGGCCTGGCGTTCACCTGCCACGACGGTCCGGCGTCACCCTTGGAGGCACAGGTGAGTGTGGCGCCGCTGGCTGCCGACGGGCCGTTCCGTCATGATTCCCGCTACCGGAGTATCGCACAGGATTCGATAGCGGCAGGCATGGCGCCGGGGCGGGGCGCGGCTGGGGCTCGCGTGGCCGTCGCGACCTCGCACACGCGGGTCTTCGCCCTCCAGGAGGCCTTCACGCAGCTCCACGGCGGCGACCAGAGCGTGCTCGACCTGTCGAGTGCCACCGGGATGCCGGATTCGACCGTCCACCGCATCCTCCAGTCGGGCGTGCCCGGTGGGGCCATCGACCAGATCTGCCGCGGCAAGTACCGGCCCGGGCCCACCCTGGTCAAGGTCGCCCTCCACGCCATGGCGCATGCGCCAGGGGCGGCCCCGACCCAGAGACTCCTGGCAGACCTCCACGAGCGGACCGGCGGTGCGGCCCTTCTCTTCTGCCTCACCCCGTTCGGTGGCCTGCGACGGCTGTGCACCGACTACGCCTGGGGGGACCTCGACCCCGGTTCACTTGGCGTCTTCGCGCAGCCGCTGGTCACGCACTCCCGCTCCCTGCGCACCGGTGCGAGCGGGCGGGTGATCCTGGCCCACCTGCCCGAGCCGCTGCAATCGCTCGTCTTCAGCGAGGAGGTGCCCGCGGATGCCGCGCCTGGCGCCATCCGGGACAACTCGGCCCTTGCCGAGACGCTTGTCGAGATCCGGTGCAGCGGGTACGCCGTCGCCAGGGAAGAAGTGGTGCCAGGGTGGGACGCCATCGCAGCCCCCGTCATGTGGGGAGACGTGGCCATCGGTTCCGTAGTGCTGGCACTGCCGACGAGCGACATGCCAGCCAACGTGAGCGACCTGGCCGAACATGCATGCCGTACGGCCCGGGCACTGAGCGAGCACACTGCGGTACAGGCCCCCAGGGCGTGAGCGTCACTGTCGGCCGCGGTGTTCCCTGCCCGCGGCCGGCGCCTGCTGGGCGCACCCCCGCAGCCGGAGATCCGGGACCTCTACCCGGCCACCCCTCTTGCTCCCATGATCCCGCTCACTGATCCGCGGTGACCATGCCCACGGGGACTTCGCCAGCCATGCGGCTGCTTCCCGAGGCTCGGCCGATCGAAGTATCCCGAATTTCACTGCCCGACCCATTTTGAACACAGAGGAATGAAAGCAGGCGCAACCTCGGCCGGGTAGTTTCAGAACTATCCCGGCAATGAGGTCATGCTCCTTGGCAGGCGCATTTCCAAGCGCCTGTCTGGGGGCATTTTGGCCTCCAGAAGCTCGGAGGTCCCTCCGCGGCTCTCTCTGTCCTGAATGCTCCGACCAGTGATGGAGCGGTTCATGCCCCGACCGGGGCGATCGTCGATCACGCCCGCCCGCGAAGTCGTCAGCCGCTTCCCGCGTCGCGGGAAACGGCTTCGAAAGAGTCTCGACCATTTCCCGCCTGGCGGGAAATCTGATTTCTATTCGCATAGATCCCGCGAATTCGTTGACGCGTATCCATGGGTAAACGTAGAGTGATTGCTGCGCCCAGAGATGCAGCGATGCTGTCGATTGCAAGGCGATCTGTTGGTCGCGCAAAGCACATGGCGTCTGGAGGCGGGAACCCCCGGACGCACGAGCGCCCGGAGCGGGAACTCCGGGCGCCTGTCGTAACACCGTGTGAGTCGTTCGACACAACCCGCAGGCGGCCTGTCTTTGGACGAGCCCGGCCAGCCTGATACCACACAGGAAGTAGTGAACCATGCTTGCGCTTCTGCGTACAGGCGGAACGGTCCAAGACCGACCCACCGCGCACTGCCCCGGCACCCCGGTCCGGGTGCCGGAAGGCACCCTGAGCGCCGTCACGGACAGTCTCCGCCGGGTCGCCCCGAACGCCGACATCGTGCGGATCTCCGTGTCCGAGCCTCACGGTCTGTGGTTGGCCCGCGCCTACGGTCGTGCCAACGAGTCCATCGGCCTGCCGCTCGCGGTCGAGGAGGCGGTGGCTTGCTGGGTCGCCCGCGGCCTGCCCGCTCTGGACTGGCGCCACCAGCACGACCTCGACCTCGCCACCGGAACCGTGGTTCTGGCAGGCGCCCTCGCGAAGGCGGCGTGATGGCCACCCACGACGGGCGCATCCGCACCCACAAGCCCGAGATGTCCCGGGACGCCAAACTCGCCGAGGTCTCGCTGAGCGCCGAGCGAACCTTCATCTACCTCCTCAACTACGTCGACGACCGTGGCCGGCACCTTGACGACACAGGGATCGTCCGCGGGCTCATCTGGAAGCGGAAGCCGTCCTGGGACGGGGGAGTCCACACCTCCGAGCGCGTCGAGGACGATCTGCGCCAGCTCACCGACGTCGGTCTGATCTGCCGCTACCTCAACCCGGCCGACGACGGCGAGGAACTGCTGCACGTCGTCAACTTCAACAAGCACCAGAAGATCGACCGGCCCAGCCAGAGCAGGCTGGCACTCTGCCCGCTCCACCAGACCCAGGAAGCCACGCTCGACGCGCCGGCACCCAACAACCGGACCCGCAAGAAGGCGGCCACCACCGACCACGCCGCCGAGCTCCTCCCCACCCAGGGCACCAGCACCGGGCACCAGGACACGGCCGAACAGAACGCCCCCGAGCAGCCACCGTACGGTTCGACGAACCCCTCGAGGACACCCTCCGCGAACGGATCCAGGATCACGGATCCTGGATCACCCCCTCCGGGGGGCGGCTGCGCCGCGCCCACTGAGGTCTCCGAGTTGGAGGAACCGGGCGCCGAGCGCGTCGCGTCGATGCACCCGCACACCACAGGTGCCAACGCCTTGGTCGCCGAGTACGTCCGCACGTGCCCGCAGCCACCCAGCCAGCGCTTCCGCGGACACCTCGGGCGCGAGGTCCAGCAGCTCCTTGCCTCCGGGTACAGCCAGGAAAAGGTCCGGGCGGGCCTGCGGCTGCTGGCCACCAAGCCCATGAACCCCTCAGCCCTGGAGGGCTTCGTCCAGGAGGCGCTCACCCCCGGACGCGCCCGCACCAACACGCCGTACCGGGCGTGGACCAACCCGTCCGCCGGGGCCTCCGCGTACACCGGGGAGCTGTAATGGCTGGCCGCTACCGCGAACCACGCCGCGCCGGCGCCGGCCTGCAGGGCATCGTCGACCGCTTCGCCCGCCTCGGCGTCGACCCCGCCGTGATCGGCGTCCCTGAACGCCTCGTCGCACCACAGCCCAACCGGGACGCCCTGGAGCTGGCCGCCTCGCGGATTCCTCCCCGCTTTCAGGCTGCCGTAGCTGACGACCTGCAGGTTCTCGCCTGGGTCGAGCACGTCAAGCTGGCCGCCCGACGCGGTCCCGAAGGGCAGCTGGGCATCGCCCGTGCCTCCTCGCTGCTGCTGCTAGGCGAGACCGGCACCGGCAAGACCCACCAGGCCTACGGCGCGATCAGGTCCCTGCTCGGAGCCGGTGTCCGGCTGCGCTGGCAGGCGGTCACCTCGGTCAGCCTGCACGGCATGATGCGTCCGCGCCCCGGCGCGGACGCCGAGCGAGAGATGCGGGACCTGGAGCGCACCCCGCTGCTGCTGGTGGACGACCTCGGCGCTGGCCGAGCCTCGGAGTTCACCGAGGAGACGACCTACCGGTTGATCAATCACCGGTACGAGCAGCAGCTGCCGACGATCATCACGAGCAACATCACCCCGGCCGAACTGGCCGCCCTGCTCGGCGACCGCACGGCCAGCCGCCTGCGCCAGATGTGTCACAAGGCCGTCCTCGCCGGACCCGACCGGCGACGCGCCCCCCTCTTCTGATCCCTGTACACCCAGCGCTCCCGCGCGAGGCCGGCTGAGCCGCCCCCGGGATCCGCCCTGCCCGCGCGCTGATCTGGTGGCGCGACCGGAGACCTGCCCCGAATGAACACGACCACCGCCGTTGCGGCCGACCTCGACGCGGCCTACACCGTCCCGGACCGCCCGGACCCCCGCTGGCGCCTGAAGGCCGAGTGCGCCGACATCCCCAACCCCGACATCTTCTTCGCCCCGCCCCGTGTCGCCGGGCACCGCCAGGCCCTCGCCCTGTGCCAGCAGTGCTCGGTCAGCAGAGAGTGCCTCCAGGACGCCGTCGAGTGCGGCGTGCGCGACGGCATCCGCGGAGGCCACACGGAAGACCAGCTCGACGAGATCGTCACCTACCGCGAGGACCGCCGACTCGACCTCGACCGTGTACGCACCACCCTGACCAGCACCCAGCGCCCGCGCCTGTCCGAACGCGAGAAGCGCGCCGTCGTCCGCGTCGCCATCGAGGCCGGCATTCCGCTCGCCGTCTGGTCCGAAGCACTGGGCATCGGCTACAAGGCCGCGGCCAAGCGCCGCAGCCGGGCCAACACGCAAATGACGAGCATCCCCGCCTCGATGCGCCACCAGGAGATCGCGCTGTCGAAGGAACTGCGCGGATCCTCCACGACGCGCCTGGCGGTAGCCGCGTGATCAACCGCCGACCCCGGGTATCCCCCTGGGACATCGCGGCGATCGGCGTGCTCGGCACCTTCGGATTCGCCCTCTCCTACGACGCCCTCCAGCAGATGGCACAGGCGATCCATGTCCGGGGACAGCTCTCCTACCTGTTCCCGGTCGTCGTCGACGGTTTCATCGGCTACGGCGTGCGCGCGCTGGTCATTCTGCGGGAAGCACCCTGGACGGCCCGCGCATACACCTGGGCGCTGTTCTCCAGCGCGACCGGCACCAGCGTGTGGGCCAACGCCGTCCACGCCATCCGCCTGAACCAACAGGCAGCCGTACAAGCGGACAGCCTGCAGCTCGGCGACACCGCCGTCGGAGCCCTGAGTACCATCGCGCCACTCGCGCTGGCCGGCGCCGTCCACCTCGGGATCATCGTCACGCGCCACGGCACCACCACGCCCGAACCCGCAGACCAACCCACCCCGTCGGCTGCAGCAGGCCCCACCGCCGGGACGGGCACCAACCCGGCCTTCGCGCCGACGGACCACCTCGACACCTCAGCCAGCACACGGCCGCAGGCCGTCACCCGTACCGCCCGAGCGGAACTGGAGTCCGCGCCCGAATCGACGCCGGCGCCGCGGCCCGCTGAGGACAAACTCCGCGCGCACCGCAAGGGCACACGGCTGCGCGAGCGCATAGCGACACGGATCCGCCGACGCATCGACCGCGGTGGTTCGGGTGTGGACGGTTCGGCTTCTCGGTCCGGTGGTTCGGGTGAGGGCGGTCCGGGCTCTCGGTCCGGTGGTTCGGGTGTGGACGGTCCGGCTTCTCGGTCCGGTGGTTCGGGTGTGGACGGTCCGGGCTCTCGGTCCGGTGGTTCGGGTGTGGACGGTCCGGGCTCTCGGTCCGGTGGTTCGGGTGTGGACGGTCCGGGCTCTCGGTCCGGCGGTTCGGGTGTGGACGGTCCGGGCTCTCGGTCCGGCGGTTCGGGTGTGGACGGTCCGGGCTCTCGGTCCGGCGGTTCCGACTCGGAGGAGATGTTGCGGATCGGCCGTGAAGCCGCAGCGAAGGCCGGACGCATCACCCGCGCAGTCGTGGCCACCGCCATACGCGAGAGCGGGCTGCCCGTGTCCAACCAGGTGGCCGGCGAACTCGTCCAGCTGCTGCGCAGCGATAACCCCCCGCCGCCGCATCGGTGACCGTGGACCCCACAGCCTCATCGACCCCCACCCCAACCCCCTGGAGACACTCTATGAACAACGCCGTTTTCGCCGACACCGACCTCGTCGGCGACTTCTTGACCGTCCTCGCCAGCCGCGGCCACATCCACAGCGCCACGCTGGCGGGCGACGGCCGCTGGACCGTCCGCCGTACGGCCAACAGCCAGGCCCAGTCCCTCACCAGCGACCAGGTGGAGGAGCTGGTGATGGACCACCTGGTCGTCGCGTTCGCCGCACGGGGCCTGGCCAACGACGACTTCTAGCCGCCCCGGTCACGGTCTCCACCACGAGCCGACACCGCGGTCCCACCATCAACCGCGCCCCGTCCCCGACGGGTTGCCACCTACGGCGGAGCGAGCTAGTGCCGTGGGGGGGGGCGGCGGGGGGGGGGGGGGGCGCGCCCCCCCCCCCCCGCGCCCGGCGGGCGGCCCGCGCGGGGCGGGTGGGGGGCGCCGAGCAAACAATAACACCAAA
>NZ_JBHVUV010000012.1:158885-238060 GCF_042883905.1 Kitasatospora sp. NPDC058170
GTCCCCGTACCCCACCCCCCCCCCCCCCCGGGCCCCCACAAACCCCCCCCCCCCCCCCCGCCGGCCCCCCCCCCCCCCCCGCCGCCCTTTTGTGCGGTGCCCGTCCATAGCGCCGGCCCCACGGCGCACGCCCCGCCCAAGGGGGCGGGGAAGCCGAAGCCGGGTCGGGCGGGGGCGCTCGACTCGACTTCGACTCACCGAAGCCAGGGGCATCGGCAACAGGACTAACTGACAGGAAGACCATCGATGATCGCCGCTGCCGACGACGAGCCGAGCACTGTTCGCCGCCCGCGCCGCCGCTTCCACGAGCCGCAGCAGCGCCAGCGCAAGCTGACCGTCCGTCTGAGCCTGTCCGAAGAGTCCGAGATCAAGAGCGCCGCCGCCGAGCGCGCGCAGACCGCCGCCCGCTTCGTCGCCGCTGCAGCGCTCAGCGCCGCCCGCCGCAGCACCGCCCTCGACCCCGACGACCGTCTCGACCGGTCGCTCGACGAGCTCGCCGTCGCGCGCCGGCAGACCGCCCGCGTCGGCAACAACTTGAACCAGATCGCCCGCGAGCTGAACTCCGGGGGCCTGCCGAACCCGGCCGACCTGGTCGCCGCCCTCGCCGCCGTACGCACGACGGTCACCGCCATTGACGCAGCCTCGGCCAAGCTCCTGAAGGGCCGCTGACCGCATGGTGCCGAACATCGTCATGGGCTCGAAGACCTACGGACTGCTCGCCTACCTCTACGGGCCGGGTCGCCGCGACGAGCACACCGATCCGCACCTGGTCACCTCCTTCGACGGCTTCGCCCCCGACCCCGGCCGCGACGTAGACGCCTCGCTCAAGCAACTGCAGTCCGTGCTGGACATGCGGGTCGACCAGCTAGGCCGCGCCCGCAAGCCCGCCAAGCACGTCTGGCACTGCTCCGTGCGAACCGACCCGAACGACCGGCTCCTGACCGAGGAGGAGTGGGCCGAGGTCGCCCGCCGGGTCGTCGCCGCCACCGGCATAGCCGAGGACGGCGATCCGGACGGATGCCGGTGGGTGGCGGTGCGCCATGCCGCCGACCACATCCACATCGTCGCCACCACGGTTCGAGGAGACCTCACCCAGGCCCGCCTGCGCAGGGACTACCCCCGGGCCCAGGCCGAATGCCGCAAGATCGAGAAGGAGTGGGGGCTGCGGCAGCTCAACCCCGGCGACGGTACAGCGGCCAAGGAGCCGACGAACCGCGAGAAGCACAAGGCCCAACGCCTGGGCGAGGAGGACACGAGCCGCCAGCGGCTGCGCGACGCTGTCCGCCAGGCGCTGGCCGGCGCACGCGGCGAGGAGGAGTTCTTCGCCCGGCTGGAGGCCGCAGGCGTGCTGGTCAACCGGAAGACCGGGCCGTCCGGCGACACCCTCGGATACAGCGTCGCCCTGGTGTGCGAGCGCGACAGCGCGGGAGAGCCGGTGTTCTTCGGCGGGTACCGGCTCGCCCCGGACCTGACGCTGCCGAGGATCCGCCGGCGCCTCGCGGTGCCGCTCGACGACCGCGCGGTCGACGACCAGAGCGCCGCCCACGAGGGCGGCGGGCGAACGCCCGGCGGGCGCCGCTCCCCGGCCGCGACCGCGCGACTGCGGGCGGCCGACGTAGCCGCGGATGCCCTCGACGTGCTCGACGGCGAGACACCGGCCGATGCCGCCGCGGTGACCGAGGCGACCGGAGAGGTCCTCGACGCGCTCGCCGCCACCGCCCTGACCGGGCAGAAGCAGCAGCTGCTTGCCGCAGCCCGCGCCTACGAACGGGCCTCCCGGTCGCACGTGCGCGCAGCCAACTCCTCCGCCCGTTCGATGCGCAGCGCCGCCCGCGCCGTGCTGTCCGGCGGGTACGCGGGCAACCGCGGTCCGGACGGCTCGGCCGCGGCCACCCTGCTGTCGGTCCTGGTGCTGCTCGTCATCGCCGCCGGCCGTTGGCACGCCGAGCAGGGCCACCGCCAGCAGGCCGCCACCGCCCGCGAGGCCGCCGCCCACCTGCGAGCCGCCTACCGGCACGCCGCCGCCAGGCCCATGGCCGTCCTGCGCGAGCGCGGGCGGGCCCTGCCGCCGCAGGTGCGCCAGCGCCAGGAACAGGCCCTTCGCCGGGCCGTGCCGGGAGACGGGGCCCACCGCCTGCTGGCCGAGCCCGAGTTCGACGCCCTCGCCGCGGCACTCGCCGAGGCCGAATCCGCAGGCCACGACCCCAAGGCCCTGCTGGAGCGGGCCCGCTCCTGGCGGGAGCTGGACAGCGCGGACTCGGAGACCGCGGTCCTGACCTGGCGCGTGCGCCACATCGCCAAGCTGCCCCACCCCGCCGCCAACGGGCCACGGCACACCCAGGCCGCCACCACAACTGCCCCAGCCGCCGCCTCCGCCGCCCCGCGCCGGCGCCGCTGACCCGGCCGCCCGACCAGGAGAGTCCGCCATGCCCCGCCCGACCGCCGTCGCACACCGACGGCACCACGCAGCCGAGCGCGACTGGCTGCTGCGCTGCTACGTCCTGCGCGCCACCGACTCCCTCGCCGCCGCGGCGGTGATGTACGCCGTACCGCTGCTGGTCCTCACCCTCACCCACTCCCCGGGCTGGGCCGGGCTCGCCTTCCTCCTGGAATGGCTGCCCCGCCTGCTCGCCATCGCGGGAGCCGGCCCGATCATCGACCGCCGAAGCCCGCGCGTCGCCGTCCTGACCACGAGTCTGCTGCGCGCGGGCGCCGCGCTCGCCACCACCGCCGGTCTGGCCGCCGGCGCCGGTCCCTGGCTGGTGCTGGCCTTCGGCGTCGTCGCCGGCATGCTGGCCGAAGCGAGCTTCCTGGCGAACGAGGCGGTCGGCGCCGAGGCCAGCCGACGTGCCGGCGACCGCGCCCACCGGGTGCAGGCGGTCCTCACCGGCACCGACCAGACCGCGCTCCTGATCGGCCCGTTGATCGGCGGACTTCTCCTGCTGGCCGGCCCCGCCCTGCTGCTGGCCGCCGTCGCCATCCTGTCCACCGTCACGGCCACCGTGGCCGCCAGCGTGCGCATCCATCACCCGCGCCTGCACCTCGTCACCACCGACCACGGTGCCCGGCACCCCCTCGCCAGTCTCGTCACTGGCCTGGGCACCCTGCGCCGCACCCCCGCCCTGGCATGGCTGGTCGGCGCCCTGGCCTGCGTCAACCTCGCCTCGGGCCTGCTCCAGGTGTCCGCCCCGATCACCGTCACCCGCACTCTGCAGCACTCCAGCGCCGCCGTCGGCCTGGTGTGGAGCGTGGCCGCCGCCCTCTCGCTGGCCGCCATCGCCCTCGCCCACCGCGCCATCGACAGATGGGGCCTGCTCAACGTCGGCGCCGCCTCGGCCGCCGCCATGT
This sequence comes from Kitasatospora sp. NPDC058170, assembly GCF_042883905.1. NCBI lineage: Bacteria > Bacillati > Actinomycetota > Actinomycetes > Kitasatosporales > Streptomycetaceae > Kitasatospora > Kitasatospora sp. NPDC058170. Next base: position 162,234 of record NZ_JBHVUV010000012.1, read on the forward strand.
GCGCCGCCACCCTCGCCAGCGCCGTGGCCCCCACCCTGGTCCTCTACGCCGCCGCCGTCGGGCTGCTGATGGCCGGCGAGGGCGCGGTCACCGTCGTCCTGCGCACCGCCCGCACCCGTCTCATCCCCGAGCGCGCCTTCGCCGCCACGCTCGCCACCACCGTCCTGTTCGTCCTCGCGCCCTTGCCGGTGGCCGGCCTCCTGGTCGCCCTGTGGCCCGCCGACCACCTGAGCATGCTGACCGCGGCAGCGGCACTGCTCGTCTCGGCTGGCACCTGGGCCTGCTTCCGCGGTCTGCGCGCCCATCGCAGCGCCTGGGAGCTCACCGACGAAGCCGACCGGCCCCTGAAGGCCGCCTGACCTGAAGAACCCGCCACCGCCGACCCACCGGAGCGACACATCACCCACAGCCCCACCGACCTGGACCACCACCCGCGCGCCGTCGGTGCCTGGTACGCCACGATCACCGACGCCCCCCGCGACGACCACCCCGCCGCCCACCCCTCCCGGACCCGCGAGTGGACCGCCGCCTGGGAGAAGGTCACGACCGAGCAGATCCTGGCCCACCGCCACACCGGCATCACCGACCTCGACGCCGGCATCACCGAGACCGTGCCCTACTTCCTCGTCCCCCGCGACGGATCCCCCTACTGGGCCAGCCAGGAAGTCGACGCCGGTGTCCCGCCCGTGTGGCCCGGACCGGTCCTGTACTCCGGCAGTCCGCACGGCCAGTACGGTGGCGCCGGAGCCCGCACCGACCCGATGGCCGCTCTGACCGCCCGCGCCGGCCTCGACCTCGCCGACCAGCTCGGCGCGCACGCCGTCGTCTACTCCGGTCTCAGCACCGACCAGGCCGACCGGCTGGCCGCCGCCGGACGCCACCTGGGCGCCCCGCACGTCCTCGACCTCGCCACCGACGCCGCCCACGTCCGCGACCTCGACCCCACCCGGGGCCTCGACGGTTGGTGGGCGGGCACCCCCGCCGACCACCGCCGCGACATCCGCCGCCAATGGCGCCGAGCCACCGAAGCCGGGCTCACCCTCGCCCCGCTGACCGGCGACCGGATGCTGCCCCACCTGGCCGCGTTCACCCGCCTCGCCGTCGGCACCGCCGAGCGCCACGGCACCGCCCTGTACGGCCAGGACCTGTTCGAGCGCCTCGCCCAGGTCCCCGGCGCCGTCCTGCTCGCCGCCCACGCCGACAGCCACCTCGTCGGCGGGCTGTACTCCTGGCTCCACGACGATCGCCTGTACCTCTGGGCGTCCGGCATCGACTACCAGCACCCCCTCGGCCGCCATGCCTACACCTGGCTGATGACCGAGGCACCCCGCTGGGCCATGGACCACGGCGCCCGCCGTATCGACGCGGGCCGCGCCAACTACCTGGCGAAGAAGCGCCTCGGCTACCGGCCGACCGTCCTGCGCACCGTCGTCCACCTCCCCGCCCACGACCCCGCCACCGCCGCCGTGCTCGCCGCGCTCTCCCGCCGCCTCGGCGAACAGGCCCTGCACCACCACCCCCACCTGCCCTGGTGACAACCGGCCCCATCCACGGAAGGACCACCCTGACCAGCACCATCCCCACGATCCTGCTCGTATCCGCAGGCGATGAGCAGTACCGGCGCTACGCGCTGGAGCAGATCGGCGAGCACCACCGTGTCGTCCTCCTCAGCCCGAGCGAGCCGACTTGGGAAACGCCCTACATCCACGGCCACGAAGTCGCCGACACCAGCGACCCGGACGCCAGCCTCGCCGCCGCCGAGCGCCTCGCCGCCGACCACTACATCAAGGGCGTCCTGACCTGGGACGAGTTCGCCCAGCACACCGCAGCCCACCTCGCCTGCCGGTTCGCCACCTTCGGGAACTCCACTGCCACCGCCCACGCCTGCCGCGACAAGGCGGCCAGCCGCGCCGCGTTCGCCGCCTTCAACGTCCCCTCCGCCGCCAGCGTCCGCGCAGACACCCTCGACCAGGCCCGCACCGCCGCAGCCACGATCGGGTACCCCGTCGTCCTCAAGCCCGCCGCCGCGGCCGGCAGCATCGGCGTCAGCCTCGCCGACACCCCCAAGGACCTCCAGGCCGCGTTCGACCTCGCCGACCAGGCGGCGGGCGACCACGAGCACACCACCGGTCGGTGCGGAGTCCTGGTCGAGGAGTACCTCGACGGCCCGGAGATCAGCGTGGAGTGCGTCACCGTCCGCGGCGTCACCACCCCGGTCGCCGTCACCCGCAAGCGCCTCGGCCTGCCGCCGTACTTCGAGGAGACCGGCCACAGTGTCGAAGCCGGCGACCCGCTCCTCGCCCTCGTCGGCCCCGTCGCCATCCAGGCACTCCACGCGGTCGGCTACGCCAACGGCGTCTCCCACGTCGAAATGCGCCTGACCGACAGCGGCCCGCGCCTGATCGAAGTGAACGGCAGGCTCGGCGGAGACCTGATCCCGCACCTCGTCCGCGAGGCCACCGGCATCGACCTGCCGCTCGCCGCCGCGGACATCGCGCTCGGCCTGCGCCCCGACGTCACCCCCACCCGCCGCCGAGCCGCCGCAATCCACATGGCCTACGCCCCCGCGAGCGGCCGACTCACCCGGGTCATCGTCGACCCGGCACTGCGCCACCAGCACTGGCTGGAACGCCTGGTGTGGGAGCACCAGATCGGAGACCGGGTCCTCCTCCCGCCCGCGGGCAACCTCGGCACCGCCCGCGTCGCCCACCTCGTCGCCACCGCAGCCACCGCCGAGATCTGCCTCCAGCACCTCGCCGACGCCGCCCGCCAACTCGACATCACCACCGACTGACAACACTGAAGGCCCGGGGCCGCGCACACTGTGCGCGGCCCCGGGCCTTCGTCGTAGCGGGGACAGGATTTGAACCTGCGACCTCTGGGTTATGAGCCCAGCGAGCTACCGAGCTGCTCCACCCCGCGTCGGTGAACCCGACTGTACGCCACCGTGGGCCATGGGAGAAACGCGATACTCCGCCGGGAAAACCCGTGCACCACAGCGCCCGGCACGCCACCATGCCCCCATGAGCGAACTCCCGGACGACTGGTCCCCGGCCGACAACCCGCACGCCATCGCCGTCTCCGAGGCGACCTGGTGGAACGCCGCCGTCGCCCTGACAGTGCGCCGCATGTGCGAACAGCCCACCCAGGTCCGCAGTTTCGACTCCCAGCAAATCGACGCCCGCACGCTCGTGACGGCCCTGCGCAACCTGCTGACGGCCGCCGACCTCCAGAAGGCCGCGCTCACCGAACTCGGCACCGACCACACCGCGGCCGACGAGCTCACCGCTGCCCGCAGCCGCTTCGAAGCAGCCCTTCCCGGGCTGAAGGAGATGCGCGACGGCCTGACCCACTTCGAGGACTGGGCACGCGGAACCGGCCGCGGGGCACAGGCCGCCGCCCGGCGAGCGGGACAGAGTGAACGTGAGGTCGCCCGCGACTTCTGGAGCTTCCAGTTCGACCCCGCCACCGACACCGTCGCGATGGGCCCCTTCATCATCCAGGTCACCGCCGCGGAAACCGCCGCCGAGCAACTGCACGGCGCGATCTACACCGCTGCGCGAGCCATCGACGCTGCCCGTGCATCCGCCGTGCACGCCGACGCCGCCGCAGCACTCACCACACAGCGGATAACCCACCAACCGCCCGATGGCCAGGTCCAACTGATCAAGGACAGGCTTCAGCGCGTCTGCGTGACACTCGGCCGACAGACCGAGAACTCTCAATCACGCCACGACCTCGCCGCCCGTGTCGTCGCCGCACTCACCTCCGCCGGCCTCTCCCTCGCCTCCGCCACCCACCCCCAGGCCAACGACGTGACCGAACGCCTCGCCGGAACCGACACCCTCCTCGTCCGACGACCGTGACCATCACCCGGGGTGACGCGGATCACCTGATAAAACCAGACAAAAAGGGAAGAAGATTTGCTCTCTGGGCATTTAACCCTGTACATCACGAGAGTTGGGGGCTCCTTGACCACGTCCGACGCCGGCGACGACCGCTACACCCACTTCCGCTTCGGCCACGAGCCGCAGCCCTCCGATCCCGCCCCCGCTACCCTCGCCGTCCCCCACCCCGGCCCGCTCAACCCCCGCGGCATCCTCATCACCTGCGCCATGTGCGCCGCCGAACGCGACTGGCTCCTCATCCACGTCCACCCCGACCTCGTGTTCGTCCGATGCCGCTGCGCGCACGAGTGGCGCGAGCGGGACCTGGAGGCCTCGGACGTCGAGGCCTCGCGTGACGCGGGCGGCGACGAGCAGGAGTGGGAGTCATTCGAGGAGATGTACGCCGCACTCGGATTCGACGGACTCCTCCGAGGCGCCTACTTCGCTTAACGGGCGGTGGTGCAACATCCGGCATGCGCTGCGCACAGTCGTGAGCTGGGACTTTATCGGGGGATCGGCTGAGGCCGTTCCCCGGACGGCGTTCCTGGCGTGGCGGACGGGCGGCCCGAGCACAAGCAGGCCTACGCCCACGAGCAGGTGGTCCGGCTCAACGAGGCCCGCGACATCCTGACGGACCGGCTTCGCCGGGCCGACTACGACCTGAGCCGACGGCAGGCCCGCGCCAGCTCCAGTCCGCCGCCGAAGCCGTCGCCGTCGCCTCCACCGCCGCCCCGGCTCATGGTGCTTGATCCGTCGGCGGTTGACTTCGGGCCGGTGGCTACCGGGCAGATCGCGCCGGACCAGCGGGTCACGGTGCGGACGTGCGACGGCTCGGTCATGGGCCGGGTGTCGGCGCTCAACCATTGGGGTCGATTCTGGAACAACGAGCAGTACGAGGAGCAGCAGGGCGTCACCGAGTTCGTCGCCTGGTTCAGCGGCCGGGAGCTCTCGGCCAACCTGGAGGCTGGCCACCACACGGACTGGGTACACCTCGACGGCGAGCGGGTGCGGGTCGAGCTACACGTCACGGTGACGGCCCCGCCGCCACCCCGACCAGCGGCACCGGAGCCGGCAGCCGAGCCGACCCTAGAGCCCGACCTGTCACCGTGGACGCCCTCCGCGTGGTCCAGATTCGTGGCCGTCGTGGTGCTGGCGAGTGCCATCCTGGCGGTGCTGATCATGGTGGGCGGTGTCCCCTTGCCCGGCGACTCGCGCGAAACCGGGCTCGCACACCAGGCCACGGCGGCCGCACCAGTCCAACCGGCGGCCCGGATGCTGGCTGCGGCGGCTCGGAACGCCACCACGTCCACGTCGCCGTTCTGCCGGGTGACGTCGGTCCTGGACGGCAGTACGGCGTACTACCGGACGGTGCCGGGCACGACAACGCCAGCCAGGGACCAGCCGGTCTGGACGATGGCTCCGCCGTCGGACGACCCGTACCTGACGTGGAAGTCGGCGGGGTTCGGGTTCTGGGAGCGGATCAACCGGAGCGACGGCTTCACTGTGGGCGGCCAGATCTACCGAGCTGGTACCTACGTCGAGCTGCACGTCATCTTGGAGGAACCCTGGGAGCGGCTGTCTCCCGCGCTGCAGCGGCAGTATCCGGGGATCGACCCCTCAGCCGAGGCCGCCCAGCGGGCGCTGTTCCTCCAGGAGTGGAGTCAGCAGCTGGGGTCGCCGGAGTGCAGGTAGGACGGATCTTTGAGGCGTAGGTCCCATGCGGATGGGCAGCCGGGCGGGCGAGACTGGTTAGCCATTCCGCTACCGGAACGCCTTCCGCGGCTCCTCAAGGCCAGGCTATGGTGACCCGCAACCCGGGAAAGTGTTGACGAGTAGTCAGCTTTTCTTCATGATCAAAATGCCGACGGCAACGATCGTCTGCCGCTTTAGCCCCCGGAGAAAGAATGTCAGATCGAGAGCGTCCACGATTCACACTGCGGGAGTTGGAAACTCTACCGCGCCCTCACCCCCCGAGGTTCGACATGATAGACAACGACGGCTCTACGATTGCCGTCGTTGGCCCAGATGGCACGGCCCTGGAGATCCTTCGCCGCTCCCTTGAGCCCCGCAATATCCGCGATCTTCTGCCGCAACAAAATTCGGCAGAGTGACGCAACTTCCACCCCTAGGCTCAAGCGCCTAGGGGTTTCATTTCTGGATGATTTGATCAAAATTAGCCTCGGGGAGACGGAACGTCACGTCCTTCGACGCCGCTTCCACGAACTCACCGTTCAGGATATTCGACTTAATCTGAACCGTCTCGGCGGCACTAATCACATCAACCTGCGCATTGCCAGCCATCCTAGCGTCCTGCACATACACAGGAATCCGGCCGTCGGTACGCTGTTGCCGTCCTTCGGGAGTGTCCGATCTCAGGCACAGAAGCAGCGCCGTAAACGGCCCTTGCCGCGTGAACGGTAAGAAGTCGAACGGGCCGAACCCAAGAGCGACAGCAGCCACCATCCGACCCGGTGTGTGGTACTCAAGCGAGACGAAGACTCCGCTATCATCTCTACCCGATATATTTAGCACCCACGTTCCATCACTGCACAGATCGTTTATGAGACCAGTCAGCCCTGTCGGAGCAGTCACGTAGGGGAAGATCAGCTGAGCTATCTCAGGCTCGTTCTCATCAAAAGCACGTAGCACCCCGCTTACGACTTCACGCAGAACCTCGCGGTTTGGCTGAAGGAACGTTGCAGAATTTGACTCCGCCAATCCCGACATGCGCTGAGCAAATCCACACGCGGTCTGTCCTTCTTCAAGCCAGGCGCGAAATATGTCATCGTGCAGGTCGCCTTGGCCGACCGGATCGTCCATGTGACAGTACTCGCCGCTCGCCAGAATTGCTTCCAGGAAATCCTCGCGGCCGGCAAACTGGGCCGAGTTACCGTCAAGCAGGTTTCGCTCTCGGCGACGGAAAACATCAGACATGACTCGTCTCGATCACTCGACGATCCGGCCCGGGTCGTGGGGTCGCTGCTTCAATTCCCGAATGTCCCTAGGTTCGGGACGGGGGACGCGGCGGGCGCCAGGGCCAATGTAGGCAACAACATCACCTTGGCGGCCAATAATAAGCCGTACGCCATTCTTCCCCGTGTCACGGACAAATCCAGCGGGGTCCTTGATGAAATTCGCTAGGCTCACATACTGCATTTAGTTCACCCCTGCCGGTGCTGGACCCCGTTCCCGTGCCCCCCTCTACTGTCGTCCAGAGCTGCGAGCCCAGCAAACTCACACGAGGTTCAACCGATACGAACAGCACCAAGGGCCGACGCAGCCACCACCTGCGCCGGCCTCTTGTCCTGCGGTCCTACCGCGCCAGCTCCACCGTGATCGGCTCGTTCGGGCAACCCGCAGCCAGCTGCTGCAGGGTGTCCTGCTCCCGCTGGTCGATGCTGAGCCCCCAGCGCGTCTTCACCACGGTCCAGTCGGTGATGTAGGTGCACTGGTCGCTGGGCATCGGCAACCAGTCACTGACGTCCTTGTCGGACTTCTGGCGGTTCGATCGGCCGGTTACGGCAATCAGGGCCCGCGGCTCGTCCAAGTCGTTGGCGTAGCGCTCGCGCTCCAGCGGCGACCAAGCCGAGGCCCCAGAGTCCCAGGCTTCTGCCAAGGGCACCACGTGATCAACATCGAGCCGAGCCGGGTCGGTGACCGTCACGCCGTCGTAGGCCGAGTACCAGCTGCCGCCGATCAAGGAGCAGCCGGGACCGATCTCGGGAGCCTCGACAGCCTCCTCGATGATCACCTCTTTGCGGGTGTTACAGCCGTTCTTGTCGGCGTCGATCCAGTGCCGGAACTTCGTTCGCTCGTACCCGGTCCGATCTTCATCTGCCACCGCCAGGTTGTCGATGGCCTCGGACAGCGTGATGGTGATGGTCTGGTCGGCCGCTCGGTGCGGCACCGGGGCGGCCTGGGCCGGAACGGCTACAAGGGCAGCAGAGGCGACAGCGGCGACGGCTGCGGCCAGAAGAGAGCGCATGCGCACGGGCGGCTTCTCCAAGGACGAAGAGGGGCGTGATCGTCCGGCGTAACGAGCGCAGGGGCAACAGGTGACGCCTACGTGCGAGTGAACGAGAAGGTCGGTGCCCGGCGAGTCACCGGACCTCGGCACCTGGCCAGGGGATAACGGCTGGGAAGAGTCGGCGAGCACGCTGGCCAACGACTCCTGCCAGGAGCACCGTGAGCGCGATCATCGGAACGTGGAACCTGAAGCACGTCTGTCGGCCCCTGCCGGCCAGCAGTCCGGACCTGCTCGGGGCGCAGGAGGTGAGCACCCAGGAAACGATGGACGGTCTGGTGGCGAAGCTGCCGGGCACCTGACAGCACGACCGTTGGGCCACCCGGGACGCCCGCGACATCCGCGCTGCTAGACGTCCAGCAGTCAAGGACGGATAGCCGCCCGCACGATTGGACCACTATGGGAGTTCGAGCAAAAGCCAAAGATTTCGCAAGTCGCCTCGGACGGCGCGCGGCAAATACATTGGGGGTGGGCGAGGATCAAATCAAGCCAGCCCTTCGAATGACTGTCTGGTTTATCGCCAGTGCGGTCGTTACCCTGTTGGCCATCTCAGCACCTGGCATCACGGAGCCCGAGAAGAATCACGACGTCCGGAGCCTCATCGCTAGCGGCGAAGCCGTTCTGGCAGGCCTAGTTCTACTGGTTGCAGGAAATGTAGATCTGATCACTTCAAGGACCAAGAGACATGTAGCCAGAGGGCTAATCCAGGCAGGGTCATTCACTGTCGGTATCTTCGGCGCCCTACTTTACGCCAGGGTGCTCCCGTTTCATGATGTACACCCATATCCGGCAACGGATAATGACATATGGGAATGCATGCTACTTTTGGTTTTGAGTATCACTGGCGCACTATCTGCCGTCGGACTTGCGGCCATGGGCGAAGGGCCATGAGCCCGCTCCTCGAAATGGCCGGCCTCATCGTTGGCGGTAGCTGCATCGCTGCAGGAAGTCTTGCAGCGTGGAGTCAGCGACACCGCGAGTCCGGAGAGCCTGAGGATCTGGCCGCACCTCCAACGCAAACCCACGCCAAGAAATGCGATGTTTGCGAGAATGCTCAATATTATGCATTTGAAATTCACACTGCAAGTGGAGATGTCTACACTTTCGATAGTTTTGAGTGCGCCATCTTCAAGCTGGCACCCCAGTGCGAGCACTGCACGGTAAAGGTTACTGGACACGGGGTCGAAGAAGCTGGCCAATTCTATTGCTCGGCAAACTGTGCAAGATTGGGCGCGGGATTGCAACTTGGCTCGATTGTCGAAGACTTACTGCGGCGAGGCGATCGCCGCCAACAATCGGACTAAATTCAAACATGCCAAAGCGGTAGGCCAGTCGACGATTTCCTGCACACGCCAGCTTTGTCCGCGAAGGTATTTATCTAACTAGGGTCGGGGAACTGGAAACAGAGCACCTGCCATCGCGCCATCGACCCGACTCTGGACGTGAGATCCCTCGCCTGGCGGCAAAGGTGTCGAAGTGGTCGAGCAGCATGACCGCCCCCTGGGAGTCAGCGGCGTGGCCGGACAGGTTGCGGAACGCCACAGCGCCGTCCTGGTGGCTGGTGGCGAGGACTAAGTGCCCACCGCAGCCGGAGGTTGGCCGGTCGGGACGGCGGATCTCCTTGTGGACGGAGGCGATCACCGGGTGGCCCTGGTCGAGCTCGGCGCGATGAGCCAGTCCGGGGTCAGGACCGTGATGATCTCTGATGCAAGGCCGTGATGGGCGGCGGCGTGCGCCGTTAACGGCTGGTAGTACAAGCCGTCGACATCACCCTCTGGCCACTGGACGTAGCCCCCGTAGGCGCGGCAGCCGTCCAGCAGCTCGAACAGGGTGGGCGCCTGGCCATCGCGGGCGAACAGGGCCATCCGCAGGCAGGCCATGCCACACAGCCGGGTGCGCCAGTAGCCGTACGTGTCCCGGTTCGCTGCACCGCCCGTCGCCCAGGTGTCGTCATCGCCCGGCGGTGGCCCTCATAGGTAACGACGTGGATCAAGCTGGGGGTGGGGGCGGCGGAGCAGCTTGGGCCGGAACGGTGCCAAGGCGGCAGAGGCAAACGGCCACAGGCAGATCGGCAGCCGCCGGCCGTCGGCCTCTCTGTCAGCGGCTTGCGCCAGAGCCCTACAGGTGCTGACTTCAATCCCTCACCACTCCCACCCGAACAAGGGCTCTTTCCGACCGTTCCCGACCGATCCTATGAACGGTTTTTGAGCACACCAGTTCGGCTCGGCGGATCGCTCAAAATGGTTTTGCACCAGGGCAGTTGGGGGCCAATTTGTCCTGTCGCGGGAGCTACCGTGGTGCGCACGCCCCCAGAACGGGGTTGCCCTGGACAGTGAGCCAACACTGCCCAGGGCGCAGGGCCAATCCAGAGAGGTTGCCACCAATGCCAGATCAGCCCTCCCGAGGGCGCGCGCAGCGTGCCCCGAGGGACCCCCAACGTAGCAGCGCCACGTCCCGGCCGGTGCGATTGCATATGCCGGTTTCGCGAGCGATCGGCTTGGCCGCCCTGGCGGCGCTGCCGGTGCTCCTGGCCGCTGCTCTCCTGCGCGGCCGTGCCGCCGTGGACCCGGGGCGGGTCTACCTCGTCGTGGCGTTGATGTCCTACGTCCAAGGCCTCGTAGCCGTCGTCGTTCGTTCGTACCGGCGCTAGTCCTCCAGGCCGGCCACGTCCGCAGCACGCCTGACCACCGCAGCTCGCCCTGCCGCACCCCGGCGGGGCGAGCCCGTCGTCAGCCGAGCCGGCAACGAGACACCTGTACGTGGGCACCCGCGAGTTGACGAGGACGTCCTGTGGTAACCAACCAAGGCGCAGCGGCAGCATCAGCCGCCATCCGCGGCAAGACGTATCGCAGTGGCTTCGCCGCGTTCGTGCTGATGCAGACGGATGGGTACCACCGCTACGCGCAGGCCCGGCTATTCGACCCCGGCTTGAGCCGCGAGGCCGTCGAGGTGGCCCTGCGGTTCACCGAGCGGCAGTGGGGCGTGGTGCTGCAGCAGCGGAATCCTGCGGCGTACGCCTGGCGCATCCTGCGGGCCACAGTGACCGCCGCGTGCTTCGATGCGTCCGACCAGCTGTCCGACCACCTGCACCGCGCTCTGCCGGCCGACAACGCCGACGCGGCGCTGCTCGACCACCTGGGCCTGCCGGTCGAGAAGGCCGCCGCCCTCATGGGAATCGAGCCGCCCCAAGCCCGGGCGGATCTGCTGATGGCCCAGCGGCTCCTGCGAGTTGACACCCCGGAGGTCAATGGCACCTGCCCGTAGCCGGCTCGGTGCTGGTCGGTCGGCGCGCCCACCGGACCTCGCCCCCACGTTCGCCACCCGTGCGCCAGCCCGCGCCACTTCACCCGTCTGTGTAGTGGTGGGCTTTGCAGTGCGCCCCTACCATGAGGTGGATCATCTGCCCTGGAGGAGCCCGGGGTTGTCCGAACGCGGAGGGGTGCCCGTGGATGAAGATCCAGTACAGGACAAGATCGATCTTTCAGTACCAAGTGCCGCCAGGATGTACGACTTCCTCCTAGGCGGCACTAACAATTTCCTCTCCGACCGGCTCGCCGTCCAGGACCTGCTGCGCACCGCCCCGAGTTCGCGCGAGCTGGCGATCAACAACCGCGCCTTCCTGCGCCGGGTCGTCCGGCACATCGCTGCTGATTATGGGATCCGCCAGTTCATCGACCACGGGTCGGGTCTGCCGACCCAGGACAACGTGCACCAGGTCGCCCAGCGGATTCACCGCGGTACCAAGGTGATCTACGTCGACAACGACCCGGTGGTGCTGAGCCAGGGCCGGTTCTTACTGGACGAGAACGATGACGTCGCCATCGTCGCTGCCGATATGACCAACCCGGAGGCGATCCGGTCCCACCCCAAGGTAGACGGCTTCATCGACTTCGAGCAGCCGGTGGCCGCCCTGTTCGTCTCGGTCCTTCACTGCGTGCCGGATCCTGAGCCGGCCCGCCTGCTGCGCGAGACGATCAAGCTCCTGGCGTCCGGCAGCGTGGTCGTCATCTGCCAGCTCGTGAGCGAGGACAAGGCCGTGCGCGACGGCGTCACTCGCCTCATGGCCGAGCAGACGAACAACAACTGGGGCCGGGTGCGGACCGAGGAGGAGGTCCGCACCTACTTCGACGGACTCGATATCCAGCCCCCCGGGCTCCTGGACGTCACCGACTGGCGGCCTGACTCCGAGGTTTTGCCCCGCCAACGCACCAGGGAATGGATCGAGTTCGGCGGCCTGGCCCTGGTCCCGTAACCGGACCACGGGCCGGCGCCGCGGATCAGAGCTGCGCTTCGAAGTGCTCCTTGGCTTCGAGCAGCAGCTCACGGCTCTCCTGGCGCTCGGTCCCCACGGCCACGAGCTGCCACAGGAGCTGCTTGTACTCCTCCATCTCGGACACCTTGTGGTCCTCGTCCGGCCCTGGCCGCTCATCCGCGGTGGGGGTGCAGTAGTCGGCGCCCCGCAGCCGCTCGTTGTAGATCAGCTCGGGCAGGCCCGACCGGCCGAAGTCGAGGTGCGTCAGCGACGAAACGGAGGAGGCGAGGAAGTGGTCGAGGGTGATGATCCGCACGCCGAAGCCGCGCGTGCTGGTGAGGTCGATCAGCCGCTGGAGCTGGTCGACCATGACCCGCGGTGAGCCCACCTTGCGGTAGAGCGTGCTGTGCTCCAGAAGGAAGACAGAGCGTGGCGGCGACACCAGGAACCGCTCCTGCCGCTCCCCGCGCAGGGAGAGGTACCGGTCCAGCCGGTGAGCCTGGCCGCTCGGTAGCTCTAAGCGGAAGATCGCCCGCGAGTAGTCCTGGGTCTGGATCAGGCCGGGGACGATCTTGGCCTCGTAGGTGATCAGCTTGATGGCCGCCGACTCCAAGGCCATCAGCCGCTCGACCCAACTGCTGAGCACATCACGGTAAGAGTGCAGCCAGTTCGGCTGGGCGGCATGGCGAGCCAACTCCTCAACCACCTCAGCGATCTGGGGCTCAGCCTTGTAGAAGCGCAGCAGGGCCCGGATGTCGTCGGGCTTCGGCGGGCTCTCACCGTTCTCCAACCGGCTGAGCTTGGCCTGGGACAGCCGGTTGTCGATCCCCTCGACAACCTTCTTCAGCGTCCTCCCGCTGCGGAGCGCCTTCAGCTGCAAGCCGAGGAGCAGGCCGGCGGCCGTGGGGTTCTGCTCCGGATCGGCACTCGGCCGACGAAAAGCGATGAGATTATCGGCGTCAAACTGATCACCGAATTCGGGGATCACGCGGGCCCTCCCTAGGAAGTCAAGAGAAGGCAAGTCTTCCACACTGGAGGGCCGCGCGATGCCCTTGTCAAATTATCGAACGAGCGGGTTACTGTGAGATCAGATGATCGAATTCACCAGCGCGAGCTCCGGCCAGAAAAGCCCGCATCTCGGCGTCGGTGAAGACCAGCGCCGGACCGGTCGGGTCGGTGCTGTTACGCATCGCCACACCCCCAGTCGCCAGCGCACCAAGCTCCACGCACTGGCCGTTGAGGTTGCTCGCCTGCGCCTTGATCCAGGTGGTGGCAATGCCACCTGCCGGCGCGCCGTTCTTGTATGCGGTCATGTCAATTCCGCCTTCCGTTCGTACGACCAGGAGTTTTTCGGACCCACCTGCCAGCCCGCATAAAGCTGCAGGTCAGAAGGTTCCTGCAATTACAGCTGCAATTGCAGGAAGCCAGGACTTGGATGGTAGCTACCGAAAATCGAACAGCGCGTGCGCCCACACGGGTGATTGCATAAGGCGGATTGAACTACCAGCGGCAACGTTTCTGGTCGCCGGGCGCGCGCCACCCCAACCCGCTCCTCCAGGCCCCGGCAACCGAACCATGATTCGGCTGCGACTGGCGGTCGAGCCGCCACGAGGTCACGGTCCAGTGCGATCCACGCAAGGCGATGGGTTGACCCGCGCCGAGAGGCCCAAGCGAAGCAAATCCACGCGCCTTTAGGGTCAGGACTGCCGCCATCCTGTGGCCTCAACTCCCCTTCAGTTGGCCGATATTGGTCTCCCTCAGGCTCTGCTCGCTTCTAGTCTCCGCCAGTAGCCAACGGGGGCTTCGGGCTCTCCTGCCATGTCCAAACGAAGGGACGCCCCGATGAAGTGGAACTGGGGACAGCGCGTGACCCGCGCTGCTGTGGTCGGTGCGATGATTGCGAGCAGTCTGGTGCTGGTCAACGCGCCGTCGGCAGTGGCGGCAACCGGCCTCAACATCTGGCCCACCCAGATCGGCCCCGCCGGCTCCGGCTGCTACGCCTACCTGACCTACACCAGTAACATCGTGACGCCGCACATCTGGCAGCAGGCGGGGAACGCCAACAACTACTGCTGGATGTGGGCAAACCACATCGGGTACGACAACAGCGGGAACACTCAGTACATCAATTACTGGCCTTCGGAGACCGGCCTCGCGTCGACCACCGCCGCCACCGTGCTCGACGGCCCAAGCTGGTACTACGGCCCGTGGAACAGCAACAAGATGTGCGTCGAGATCGGCGTCGGAGATGCCAACATCGACGTGGGCACCAACGGCAACCAGGTGAAGGTCTGCCCCTGGTGAGAGCTGATCGCCGTCCTGCAAGCCGGGTAGGCGATCCTGCCTCACCTTCGGCCCCGGCCGGACGTCGGCCGGGACCTGGCCACCGGACGAGCGAGCTGCGACCTCACGCCGCCGGGCCGGCAGCCATGACGCCGGTGTGGCTTCAGCTACGCGGTCCAAGGGGCTCGAAGGCGCGAACCCAGGCGGTCGTCGATCCGTCCTTGAGCTGCAGGTCGACCTTTGCGTACAGACGCGCCTGCGCGGCGCTGTACGGGCTGGCCTGGCCGATGAGCTGGTAGAGGTCATCCGGGATCGCCACTGCCAGCTCGCCGTGACGTTGCCGGAGGAGATCGCGCAGATCCCGAGACTCAATGAGGCGATGGGCCTGCACCACGGCGGGTCCGTACCCGCCGTGGGAGTCGGTTCCCGCGGCGCCTTGCATCAAGGCCATGCGCACCAGCACCGGCCGGGCCAGATTGGCGTTGACCGCGCTCAGTCCAAACCAGAAGTGGCTCAGCCAATAGGTGACGAGGTCGTTGGCTGGTACGGATGGACCGAAGAGGATGACGAGGCCGTCGCCGCGGTCTTTCAGCATGGCCTGGCCTGGATCAATGTTGGCTTGCGCCAGGGTCTGCCTCACGGCTTCGTACAGCGCTTCCCGCCAGATCTGCTGCTCGCGATCCGTGAGGGCCGAGAAGCGCTGGAGATCGAGGACGGCCACCACCCGATCCGGCCAAGATTCGGGCGATCCCTCCAGGATCTTGATAACGATCTCAAGCTCCTGGCGCGTGTCCGAATCAGCTTGCTCCAGGCGGGCCCGCATCCGGCCGATATCCTCGCTGGCATAACGCGCCCGAATCGCCTCGATGCGTAGGCGGTCGAGCTCCGGGCGAAGCCGCGCAGCCGCGCTCTCGCCTTCTACTTCCGTGACGCTCGACAAGACGACATCGGTAAAGCCCTGCGGCGGAATCCGCTCGCCACTGAGGTAGCCCGTCACCACGGTGGGGCTCAACTTGACGCGCCTGGCAAACTCCGCAGCAGTGAGCTCCAGCTGGTGAATGGCAGAGCTCAGGTGCGTGGCCAGTGCTTGGACTTCCGGCAGCGGCGTCAGTTCAACGTGCGAGCGACGAGCCGACTCGCCTTCACGCCCGCCGGACTGATCCTCCCGCGGGTGGTCGCCGTCGCTGCTTGGTGCATCGACGGCCAGCGCGGCCGCCAACCAGAGCTGGTTGAAGCGATCGAACGCCTCGTCGGCGTCAAGGCCACGTACGCGTGGGACCAGCACCCCGACCAAGGCGTCGATGGTGTCCCGCTTCGGCAGGTTGGAGCTCGTGAGGGCATCGTGCAGGCTGCTACGCGATGGGCCGCCCGCGATGGCACGAGCCATCTCAGCAAGCGAGGGCTGGCCCGCCTTGAGGTGAAGATCGCGCAGCGCGTCGTTCAGCGTCTTCAGCGGCCCATCCGGCAGCGCTGGCCGCTTGTTCTTCCCCGATCTCCCCATCAGCTCCACCTACCGTCCAGAACCGTCCAGCTTTGTCCGGCTAGCTTGCCAGGTTGTCCAAAGTTGTGGAGCCGCATCCGAAGATGTCGGTGATCGTCGCCGAACGTTCTGGGGGTCAGATCCCGGATCCAGAGTGGTGCTTCCGCCGTCAACACCGCTCACGGAGGCATTCCACCCATGCACGATGCCCTTGCTCTCGTGTACAACGGGCTCCTGACCCAGCTCCCCGCCGAGCTCGTGGCGACCGCCATCGTCGCCGGAGTGACAGCCGCGATGCGGAGTTTCAAGCGTCGGTCCAAGAAGTAGCTCGCACCCTCAACGGGCCAGCGCCCGGAACCGCACTGGCCGGTTCCGGGCGTCCCTGGCTCCGGCCGGGGGTACCAGAGCCGCCGTTGTCGTCAGCCCCACAGCTCCCTCTGTACGCACTACCTGGCGACTCAACCCTGACTCGCTGGTCCTGCCGAATGGGGCCACCCTGGAGATAGGGTGCTTGCGCGTTCCACGGACGGGTGTGGCGCCGACGGATTCCCTGGCCGTGCTGCTGGTAGGCGGTGGCGGAGAGCAGGAGTGCGTTCCGGCGGAGCCAGCCGGAGGGGATTCCGCAGAACTTGGCCGCCTCTTCCCAGGTCCAGCGGTGGCGGCCTGGACGAGTTGAAGGGAGACCGAGCGTCGGAACCGCTTGTTCTGGCAGGACCGCAGGGACGGCTGGGCGTTATGTTCGAACAGGACCCGGACCCAGTCGCCGGGGATGCGCTGGGGGATGTGTTCGGGCAGGTAACCGAGTTGGGCAACCGCCAGGAGGGGAGCCGCAGGGGTGTCGGCCGTGGGTTTGCGCGGGAAGTGGGGCATGTAGCAGGAGATCTGCAGGACGTCGTGCCGGACGGGCAGCGAGCACCGCCCCAGCAGGCGGGTGAAGGTCGTTCCCCGGGCGGGTAGAGGTGGGGCAGAATGTCGATGTCCGAAGCGTGGCGCTCACACATCAAGATCAGGTTTTCGTAACTGCGGTTGTCTGCCTCGCTCATGGTGCCGTTCCACCGCGGCCCGCCCTCGCTTCGCGCATGGATATGGGCGACTCGGCTGGAAAGGATGGGCTTGCCGGTGCCCGGGTGACGCCGGTCGAGCGGCTCGTCGCGCGAGGGCATGCCGCACGTGAGCGCGGTGCCGAAGAGGGCCTTCTCGATGCTCGACGTCGGCGGACGATGGTTGGCAATCACGGCACCCGGTGATTCGTCCTCCAAGCTCATCTGCACAGTGTGGCGCACTGGTACGACAAGCTGGGAGTACTCGGCACGTTCTCCTATCGGAGCCCCCGATGCTCTCCGTCCAGACGTGAGGACCTGTCGGGTCGAGCAGATGCGAAGCCAGACGGTTAGGGCAACCACAGTGGCTGTGCCCGGAACGAGCTCTCGTCCCAGACATAGCCACCGGCACCCAGCCGGCCGTTCCAGCCGCTCTCTGTAACGGCCGCACCCAGGGCTGTCAGGGCTGCCGGAGTGGTTCCCAGGTGGCGGTGATCTCGTACTTGGCATCCAGGGGCAGACCGCGGCCCTTGCGGACGGCGATGTGCCGGACCATGTCTTTGACCATGGCGTTGCGCCGCGCCGGCGTGGCGTCGTCCCAGGCCTCAAGGGTCGACTTGATCGCCGCGGCACCCGGGTGCCGCAGTACCTTCGCCAGCCACGCTTCCAGCTCCGCCAGTTCGGTGGTGAGCTCGGTGCGGCGCTTGTCGATGCGTTCCTTCTTGCGCTGCGCGGCCTGGTGATCGATCACCCGCGCTGCCACGGCGTCGGCGGTCGCGTCCTCCTGAACGATCAGGTCCGCGAGTTCCGCCCGCACCTCCTCCTCCCGGGCTACGAGACCCGTCTTGGTCTCGGCGACGGCATCGTCGTGCACGGATCCGGGCGCGTCGGCCTGCTCGCGGAGCCACGCAACCAGGCGGGTCTCGATGTGCTCCAGGTTGCCGTAGCCGCCCTCCGGGCAGCTGCCGAGCTCGGCCTGGTTGCGGCACCGCCATGTCACGTCGAACGGATGCGGCCGCCCGTTCACCTCGGGCCGACGTACCTTCCTCGCCCGCAGTAGCGGCTGCATCCCGCCGCGGCAGTATGGGCACCGCATCCGCCCGCTCACCGAGTACCGTGGCACATGCCGGTCATCGACCGTCGCCCGCTTCGGCGTCGTGCCCCGCCGCGCGGTATACCGATCCCACAGCCGCTCCGCCACCGCCCGGTCGCCTGTCACCGGCTCGTGCTGGCCGGGCAGGTACAGGCCGAACTGCTCCGGCCGCCTGGAGCGGTTGCGCCGCTTGCGCGGCACCCCGTTCTTGTCCGGCGCCACCACATGCAGCTGATCGGGCAGCCGGTAGCGCACGAACCCCAGCCCGAAGCCGGAGTCGAGGATGTCGTACAGGTGTGCCGGCGTCACTGGCTTCCCGGTCACCGGATCGGTGATTCCGTCCCGGTACCACTCGTGCGTGATCGCCACGGTGTTCCCCCCGCCGGCAACCCGCTCGTACGCGTCCCACAACCGCGGCCCCAGCAGGGCCTGGTCGACCTTCAGCACCCCTTCCTTGCACCTCGGACACGTCTCCAACGGCACACCCCGCTCCTTCGGCGGGCACGTCTCGCACCGGTAGTACCCGAAACGCCCCTGATTCCCGTGCGGCAGGCCCTTGCGCTGCCGACGGGCGATCGTCTCCTTCCACGTCTCCGACAACTGGTCCGAGAACAACTCGGCGATGTTCAGCATCTGCCGGATCGCGAACCTGCCGATCACCGTCCGCCCGTCGAAGTCCTCCTTCGCCGCACGCACCTCGATACCCAGCTCCGTCAACCGGTCCAAGTTCTGCAACGACTCCAGCGTGTTGCGACCGAACCGTGACCACACCCACAACACCAGGACCTCGAACTCACCACGCTCCGCCATGGCGATGATCTCCGCGATCTGCCGGTCACTGAACCTCCGCCCCGACTTCCCCAGATCCATCAGCGGAGCCCGCACCAGCATCAGCCTCTCCCGGTCCACCAGCCCCCGACACTGATGCTCCTGCAACTCCGGACTGATCATCTCCTCCCGAGCCACACTCACCCGGATGTAGATCACCGCACGACGCATTCGCAGGCGGACGTTCACAACGAGCCTCTCGATCAAGCCTGTTGGCAATAGTCGGCACTCGTCATGCATTCGCCGGGTCAACATTCGTGGCGCCCGTGCTGATGGGGCTCGACCCCAACCTGGCGATCATGATGTCCGGCGTGGCGACCGTCATCTTCCTGCTGGCGACCCGCGGCCGGGTGCCCAGCTACCTCGGCTGCTCGCTGTCCTTCGTCGGGGTGGCCGCCGTGATCCGGGCCCAGGGCGGCACCAGCGCGACGGTCACCGGCGCCGTGCTGGTGGTGGGTGTGGCGCTGTTCCTGGTGGGCCTGGCGGTCCAGTGGTTCGGGGCGCGGATCATCCACGCCGCGATGCCCCCGATCGTCACCGGCGCGGTCGTCATGCTGATCGGCTTCAACCTCGCGCCCGTCACCGCCTCGACCTACTGGCCGCAGGACCAGTGGACGGCGCTGCTGGTGATGATGTTCACCGGGCTGGCCGTGGTGTGCCTGCGCGGCTTCTGGTCGCGCGTGGCGATCTTCCTCGGGCTGGTCTTCGGCTACGGGATCTCCTGGCTGTTCGACCGGATCTTCGGGAGGATCCACTCGGTGGACGCGAGCGGGCACCTCACCGACCACTGGCGCCTGGACCTGTCGGGCGTCGGCACGGCGGACTGGGTCGGCCTGCCCGACTTCCACGGCCCGTCGTTCCAGTGGTCCGCGATCCTGGTCGCCCTGCCCGTGGTGATCGCGCTGGTCGCGGAGAACGCCGGACACGTCAAGGCCGTGGGCGAGATGACCGGTCAGAACCTGGACGACAAGCTCGGCATCGCGATCTCCGCGGACGGCGTCGGCTCCGTCCTCTCCACCGCGCTCGGCGGCCCGCCGAACACCACGTACTCCGAGAACATCGGCGTCATGGCCGCCACCCGCGTGTACTCCACCGCCGCCTACTGGGCCGCGGCCGGCTTCGCGCTGCTGTTCGGCATCTGCCCGAAGTTCGGCGCCGTCGTGGCCGCGATCCCCGGCGGGGTGCTCGGCGGTATCACCGTCATCCTGTACGGCATGATCGGCCTGCTCGGCGCGCAGATCTGGATGAAGTCCGACGTGGACCTGCGCAACCCGCTGAACCTGGTGCCGGCCGCCGCGGGCATCATCATCGGCATCGGCAACGTCACCATGAAGTTCACCGACACCTTCAGCCTCAGCGGCATCGCGCTGGGCACCCTGGTCGTCATCACCGGCTACCACGTGCTGCGAGCGCTGGCCCCCGCGCACCTCAAGACGCAGGAGCCGCTGCTGGACGAGGGCACCTCCTCCTACGACGCGGGCGCCGAGGACCCGGGGGACACGGGCGGGGCGCAGCGGCACACCCGGTAGCGGCGGCAGGCCCTGCGGCGGCACCCCCGCCCGGAACCCCCTGCCCCGGACAGTCCGCCCGGGAGCCCCCGCAGCGGTGCCCGCAGCCGACCGGTGGAGTTGCCCGAAAGGGCCTCTGCCGGTCGGTCTGCTTGGCCCGACGGTTCGTCAGGTGGTCGAATCGATCCGTACGTCCGGGCCGATCGGCCCGGACGGTGTCCGTTCCGGCCACTCATCGACCATCGACCCAGGGAGAGGCATGTCCCCTCTGTCCCACCGCCGCAGGACCACCGTCGGCGTCGTGGCCCTCACCACGCTCGCGATCTCCTGCGGCGCAGTCACCGCCAGCAGCTCCGCCGCCGTGCCGGGCAAGGTCCTGTGGACCCCGAGCACCGGCAAGGGCCCGTCCTCCTTCAACGCCGTGCAGTGCGCGGCGGGCGGCTTCGGCGTCGTCAAGGACTCCGCCAAGGGCAGTGTCTGGCGGGCGTTCCAGGCCGCGGGCGAGGAGCGCTGCGAGACGGTCGGCCCCGACCTGAAGCAGGGCGACACCTTCTACCTCGGCTGGTCGTCGAAGGTGGACATCAAGGACGCGAACAGCCGCTACGTCTTCCAGCTCAAGTGCTCGCCGAGCACCGACACGGCGAACCACCCGATCGAGATCGACGCGACGACCGGGCGCATCCGCCTCCAGGAGTGGGACACCGAGCACGTCGCGCACACGCTCTGGACCGCGCCGACCGCCAACAACACGTGGCACTCCTACGCGCTGAAGATCCGCCTGGGCCGCACCGACGGCACCATCGACTTCTGGTTCGACGGCGTGAAGCAGACCTTCACCACCGGCTCGGGCACCTTCAAGGGCACCACCTGGGACGGCGACCGCAACTACCTCAAGTGGGGCTCCTACCACCCCTCCACGGGGGACGCGACGAACACCTTCACCAGCCCGGTCATGGCGACCACCCTGGAGGCGGCCACCGCCGGCTCGTGAGGGAGCGGCGGGCCCGCCGTGCTCGCGGCACCCGCGGTGCCGGCGGCGCCCGCCGGACTCAGGGCCGTCGCCGCGGCAGGGCGGCCGTCGGGCGCGGCACCCGGCTGATCACCGAGCCGATCAGGGTGCCGACCGAGACGCCGAACAGGGCCGACACCGCGGTGAGTACGGCCTGCGCCCCGTTGCCCACCTCGATCTGCGCGGTGTTGAGCAGGCCGAAGGAGCCGGGCACCACGATCCAGAAGGCGGGCAGGTAGAGCACCTGCCAGGACGAGCCGCGCCGCAGCCAGTGCGCGACGGTGGCTGCCGCCGCGGCGGTGACGGCCCCGGCCAGGCCGCCGATCGCCGCGCCGTTGGTGGAGGTCACCGTGACCTGGACGGCGGCGGTCACCGCGATCACCGCGACGATCCAGGGGATGGCGGGCGGCGGGGTGTTGACGTTGACCACGACGCCGGCCACCGCGAGGGCCAGCCCCAGGCACACCAGCCACCGGCCGGGCGTGGCCACCTGGGTGTTGGCCAGGGCGGAGGCGGGCACGCCGGTGGCGGTGGCGGCGGCCACCACGCCGGTGAGGAAGAGCGCGAGCTGGACCGCGCCGGACATCAGCCGGGCCGTACCCGCGCTGGCCGCGCCCGCGGCGATCTCCGACAGCCCGGTCACCAGGAGGCCGCCCGGCAGCAGGATCGCCAGGGTGGCGACGATCGTGCGCAGCGGTCCCTCCAGCAGCCCGGCCCGGGCGGCCCCGAGGACGAGGACGGAGACGAGGAAGCCGGCGGTGACCGGCAGCAGCGGCCGCAGCTGCGGCAGCCGGCGGGCCGTCATGGTGAGGCCCACCACGAGCAGTGAGCCGACCGCGGAGGCGAGGACGTTCGCCGTCACCGGTTGCAGGTAGAGGCAGAGCCCCACGCCGACCGGCAGCATCCCGAGGTCCGCGACCCAGGTGGGCCAGCGGGCGGGCGCCCGGCGGATCGCGTCCAGGTCGCGCAGCGCCCGGTGCCCGTCGAGACCGCCCGTGCGCAGCCGGTGCACCACGTCGAGGAGGTCGGCGGTCTGCTCGAACCGCAGGGCGGCGCCGACCGGTTCGAAGGCGGCGGCCTCGTCCGCGCTCAGCGCGACGAACAGCCCGGTGGTCAGGGCGGCGACCCGGACGTCGGGTGCTCCCAGGGCCCGGCCGAGCCCGCGCAGTTCCTCCTCCACGTCGTGGACGGGCAGGCCTCCGCTCAACAGGCCCGCGCCGAGTTCCAGCAGGAGGCGGCGGCGCGGATCGGCGGGGGAGCCGGTGCCCTGGTCGGGCGGGGATGTGCTGAACATGGCGGATATGCTCGCATACCGCCCGTTTCCACCCGGGGGCGCCGTCGGTCACCCCGCGCCCGGGCCGGGGGGCGGACGCCGTACGAACGCCGTACGGCGCCCGGTGGTCACGCCCGGCGGAGCGCCTCGCTCAGGTGGTGGGCCGCTTCGATGACCGCCTGGGCGTGCAGCGGCCCGGGGTGCCGGGTCAGGCGCTCGATCGGGCCGGAGACGGAGACGGCGGCGACCACGCGGTTGGAGGGGCCGCGGACGGGTGCGCAGACGGAGGCCACGCCCAGTTCGCGCTCGCCGATCGACTGCGCCCAGCCGCGGCGCCGGACACCGCTGAGGGCGGTGGCGGTGAAGCGGGCGCCCTGCAGGCCGCGGTGGAGGCGCTCGGGCTCCTCCCACGCGAGCAGGACCTGGGCGGCGGAGCCGGCCTTCATCGGCAGGGTGGTGCCGACCGGGACGGTGTCCCGCAGACCGGAGAGCCGCTCGGCGGCGGCGACGCAGATCCGTACCTCGCCCTGCCGGCGGTAGAGCTGTGCGCTCTCGCCGGTGACGTCGCGCAGGTGGGTCAGGACCGGGCCCGCGGTGGCGAGCAGCCGGTCCTCGCCCGCCGCGGCGGAGAGTTCGGAGAGACGGGGGCCGAGGATGAACCGGCCCTGCATGTCCCTGGTGACCAGTCGGTGGTGTTCGAGTGCGACGGCGAGCCGGTGGGCCGTGGGCCGCGCCAGACCGGTGGCGGCGACGAGACCCGCCAACGTGGCGGGGCCCGACTCCAGTGCGCTCAGCACCAGAGTGGCCTTGTCGAGGACGCCGACGCCGCTGGTGTTGTCCATGGGTAGTACCGAGTCTCTTTCCGTGAAGCGCGCGGTGGCCGGCCGACTGCGTGTGGGCAGCCGGGGGCACCGGCGCGCGGCGCCGTCGGCGGTGTGCCGGGCACGGTGCGTCCCGCGTCGTCGCGGGCCGCCCGTCGGCGCGGGAGGGGAGTGGGGGAGGGCGCGGAGGGCCGGGAGCCGTCGCGGCGGGGGAGCCGGGCGGCCGCGGACCGCGGCGCGGGCCGGCCGCCGCTGGTCCCCGGGGTGCGGGCCTGCGGGTGGGGCGCCGGTCGTGCCGGGGGTCCGGTCCGGTCAGCGCGTTCGGGCGCCCGTGGCGGGTGCGGGCGTGGCGGGTGTGGGCGTGGCGGGTGCGGGCGCGGCGCCCCGGGCCGGGGCGGTCGTCGTCGACCGGGGTGCCGGGCGCCAGGTGCTGCGGGGCATCGGGAACGGCCCGCCGCGCGACGTGTGCGCGGACGCCCACGCGCCGGTGGCGTCGGGCGCGGCGGCCCGGGCGGGCCGGGACAGGGCGCGTGGGGCCCCGGGGACGGACGGCAGAGAGAGCACCGCATTCTCCTCATCTTGTCCGGCGCCACGTTGGCGACGGACCGGAGTTGGCACTGATCCCGGTGGTCGGGCCCGTGGTCGGGCGCCGATGCGGCCGGGGAGTTGCCGGGGCTTCGTAGGGCCGGTCCCTCCACCCCTCTGGATGATTCGCCAGGAACCATACAAGACCGTCGTGCCGCTCGGCGAACGGCCCTCCCGTCCGGCCCCGCCCCGGCGGGTGCCGGCGGGTGCCCGGGGCGCGCGGCGCAGGCCCTCCTCCACCGCTGCTCCGGGCCCGCCGCCCCGGTGCCGCCCGGCCGGGGCGGGCACTCTGCCGCACGGGCGGCGGGAACGGCAAGCCGGCACCGGGACGGTCCGATCGGCAGTAGCCTCGGGATCGGTAACGACGGCCGCGGAACGGTGAATTGGAGGCGACGGTGGCCGAAGGCAAGCCCACGGCGGGGGGTGGCGGCGGAGCGGGCAGGGACGGCTGTCCGCTGCACGAGCGCGAGGCCGAGATCCGGTCGGCCGGGCAGGCGGTCGAGGCGCTCGTCCGGCCCGCCGGTGCGGGGACGGGGGAGCTGCTGCTCTACACCGGCACGGCCGGGCTGGGCAAGACCGCGGTGCTGACCGAGGTGCGGCGGCAGGCGAGGCGCGCGGGGTGCACGGTGCTGTTCGCCCGGGGCGGGGAGCGGCAGCGCCACGAGCCGTTCCGCGTGGTGCGCCAGCTGGTGCAGCCGGTGCTGGCGGCCCTGTCCGCGGAGGAGCGGGCGCAGGCCTTCGGGCCGTGGGAGGACATCGTCGGTCCGGCGGTGGGGCTGCTGCCGCCCGCAGGGCAGCTCGACCCCCAGGGGGTGCGGGACGGCCTGGACTTCGTGCTCACCCACCTCGTGCAGCGGCACTCGCCGGTGGCCGTGATCGTCGACGACCTGCACTGGGCCGATCCGGAGTCGCTCGGCTGGCTGGCGGGCTTCGCGGTGCGCGCACGGGAGCTGCCCGCCCTGCTCGTGCTCGCCTGCCGCGACGAGTTCCCCGACGACGCCCTGACGCTGCAGCGCGGCCTCGTCGGCCGGGCCGACCGGCGGCACGAACTGCGGCCACTCCAGCCGGCCTCGGTCGCCCGGCTGGTTCGCGCGGCCCTGGGCGCGCAGGCGGAGGACGCCTTCTGCCGACACGTCTGGGCGGTCACCGCCGGAAACCCGTACGAGACCACCGCCCTGCTGCGCGAGGTGCTCGACCAGCGGCTCGACCCGGTCGAGGAGAGCACCGCACAACTGCGCGAACTCGCCGCAGGCGCACGCGGGATGACGCTCCGGCACTGGCTGGGCAAGCTCGGCCCGACCACGCTGCGGTTCGCCTGGGCCGCGTCCATGCTGGGCACCGACATCCGCCCGGAGCTCGCCGCCGTCATCTGCGCCCAGGGCCCGGACACCGCCGCCCAGTCGATCCGGGAGCTGCGCGGGCACGGGGTGCTGACCAGCACGTCGGCGGGCCGGCTGGAGTTCCTCCACCCGCTGATCGCCACCTCGGTCTACCAGTCGCTGCCGCCGGCCATCCGGACCGGGATGCACGGGGTCGCCGCCGTCGAGACCGAGAACGCCGGCCTCGGTCTGCTGACGGCATCCCGGCACCTGCTGGAGACCCTGCCCGAGGGGGACGGCGCGATCGTCGGCAAGCTGCGCCGGGCCGCCCGCGAGCACCTGGCGATCGGCGCGCCCGAGGCGGCCCAGCGCTGCCTGCGCCGCGCCATCAGCGAACCGCCCGCCGACGAGGACCGGGCCGCGGTGCTCTACGAACTCGGCTGCTCGGCACTGCTCACCGACCCGGCGACCACGGTCAACCAGCTGCGCCTGGCGCTCGCGGACCCGTACGGGCTGGGCCCCGAGCTCAGGGTGGACGCGACCTTCCGGCTCGCCCAGGCCCTCGCCCACAGCAACCGGCTCGGCGAGGCCGCCGCGGTGTGCGCCGAGGAGGCCGCCCGCACCCGGCCCGGACCGGGCCGCCTGCGCCTGGAGGTCGCCCACTTCATGTTCGCCGCGTTCCAGTTCGAGGACGAGGACGGCCCGGGCCGCTCCCGGCGGCTCGCGGAGTTCGACCGGACGCTCGGCACGATCGGCCTGGCCTTCACCGACCCCGAACCCCTCGGCGAGCGGACTCCGGACGAGGTGCTGTTCGAACGCGACGGCCTGAACCACGCGGTGGCCGTGCTGCGCTGCTGGGACCTCACGCTGCGCGGCGCGGACCGCGAGGAGGCGATCGCCCTGGCCGAGTCCGCGCTGCCGGGCGGCCGGCTGCCCCGCAGCCTCGGCTGGACCAACACCACCTGGGGGTTCGAGCTGCCCGGGATCCTCGGCATCAGCTACCTCTACGCCGACCGGGTCGACCGGGCGGAGGAGCTGTTCACCGAGGCGGTCCGCGCGTACGAGGTCGCCGGGTGGAGCGGCGGCCACCTCGGCTTCGCCTACCTGCTGACCGGCATGCTCCGCTTCCGCTGCGGTGCCCTGGCGGAGGCGGAGGACTACCTGCGCCGGGCCCTGCGCCTCGCCGCACGGATCGGCCCGGGGGCCCCGCTGCACTGGGACGCGGTCGGGGCACTGGCCGAGACCCTCGCCGCCCGCGGCCGGGTCGCCGAGGCCCTGGAGCTCGCGGACCGGTACGCCTTCGGCCCGCCGTACCCGACCGTGATGGTGCTGCCCGACGCCCCCACGCTGTACGGCCGCCTCCTGCTGGCCCGGGGGGACGCGCCCGGCGCGGCCGCGACGCTGACCGCCGCCGGGGCGGCCCTGGACGCGCGCGGGTGGCGCAACACGGTGTGGGCGCCGTGGCTCGGGCACCTGGCGCGCGCGGTCGCCCCCGACCAGCCGGACCGGGCCCGCGAGCTCGCGGGGGAGGCCGTTCGCCGGGCCCGGGAGTCCGGGACGGACTCGGCCGTCGGCAGCACCCTGCGGCTCAGCGCGGCGGTGCACGACCGGCCGCGCGCGGTCGAGTTGCTCACGGACGCCGTCCGGCACCTGGAACGGTCACCCGCCCGCTACGAGCACGCGATCGCCCTGGTCGACCTGGGCGAGGCGCTGGGCACCGCGCCCACCGCCCGCACCGCCCTGACCCGCGGGCTGGAGCTGGCCACCCACTGCGGCGCCGACGGCCTGGCCGCCCGCGCCAGGGACCTCCTGCACACGGACGGCCCGGCCTGAGGCGGGCCCGGCGCCCCGCCACGCCGGGCCGCCGCGCCCCTGACCGTCGGTCGGCCGGACGGCCTAGGCCGCCGGGTCGGATGCCCGCGGTCCGACCGGTCCGACCGGTCCGGTGAGGCGGGCGCGCCGGCTGGTGCGGCGCAGGATGCCGGCGGCGGTGGCCGTGGCCAGGAGGGCGAGGACCACGCCGGCGTTGCGGAGCAGGTCGGGGGCGTCGACCGGGGTGCTCCGGTAGAGCGGCGGGGCGACCATCAGCGTCCAGGGCAGGACGGCCAGTGCGACGCCGCCGGCCTGCAGGGGGTCGGTGTTCGGCCTCCCGAGGCGCACGAGGTAGACGAGGCTCAACACCAGGACCGGCCAGGCGGTGGAGGCGTCGAGCAGGGCCTGGGTGCTGGGCGGGAAGAGGACGTTCGGGTACTCCTCGGGCCAGGTGCCGATCCAGAAGAGGGCGATGCCGCTCATCGGCAGCGCGATGGCGACGGCGGAGCCGACCGCCCAGGAGCGGCCCCGTCGGGAGAGGTCGACGGCGTCCGGCGGCGCGATCAGCACCAGGACACCCGTGACGGCCCAGAGCCCGAGCAGTTCGGAGTACTGGGTGAAGGCCGCCGTCGGGTGGAACAGCGCCGCCACGGCGACGGCGGTCCCGGTCGCGACCGCCGCCAGGACCAGCGCCCGGGCCGGGGCCCAGCGGCCGAGGGCGGCGCACACCAGGGCGAGGACCCAGGGAGCGGTCTGCGCGGTGCCCACCGCCCAGTCGGTGTCCGTGGCGGAGCCGCCGAGCAGGAGCCCGATCAGCAGCTGGACCGCGCCCAGGGCGGCCGCGCCGGCCAGCAGGAACGGTGCGGCACCGGCGAGGATCCGGCCCGCGGGATCGCTGGAGCTGAGCCGGGTGCGCAGCCGCACGGCGTGCGCGGCGAGGGCGGCCCACTCGCGCAGGGCGGTGCGGGGGTCGGCGCGCTGGAGGGCCTCGGCGAAGACGGCGGTGATCTCCTCGCCGTGTGCGGCGCGGTACCCGGCCGGGTAGAGGCCGGTGAGGGGGAGCCGGCGCAGCAGGGCGGGAGCGGAGGCGGGCGAGTCGGTCATGCTGTCCCCCGGTTCGTGCGGAGCTTGGGCCGAGGGGCGCCGAGGGCGAGCCGGCGCTCGGCCTCGGCCGCGCCGGCGCGCAGCCGTTCCGTCTCCTCGGTCAGTGTGTGCCGGCCGTGCTCGGTCAGCGCGAAGGTGCGGCGCAGGCGCCCGGCCACGACCTCTTCCCGGTCGATCCGGATGAGGCCCTGCTGGAGCAGGCGGTCCAGTGCCGTGTACAGGGTGCCGGTGAGCATCCTGGTCCGGCCTTCGGTGATCGTCAGGACTTCCTGGAGGATCGCGTAGCCGTGCCGGGGCGTGTCGGCGAGCGCGGTGAGTACGAGCCGTGTCGGCTCGTGTAGGTGACGGTCTGCCATGCCGCGACCATAGATCAGCAGTTTAGATATGTCGATGGCTTAGTCATGGGAGCGGCCGCCCGCCGGTGCCCGGCCGGCGCCGTCACCGGGTCGTCAGAGGCGTTCCGGGACGGGGTTGCCGACGGCCTCGATGGCGCGGCGGACGGGGACCTTCGCCAGCACGGCGAAGCCGATCACGAAGAACACCAGCAGGGAGATGATCGCCGAGCGGTAGCTGCCGGTGATCTGGTAGGCGAGGCCGAAGACCAGCGGGCCCATCCAGCTGGTGCCGCGGTCGCTGACCTTGTAGACGCTGAAGTACTCGGCCTCCCGGCCGGCCGGGATGAGGTGGGAGAAGAGCGAGCGGGAGAGCGCCTGGCTGCCCCCGAGCACCAGGCCGATCATGCAGGCCAGCGCGAAGAACCAGGCGGGCTGGTGGGCGGGCATCAGGTACCCGAGGGCCAGGGTGACGACCCAGCCGACCAGGGAGCCGAGGACGGTCCGCTTGGCGCCGTAGCGGCTGGCTATCCGGCCGAGGAGCAGTGCGCCGCCGATCGCGACGATCTGGACCAGGAGGACGGCGATGACCAGCGAGGTCTGGTCCATGCCGAGCTCCTCGCTGCCGTAGAGCGAGGCCTGGGAGACGACGGTCTGGATGCCGTCGTTGTAGCAGAGGAAGGCGCCCAGGTAGAGCAGCGTGAGCGGGTACTGGCGCATGCCGCGCAGGGTGCGGCCGAGTTCGCGCAGACTGCCGGTGGTGGACCGGTCCGCCGCGGCCGCGGCCCGCTCGGGGGCCGCCCCGGCCCGGGACGGCAGCCGCAGCATCGGGACGACGGTGAACAGCGCCCACCACAGGCCGGCCGAGGCCAGGCAGATCCGCACGGCCGTCCCGGAGGACAGGCCGAGCGCGTCGTGGCCCTCGAACAGCGCCAGGTTGGCGATCAGCAGCAGCCCGCCGCCCGCGTACCCGTACGCCCAGCCCTTGGAGGAGACCGCGTCGCGCTCGTCGGGGGCGGCCAGGCCCGGGAGGTAGGCGTAGGAGAGGGCGACCGACACCGCGTACGCGATGTTGGCGACCACCAGCAGCGCGCCGCCGAGCAGGTAGCGGTCGCCGTCGAGGAGGAACATCCCCATCGTGGCGACCGCGCCGACGTAGGCGGAGCCGCACATCAGCTCCTTGTGCCGCCCGGTGCGGTCGGCGACCGTCCCGGTCAGCAGCATCACCGCGACGGAGAGCAGCACGGAGAAGGAGACCGTGTACGGGAAGAACGACCCCGCGCGGATCGAGAGGCCGAGCGGGTGCACGTCGCCGGCCGCGTCGGCGGCGTTCTTGGCCACCGAGGTCAGGTACGGCCCGAGGAACACCGTCAGGACGGTGGCCGAGAAGGCGGCGTTGGCCCAGTCGTTGATGTACCAGCCGAACTGCATCCGGCGCAGGGCGCGGTCGTCGGTCGCGGTCGCCGGGTGGTCCGGCAGGGGGGCCGTGGTGGTCATGAGGATCCTGTCACGGTGTCGGAGCCGGTGCTGCCGTCGGTCCAGCAGCCGCGCTCGCCGAGGACGTCCCGCAGGACGTCGATGCGATCGGCCATGATGCCATCCACACCGAGGTCCAGGAGAGCCCTGATCCGGGTGGGATCGTCCACGGTCCAGACGTGCACCTGCAGGCCGAGGCGGTGGGCGGCGCGGACGAAGGCCCGGTCGACGACCCGCACGCCCCGGTGCCGCTCCGGCACCTGCGCGCACACCCCGGCGAACGGTGCCCCGCGCCCCCGCAGCAGCGGCCCGGCCAGTGAGCGCAGCCGCAGCCGGGCCACCTCGCGCGGGCCGAGCGAGGTGGCCAGCCGGGGGCCGGCGGCGGCGCGGACGGCGGCGAGGCGGCTGTCGGAGAAGCCGCCGACGCAGACCCGGTCCCAGGCGTTGGTCCGGCGGACCGCCTCGATCAGCGGCCCGATTGCCGGGGCCGCCTTGACGTCGATGTTGAAGCGGGCCGCGGGGAAGGTGCCGAGCAGGTCCTCCAGCAGCGGGACCGGCTCGGTCCCGCCGATCCGGGCCCGGCTGACGGTGCCCCAGGGCAGTTCGGCCACCGCTCCGGTGCGGTCGGTGACCCGGTCGAGGCGGGAGTCGTGGAACGCCACCAGCACGCCGTCGAGGGTGGCGTGCACATCCGTCTCCAGGTAGCGGTACCCGAGGGCCACGGCGGCCTCGAACGCCGCCAGCGAGTTCTCGGGGTGGCCGAGGTCGCCGCCCCGGTGCGCGAAGGCGAGCGGCCCCGGCTGGTCGAGGAAGGGGTGCATGTGGTGCTCCGAGCTGCTGGGAGAGGGACCCGCCGGGCCCGCGGGGCTGCCCGCTCCGGCGGCGCCCGGGTGATGCGCGTTACAGTATTACGCACCCTGTCAAGCGGTAACGCCCGGCGCGGAGGCGGCCCGGGTGCCGGGGCCCGGCGCCCGGTCGCGACGCATGGCGCGCTCCTCGGTTGTGACCCACACTCGATTCGGCGGCGGGTCGTGGCCGGGCCGGGCCGTCGCGCCCCGGAGCCCCTCCCGGAGCACTCCCGGAGCCCCTCCCGGCGGCGCTGCGGACCATGGCTGACGGACCGGGGGCCGGGTGCCGGGAACCGCCGCCGTCGACAAGTGCACAGCGCCTACGGGTGGGCACCGGATGCCTCCTGTCCCTCTTCCTGCTCATGATCTGGAGGTCGGCCCATGCCGCGTTTCGTCACCACCGACGATGTCTCGCTGCACTACTACGACGAGGGCGAAGGCCGCCCCGTCGTCCTGATCTCGGGCTACGGACAGCCCGCCGACGACTGGGCGCTGCAGTGGGGCGCGCTGCGCGGGGCCGGGTACCGCGTCGTCTCGCTGGACCGCCGCTGGGCGGGCGGTTCGGACCGCCCGCCGTACGGGTTGCGGATGTCGCGTGGCGGCCAGGACGTGGGGGAACTGCTGGCGCACCTCGGCCTGGACGGCGTGCTGCTGGTCGGTCAGTCGATGGGGGCCTCCCACATCTGGGCGTACGCGAGCCTCTTCGGCTGCGAGCGGCTGGCCGGGATCGTCACGATCGACCAGAGCCCGAAGATGATCAACGATCCGGGCTGGGGCAACGGCTTCTACGGCCTGACGATGGAGAACGTGGGGACGTTCCTCCTCGACCCGGCGAACGTGCTCGGCACCGGGCACGGCCGCGCCTGGCAGAGCGAGGAGGAGGTCGACGCGAAGATCCGGGCGGCGGGCGGCAGGGGCGCGGTCCGGGACATCACCCCGGACACCTTCCCGCTGATGTTCGACCACGCCTGCCAGGACTGGCGGGACGTGGTCGCCAGGATCACCGTCCCGGCGCTGATCGTCGCGGGGGAGCAGAGCCAGTTCTGGCCGTCCGGACACGCCGGTGCCACTGCCGCGCTCAGCCCGCTCGCCCGGGCCGCCGTGGTGCCGGGAGCGGGACACCCGGCCCACGTGGACGAACCGGAGGCGGTCAACAGGCTGCTGGTGGAGTTCGCCGGCCCGCTGCGCTGACAGAGGTGTCCGGGCCTGGTCGGGAGAGCTCCCGGCCAGGCCCGGACGGGCGGCCTCAGACCCGGACCAGCGCCTCGCGCCTGAGGTCGGCGAGGGTGGGGTAGCCGTCGACGGCCATGATCAGGTCGGCCTCGGCGAGCAGGGCGCGCAGGACGTGCACGATGCCGTTCGTACCCTCCAGGGCCAGGCCGTAGGCGTACGGGCGCCCCACGCCGACGGCGGTGGCGCCGAGCGCCAGGGCCTTGACGACGTCGGCACCGGAGCGCACCCCCGAGTCGAACAGCACCGGCAGGCCGTCGGCGGCCTCGACGACCCCGGGCAGGGCGTCGAGGGCGGGCAGGCCGCCGTTGGCCTGGCGGCCGCCGTGGTTGGAGCAGTAGATGCCGTCGATGCCGCCGTCCCTGGCGCGGCGGACGTCCTCGGGGTGGCAGATGCCCTTGAGGATGATCGGCAGGTCGGTGAGCGAGCGCAGCCAGGGCAGGTCGTCCCAGGTCAGCGGGTTGCCGAAGACCCGCACCCACTCCAGGACGGCGGCCTGCGGATCCTCCTCGGGCGCCTTGGCGAGCCGGGCCCGGAAGACCGGGTCGGAGGTGTAGTTGGCCAGGCAGTGGTTGCGCAGCTGCGGAAAGTTGCCGGCGGCGAGGTCGCGGGGGCGCCAGCCGGTGATCCAGGTGTCGAGGGTGACGACGATGCCCCGGTAGCCGGCGGCCTCCGCGCGGTGGACGAGGCTCTCGGCCAGGGCCCGGTCGGTGGGGGTGTAGAGCTGGAAGAAGCCGGGGGTGTCGCCGAACTCGGCGGCCACCTGCTCCAACGGGTCGACGGTCAGGGTGGAGGCGACCATCGGCACCCCGGTACGGGCGGCGGCCCGGGCGGTGGCGAGGTCCCCGTGGCCGTCCTGGGCGCACAGGCCGATCACACCGACCGGCGCCATGAACAGCGGTGAGGGCAGGCGCATGCCGAACAGGTCCACGGACAGGTCCCGGCGGGCCGCGCCGACCATCATCCGCGGCACCAGGCCCCACCGGCCGAAGGCGGCGACGTTCGCCCGCTGGGTGGCCTCGTCGCCCGCCCCGCCCGCGACGTAGGAGAGCACCGACGGCGGCAGTGCGGACTGGGCCCGGGCCTCCAGCTCCGCGAAGGTCATCGGCATCGTCGGCAGCACGCCGGCCAGCCCGTCGAAGTAGATCTCGTTCTGGTAGTCGCCGAATTGCTGGGTCATGGTTCTCCAACCTTTCTGGTGCCGGTCAGCCGGTGTACTGCTTCAGCCGGCGTACTGCTGCTGGAACTGCTCGACCACGCCGGCGGATATCTGGGTGGCGAGGTTTCCCCGGGTGAGGTCGTAGAGGTGGCTCGCCCAGGGGAGCTCGACGCTGCGGTGCGGGACCCCTGCCCCCGCGAGGGCCCGGTCGAGCAGGTGCAGCTGGGAGGCGGGGATGAGCCGGTCGTCCTGTCCGTGGATGCTCAGCGTGGGCGGCAGTCCGGCCCGGACGTGGTGAACGGGGGAGGACGCGTACCAGCGCTCGGGTTGCTGTTCCCCGGTGCCGCCGATGTACTCGCGGGTCGCGTCGCGGATCAGGCCCGGGGCGGTGGAGCGGGCGACGGCGTCGTCGAAGTCGGTGGTGCCGTAGAAGCTGAGCACCGTACGGACCGAGGTGTCGCCGTGCGGGTCGGTCGGAGGGAACATCGGGTCGCCCTCGGTGTAGGCGGCCATCAGCGCGAGGTGGCCGCCGGCCGACTCGCCGAACAGGCTGATCCTGGCCGGGTCGACGCCGAGCGCGGCCGCGTTGTCCCGCACCCAGCCGACGGAGGCCTTCACGTCGCCCACGCCGCTGCGCCAGTCGGCGTGCGGAAGCAGCCGGTAGTCGACGGTGAAGAAGTCGTAGCCCCGGTCGGTGAACCACTTGCCCCACGGGTAGCCGTCCTCGCGGCCGCCGATCTTCCAGCCGCCGCCGTGGACGTAGACCACGGCCGGGTGCGTGCCTGCGCGGCCGTGGGCGGGGAGGTGGTCGAGCTTCAGCTCGGTTCCGTCGACCGTGGCGTAGGTGTGGGTCCGCACGTCCTTCGGGCGGTCGGAGCCGAGGGAGAGCCCGTGGCCGAGGTAGGAGCCGAGCGAGAGCCGCGTCCCCTCGGCGGTCGCGGTGCGCCACAGGGCGACGGCCGGGACAGCCGTCATGACCAGCATCAGCACGGCGCTCGCCGCGGCGATCCAGGTGGCGGCACGGGCCCGGCGGCGCCAGGCGAGCACGGCCAGACCGGTGCCGAGCACCAGGGCGACCAGGGTGAGCTCCTGGGCGCCGTCGACGGCGAGGGTGGCGAGCGCGGTCGCGGTGGTGGGCACCGGGATCGTCATCAGCACGGTGAACAGCACCGCGAGGAGGCCGAGCAGGCCTGCGACGGTGGTGATCAGCCACGGCCTGCGGGCCGGGCGGGTGAGGCGCGGCGACGTGGCCGTGGCCGGGTCGGGGGCCGGGCCGGCCGGGCGCGGCTTGAGCTGTGTGAGGAGGCGGTTCATCGCCGAGGAACTCCGTTCACCCCGCCCGGTGGTACTGGCACACCCGCCGGGGGCCGGTGCCAGGACGGGAGCCGAAGCGTGCACCGGCCCCCGGGGATGCCCGGACGGTATCGCGGGGGTTCGGCCGCCCGGGCACCTTCCACTCTGCTGGCCGGGCCGCCCGCCGACCATGGAGCGCGGGACAGCTCTCGGCACCCGGAAGTTGTCGGCGGCGACAACGCCCCGCTCGTACCGCGGGTGTCTCGGCTACCCG
This sequence comes from Kitasatospora sp. NPDC058170, assembly GCF_042883905.1. Lineage (NCBI taxonomy): Bacteria > Bacillati > Actinomycetota > Actinomycetes > Kitasatosporales > Streptomycetaceae > Kitasatospora > Kitasatospora sp. NPDC058170. Next base: position 197,164 of record NZ_JBHVUV010000012.1, read on the forward strand.
CCCTCAGCGGCGTCCCGGGCGCGGCGGGCGCGGCCCCGAGGCGGCGGCCTCACCGCCGGCCGGTGGCCTCCAGATGCCGCAGCGCCCACCAGACCGCCATCGCGTCCTCCTGGTGGGCCAGGTCCAGGCCGGTCGCGGCCGCGAAGCCGCGCAGGCGGTACCGCAGGGTGTTGGGGTGCACGAAGAGCACGGCGGCCGCCGCGTCGGCGTTGGCGTCGGCCCCGAGGTAGGCGTCCAGGGTCGCCGTGAGGGTGGCGCGGCGCTCGCCCTCGACGTGCCCGAAACAGCGCTCGGCGAGCCGCTCGCCGACCTCCGGCTGCGCCAGCACCGCCCCGTGCAAGGGGAGTTCGTCACCGGCTACCGCGCGGCGCAGTCCGAAGGCCAGTGCCAGCCCGCTCGCCCGACGGGCTTCGACCAGGGACTCGTTCAGGCGCGCCAGCGGGCGGGCCGGGCCGATGCCCGCCGACACGGCCACCGTCGCGAGCGTACGGTTCGTGGTCAGACCGACCACCCGTTGGACGCCCGGCTCGGCCAGGTGCACGACCAGGTGGCCGCGCAGAGCCCGCTCGACGTCCCGGACGTCCTGGCCGGTCCCGGGTTCGGCGTAGCAGACCCGGTACTCCGCGCGCGCATCGAGGCCGAGCACCCCGGCAGCGGTCGGCAGCCAGTCCGCCGGCAGCTCGCCCAGCAGCAGCTGCCGCAGCAGCAGCGTGCGCTGCTCCTGGTCGGCGCGCAGCCGGTCGGCCTCGTGGCCGCGGTGGCCGCGTACCACGGCCATCGAGACCAGGTCGGAGCTGACCCAGAAGTCGCTGGTCAGCTCCAGTGCCAGCGCCGGATCGGGGTGGGTGCGCAGCATCCCGTACAGGGCGTCGAAGGCGCAGCGGGCGGTCAGGCGGAACGCCTCCAGCAGCGGCTCCAGCCCGATCCCCTGCTCGGCCCGCAGTGCGCCGAACCGCTCGAAACGCCCGACCTCCTGGGGCGACAGTCCGCCGCCCGTCCGCAGCGAGGTCAGGGCGGGCCCGAGGACGGCCAGCAGTTCCGCGGCGACGCCCGCCTCGTCGCGCCCCGCGTAGGCCGGTGCGTCCCGCACCAGGGCGGCGGCGGCCTCGGTGGCGACCCGCTCGGTCGGAAAGCGCTCCAGCAGCCGCCGGCGCTCGTCGTTCTTGTCCACACCGACAATTCTCATCCAGGGTGGTCCGCGCGGCTCGGGTGGCGGTGGGACCTGCGAGGCCTGCGCGGTGCACCACCCCTCCGGCGGCGGTCACCGCCGCCGGTCGGAGGGACCGTCGTCCGGGGGCCGGTCGAGCGCCATCAGGGCGGCGCCGATCGCGCCGGCGTCGTTGCCGAAGCGGGCCGTGAGCAGGGGGACGGGCGGGCGGTCCGCGGGCGCGTGGAGCCGGTCGGCGAACGAGACGCGCGCGGGTGCGAGCAGGAGGTCCCCCGCGGTGACCGGCCCGCCTCCGACGATCACCACGGAGGGGTCGAACAGGTTGGCCAGTGCGGCCACGCCGATGCCGGTGAGCGTCCCCACCCGGTCCAGGATCCGCAGGGCCTGCCCGTCGCCGCCGCGGGCGGCCTCGGTGACCGCCTCTCCCGCGTCCGGGGAGCCCCGGCCGAGCAGGCGGGCCAGCGGCGACGCCGGCCGGGCCGCGGCAGCGCGTCGCCCGAGCCGGGCGATGGCGGCGCCGGACGCCGACACGCCCCAGCACCCGTGGTTGCCGCACTCGCACAGCGGGCCGCCCGGATCGACCGTCAGGTGGCTGGCCTCGGCCGCGAAGCCGTGCGAGCCGCGCAGCAGGCGGCCGTCGACGACCACGCCGCAGCCCAGGCCCGTGCCCAGGGTGACCAGCACCAGGTGGTCGTGGCCGCGCCCCGCGCCGAGGCGGTACTCGGCCCAGGCGGCCACGTTCGCGTCGTTGTCGGTCACCACCGGGAGCCCCACCGCGTCGGCGATCAGCGCCCGGAGCGGCGCGCGGGCGAAGTCCAGGCCGGGCCCGAAGGCCAGCGCCCCGGTCCGGGCGTCGACCATGCCCGGCAGGCCGACGCCGACGGCGGCGACCCGCTCGCCGCGCAGCTGCGTCACGAGCTCGGCGACGGCACCGACCAGCGCGTCCGCGGTGCCGCGCGGCGTGGCACGGCGGGCCCGCGCCGCGACCGTGCCGTCGGCCGACACCCGTACCGCCGCGATCTTCGTGGCGCCGACGTCGACGCCGACGGCCTCCGTCGGGGCGGTGGCCGGGAGCGGCCGCGGGGCGGGCGGTGTCACGGCCCCTCCGGGAGGAAGACGTGGGCCGCGCCCCGCGATCCGGCGGTGCGCAGGTCGTAGCCGCCCGGCCGGCGGACGGCGGAGAGGTCGCACGGCCGGTCGGTGTGCAGCAGATCGCCGCCCACCCGTACCCGGACGGGCACCCCCGCTCCGGTTCGCTCGTTCAGCCCCTTGACGTAGCACGCCCGCAGCCGGCCGTGGGACACCCGCAGGACGGCGCAGCCGCTCCCGACGAGGTCGACGGCGACGACGTGCTCCCCGCAGGTGGTGCGTGCGTGCAGGGGTCCGCCCGAGCGGTTGAAGAGGAAGACGAGCACGTCCTCCGGGTCCGCGACGGTCCTGCGCAGTTCGAGCCACGCCCCCGGACGGCTGCGCGAGGGTGCGGTGCCGCTCGCACCGAGCCACTCGTCGACGGCCGTTCCGACGGGCCTCGCGTCGAGGGAGACCGCGCGGACCCGGGCCGGTCCGCCCGGTGCCGTGGCGCACCGCCGTACCGCGTCGGCCAGCTCGGTGCACGGGCGCAGGTCCTCGTCGAGGCGGGGGAGTCCCCCCAGGACGAGCAGCGGGCCGCCCCGCTCGGCGAACGACGCGAGCCGCTGCTGAACGGCCCGCTCCATGAAGCGGCCCGACACCGCGACCAGGGGCCCCGCGGCGGGGTCGAGCACCGTCCGGCCGCTCAGTTCCTCCAGGTGGAAGGGCAGGTTGCGGCGCAGGCAGTGGGTGACGAAGGGCAGCAGGGTCCGATCGGCCGAGGGCACCGGCTGCTCCTGCTCCTGCTCCTGCTCCTGCTCCCGCTCCCGCTCCCCGTCGCCGTCGCCCTCTCCGTCCCGGTGCCGGCCCGCCTCCCGGGACCAGGCACCGACGGCCGCGTACGCCGGGTGGACGCCCCACCGCACGCCGGGCTCGGGGCGGGAGACGGCCAGCACCTCCTGTTGGCCGGTGAGGAAGTGCGTCAGCACCCGTACGGCGGCGAAGGCCGGGCCGGGGCCGGCGTCGACCAGGATCGGGGCGGCGTCGCCGTACGGCGGCTCGAACGGCGCGGGATCACCGGCCGTCCCCGCCGGCCAGGTGCGGTCCACCGCGAGCTGCTCCCCCCAGCCCGCGGTGGCGCAGGCGGGGTAGACGCTGATGCCGGTCGCGCCGCACGCCACGCCGAGCAGGGTGTGGTGGATCGGCACCACCGGGAAGGCGCACCCCGGATCCGCCCAGCGGAGCCCCCAGTTCTCCTCGATGTTGGGGCCGCGGCCGCCCTTGGCCGCCAGGACGTAGTTGACCAGCGCCTCGTCGTCCGCCAGGACGTCGCCCGTCCAGCTCGTGTAGGCACGGGGGAGTGCGGGGGGTGCGCCGACCCTGTTCCGGGCCAGCCAGGCGTCGTACCGCCCGGCCGCACGGCCGGGGACGCGGTCGGCCCGGGCGGGCGGTGCGTACGTGGTGAGGACGGGGACGCCCGGTCCGAGCGCCTCGGCCAGTCCCGCCATCCCGGCGGCGAGCACCTCGGCCGACCACTCCCCCCAGCGGATCAGGGCGCGCAGCCCGGCCGGGGACGGCGGATCCCCGGCCGGATCGACTGCGCCGGCGCCGGGCAGGCCCCCGCCGGGCGGGTCCGCGCCGGGCGGGCGGACCCCGGGTGGCTTCACACCGGGTGCGAAGCGGGCGAAGGCGTCGACGGCCGGCGGCGAATAGTCGAGCGCGTCGATCGGGAGGGCGGTCTCCCCGTAGTGCCCCTCGTTGCCGATCTGGACGGCGATGACCGGCCCCCGCGGATGCACGAACGGCCGCAGGAACCGCCCGACGGCGCGGAGCCACTCCGTGGCGTCCTCCAGGAACCGCGGGTCCAGCGCCGAGGGGAGGGTGAACTGCTGGTAGGGCAGCGGCCGGCCGTCGGCCGCCCGCGCGGCGTGCCGGGCCGGATCGAGGGTGGGGCTGACCCGGTCGGGCAGCCCGCCGAAGGGGAGTTCGGCGTGGACGAAGGGGCCCGGCTTCGGCAGTGCGAGCAGGCCCGCCGCCGCGACCAGCCCCAGGAAGGCGGCGAGGTCGCGGTTGCCGTCCCGGTCGAAGCACCAGCTCCGGCCGCCGTTCCGGGTGACCTCGTGGTGCCGCCAGGGCACGTAGCAGGTCACCACCTCGATGCCGGCCTCGCTCATGGCGCCCAGCTTGGCCGCCCACCGGCCGTGGTGGTCGCGGTAGTACGGGTACTCGCCGGTGATGAGGAACCGGGGGCGGCCGTCCAGCCGCAGCGTGCCGTCCTCGAACGCGGGTCGCGCACCGCCCGGTCCGCTGCGTTCGCCGCTCACGGGGCGAGGCTCCCGCCCGGGGTGAGCAGGACCTTCATCGCGCGGTACCCGCAGCCGGGTGCGGCGCCGTCCGTCCCGGCCGGTACGACCGCCAGCATCGCCAGCGCCTCGGCGTACCGTTCGAGCGGCAGCACGTGCGTCACCAGTTCTTCGAGCGGCAGGTCCTGGGCGAGGTCCACCGCCAGCTCGAAGTCGGCCGGCCGGTACGGTCCCGCCCCCACCAGGCGGATCCCGCCGGTCACCAGGGGCCGCAGGCGGACGGTGGCGACGCCGGCCTCGCGTTCGCCCATCACCACGACCGTGCCGCCGGCCGCCACCGTGCCCAGGACGCCGCCCGGCAGCGAGCCCGTGGTGTCGATGACGACGTCGGGCGCCGGCCGCCCAGGCTCGGCGGCCTCCTCCGGGCCCAGCACCCGCACCGTGCGGGGCAGCAGCAGGCGGGCGATCTCCGCCCTCCCCGGATCGTGTTCGGCCAGGGTCACCCTGGAGCCGCGCCGGGCCAGGACCATCGCGCACAGCGCACCGATGGGGCCGGCCCCGACCACGAGGACCTGGTCGTCCCACCGCGGCCGGGCCGCCCGCAGGTTGTTCAGCACGCAGGCGAGCGGCTCCACCAGGGCCCCCCTCCGGTAGGACACCGAGCCGGGCAGCCGGTGGACGAAGTGCTCGGGCACGGCGACGAAGCCGGCCATCGTCCCGTCGCGGTCGACACCGACCTCCCGGCCCGCCTTCGCCGCGCAGTGGGCGGGCAGTCCGCGGCGGCAGGGGCGGCAGCGGCCGCAGTGGTACGTCGGATTGACCACCACCCGGTCACCCGGTGCCACCGAGCCGGCGCCGGGGCCGGTGGCGGCGACCGTGCCGACCGCCTCGTGCCCCAGCACCACGCCGCGCGTTGCCGGGAACTCGCCCAGCAGGATCGCCCGGTCCGTGCCGCAGATGCCGGTGGCGGCCACCTCGACCAGGACCTCGCCGACGTCGCAGGCGGGGACGGCGCGATCGTGGAAGCCCGCCAGACCCACGTCCTCGAACACGACGGCCTTCATCGCGGCCTCCCACGGGTGTCTCGTCAACACTGTCCTAACATGCCCGGTATGAGCCTGTCTCGGCAGTCCGGCGGGAGCCACGCCCCGCCGCGCGGGAGTCGCTTCCCTTCGTACGGGGGCGAGTTCCCCCCGAGTGCGCGCCTGCGGATCCTGCTGCTCGGCGCCTCGGGGTTCGTCGGGGGCGGCCTCTGGAGCCACCTGACGCAGCACCACGACGTCGTCGGGACCTTCGCCACCCGGCCGGCCGCGGGGCTGGTCCGGGCGGACCTGTGCGACGAGCGCCGACTCGCGGCGCTGGCGGCCGACGGCTTCGACCTGGTCGTCCACGCGGCCGGCCTGGTCCCCCTGGAGGCGGCGGAGGCCGACCCGGCCCTGGCCCACCGCCTCAACGTCCGCCCCGTCGAGGTGCTGCTGGACGCCGTGCGCGGCACCGCGACGAAGCTGGTCCTGCTCTCCAGCGACAACGTCTTCGACGGCACCCGCGACCGGTACACCGAGGAGGATCCCCGGTCCCCGGTCAACGTGTACGGGCGGACCAAGGTGGCGGCCGAGGACGTGCTGCTCGCCGACGGCGGACACCTGGTCCTGCGGATCCCCCTCGTCTTCGGGCGCGGCCCCTGGTCGAACAGCTTCCTGGCGCGTCTGGCGGGGCCGACGACCACCGCCCGGACCGACCTGGTCTGCGCCCCCGTCTACCTGCCCAGCCTCGGCCCGGCGCTGGCCCGGCTCTGGGACCGCACGGGGGTCGTGCACTACGGCGGCAGCGACGTGGTGACCCGGTTCGAGCTGATGTCCGGAGTCCAACAGGCCCTGGAGCTGCCCACCCGGGTGGTGGCGGTCCGAGGGCAGGAGGCCGGGTCCGGGTGCCGCCGCCCGCCGCGGCTGGTGCTGCGCAGCACCCGGCACGGCCTGCTGGGCCCCGGACTGGCCCCCGCGCTCGCCCACCTGGCGGGCCTGCCACCCGCCTGACGGCCGGCCACGGGCCGGCGGGGCGGTCGTCACGTCACCCGTTCCCGCCGTGCCACGTGCGGTCGCCACCTCACCCTCCGGGGAGCCGGTCGGTCACCAGGGCCAGGTGGCTCCCGGCGTCCACGCGCCCGGTCCGGCCGAGCTGCCCGGCCAGGTCGTTGACCAGCAGGGTGCCGAGCAGGTAGTGGCCGAGCGCGAGTTCCGCGGGCGAGGAGTCCCTCCCCGACCGGTCGGGCTTGGGCTTGCGGTCCGACAGTCGGCAGGGTGCCTCCGCCAGGACGTGCAGGGCGTGGGTGAGCAGCAGCCGTTGCAGCCAGCCGGGATCCCTGCGGAACAGGCCCCGCAGGCCCTCCGAGGACGCCAGGTGCGGCAGGAACCGGTGGACCGCCGCGCGGTAGCCCGGAAGGGCCGGCTCCCGGAACCCCACCTCGTACGTCACCCGGCCGCCGCGCGGCGGTGACCTGCGCACCGAGAAGCCCAACCGCAGCGCGGGGTCCCAGACGGTGAGGCTGAAGAGCGTCTTCGCCAGGTCGTAGACCGGATCCCACGGCCCGGTGGAGCCGCGCGGGTCGATGAGCCGGAAGTCGTCCGCGGCCGCACCGGGGCGGGCGGAGAACAGCACGTTGCGCGTGTTGGCGTCCCCGTGGGCGGGGGCCATCAGCCTGGTCGGCGCCAGCAGGGCCAGTCGATCCGCCAGCGGGCCGGCCAGGCGTTCCAGCACGAGGTGCGGGGGCTCGCAGGGCACGCCGTTGACCGTGATGCGCCCGGCGGCGACCAGGTCGGCGGGCAGCGCCCCCCGGAGCACGGGCAGCCGTCGCAGGAACCGGCCCACGACGGTCTCCGCCAGGTACCCGGCCGGGGCGGGGTGGGACTGTGCGGCGTACCCGTCCAGGACGAGGGCCCGGGTGAAGGCGGTGTACCGCTCGAAGAACTCCCGTGTGCCCGGCGGTGACTCCCGCAGCGGCGCCGCGAGGTCCACCGAGTCGAAGAACGGCGTCGTGCAGGCCGACCAGCCGTCGCCGTCGACGGTGTGCAGGACCGGCAGGTAACGCGCCGCCAGCCGCGGTGCGGCGGTGCGCAGCAGTTCGACCTGGTCCGCCTTGCGGCGGAAGGACACCAGGTCGTGGCCGTCCACCGCGCCCGGCGCGGGCACCAGGACCTTGAGCGCGAGGTCATCCCCGTCCGGGGAGGTGGCCCGGTAGACCCGGGCCGGGGAGCCGCCGTCCAGGATCTCGTAAGCGACCCGGAGGCCGAGGGCGTCGGTGACGGCGGCCAGGGCCGTCCGGTCGGTCCACCCGGTCCACCCGTCGGCGGGCGGGCGGGACGGTACGGCCTGGCGGTGGGGCACGGTCCGGCCGTGCCGGCGATCGGTGACCACGGGCGTCTCCTCGCTGAGCTCCGCCACCCCGCCTACCAGCGGATCGAGTCGATCAGGGAGGCGTGCAGCTGTGTCGTGCAGGCGGCGATGCACGACCGCTGGTTGAGCGGGCCGATGTCCAGCAGCAGGGTGTCGTGCAGCGACTTGCCGTAGGCGTCGGTGATGGTGACCCCGGCCCGCTCCGCGAGGAAGACCGAGGCGGCGATGTCGTAGGGGAACAGGTGCAGGATGCTTCCGTGGCCGACCCGGCGGAAGTCCGCCTCGGTGGTGGGGCGGTCGCGGAGCAGCCGGTTGCCGATGTCGACGTAGGCGTCCATCTGCCCGGTGATGATCCGGGAGATGGAGAAGGAGGCGCTGTTGAACACGTACACGCCGCCGGTGTTGGCCGAGGCGTCGATCAGGTGGCCGTAGGCGCCGGTCATCAGCCCGGCCGGGTGGCCGTTGAACTCCAGCGACCAGAACATCCGGTCCAGCTCGGTGGTGGAGGACAGGTGCGGCACCGGGACGGGGAAGCCGCCGGACTCGATCCCGGCCCCCCGGGTGTCGGCGTAGAGCCAGTTCCCGGACTTGATCTCCTGGAGCATCGCGTACCGGATGTCCCCGATGACGGGCGCCTCGCCGTAGGGCGCCGCGGCGATGGAGACGCAGGCCATCTCCAGGTCGGCGGCGGCCCCGCGGGTGCCGTCGATCGGATCGATGATCAGGACGTACGCGGGGTTGCGGCCGATCGTGCGCAGCCCCTCGCTCTCGGTGTAGACGGCGACCGGCTCGTCCCGTTCCTTCAGGAAGTCCCAGGCGGCGCGTTCGGCGAGCACGTCGACCGGGAACTCGGCGTCGCCGCCCTTCGCGGTGCCCGCCACGTAGCGGCTGCCGACGTCGTGCAGACCGGTGCGGACGGCTGCCCGGATCCGCCGGGACAGCTCCTGGACCAGGCTCCTCATGATGAGACCGAGAGGAAGAGTCGTTCCAACAGGTCGCACATCTCGTCCGCCTCCTGACGGGTCATGACCAGCGCCGGGCGGACCTTCAGCACGTTGCCGTGCCCGTACAGCGAGGTCCGCAGCAGGAGCCCGTGCTCCATGCCGAGTTCGGCCAGGTGGTTGGTGAGCCGGGGGTCGGGCCGGCCCTCCCGGTCGACGACGTCGATGCCGATCATCAGCCCGACGCCGCGGACCTCCCGGACGAACGGCACCTTCGTGGCCAGGTCGCGCAGCCGGTCGCGCACGTGCGCCCCGACGTCCCGCACGTTCTCCAGGAACCCGGGGCGGCCGATGACCTCCAGCGTCTTCAGGGCGGCCGCGGCGGCCAGGACGTTGCCGCCGAAGGTCGAGTTGATGTGGTGGCCCTCCACGCCGGTGAGCCGCTCCTCGGTCAGGATGCCCGCGATGGGCATGCCGGAGCCGCCGAGGCCCTTGCCGAAGGTCATCATGTGCGGGGCGACGCCGAAGTGGTCGGCGGCGAACATCCGGCCGGTGCGCCCGAACCCGGTCTGGATCTCGTCGAAGACCAGGACGATGCCGCGCTCGTCGCAGAGGTCCCTGAGCGCCTGGAGGTAGCCGTCGGGCGGGACGACGTTGCCGCCGTTGCCGCTGATCGGCTCCAGCACCACGCAGGCCACCCGGCCGGTGCTCGCGTAGTCGATGAAGTCGTTGATCCGTTCCACGCAGAGCAGGCCGCAGGTGGCCCGCTCCTGGCCGTAGAAGCAGCGCAGGCAGTGCGGATCGGGGACGTGCACGATACCGGGCAGGTGTGAGGGGAACGGGGTGCGGCGGAACGCGGCACCGGAGGCGCCGATCATGCCGAGGGTCTGGCCCAGGTGCCCGCGGAAGAGCGTGACCACGTCGGAGTTCCCGGTGTGGACCTGGGCGATCTTGACGGCGCTCTCGTTCGCGTCGGAGCCGCTCGCCGACTTCAGGTGCACCCGGGTGAGGTTCGGCGGCGAGACCTCGGCGAGCTTCGACACCAGTGCGTTCAGCGGTCCGGTCTGGAACTTGGAGGTGACGTGGATGAGTTCGCCGGCCTGTTCGCGGACGGCCGCCACGATCTCGGGGTGGGCGTAGCCCAGGCTCAGGTTGAACGTCCCCGAGGAGCAGTCGAGATAGCGCCGGCCGTCCTCGGCGTAGAGGTAGACGCCCTCGCCGCCGACCACCCGGAGTTCGTCCGGCAGGTAGTAGTAGTGCTGGAGGACGCCGTCGGCGTCCGGCGCGGACGGCGGCCTCGCCGCCGCGGTGCTGAGCTTTTCCATCGGCTTTCCTCCGAGAATTCCTGGCAGATCGATCTGCTCGAACGATTCGAAACGCAGATCCGCCTCGTGGAGATCGAGCGAGGCGGTCATCGAGTTCGGCACGGCGACGCACCGGATTCCGGCCCGTTTCGCCGCGAGCACGCCGCTCGGTGAATCCTCGAATGCGACCGCCCGCCCGGCGGGAATTCCCAGCGAGGCTAGTGCCGCGACATAGAGGTGTGGCTCGGGCTTCGCCCGGTCGAAATCCCCGTCGGCGCAGTGCAACGTGCGCCAGCCGTCGGCGACGTCGCACTGCCGGGAGTACCGGGATATCCATTCCCTGGTCGAGTTGCTGACGATTCCGCGGGCGATTCCCAGCGCGTCGACCGCGCGCAGGACTCCCTGCACCCCGGGCCGGCTGGACAGGCCGCCGAGCAGTTCCCGCTGCCGGTGGCTGACCCGTTCCTGCACCTCCCGCCGGTCCACGGTGCGCCCGGTGAGCCGTTCGAGGTGGGTCCAGAGGTCGAACCCGACGGTGCCGACCAGTGACGACCACACGTCCATCGGGAGTTGGTGGCCGGACTCCAGGAAGATCTCCGCGTGGGCGCGGAATATCTCGGATTCCGGATCCCACAGTGTCCCGTCGAAATCGAAGAGGACCGCATGCACTTCGTTCACGTACACCTCCGTCGGGCGCCGGGACCGTGCGCCCACCGGGTGGTGCACGGAGCCGAAACGCCCAGACGTCATCATTGCGGAACTCGCACGGCTGCGCCATTCATGGTTCGTTGACGCACCCTCGACCGGAGTATGCCGCGCGGCGCGGACCGGCGAACGGTGATCGACTTGGGGCGGTGCCGGCGAAGGCCCGGCACGAAAGCCGAGGAGTCATGGACGAGGACATCCGCCCCACCGGTGCGGCGGCCCCCACGGGCGGGCCGCGGCTGGCCGTGGTGGGACACGTCGAGTGGACGACGATCGCAGGTCTCGACCAGGTGCCCGGCGCCGGTGAGGTGATCCACGCGGAGCGGCTCTGGCGCGGCCCGGCCGGGGGCGGCGCCGTCGCGGCCGTCCGGCTGGCCGAACTGGCCGGCGGCTGCACGTTCTTCACCGCACTCGGCGACGACCACGCCGGGCGGCGCTCGCGCGCGGAGCTCGAACACCGCGGCGTACGGGTGCTGGCCGCCGCCCGGGCCGGTCCTACCCGGGCGGCGGTGAGCATGGTCGACCGATCCGGCGAGCGCACCACGATCACCCTGGGCGAACGGCTGCAACCCACCGCCGCGGATCCCGTCGACTGGGGGGAACTGGCCTCCTTCGACGCGGTGTTCTTCACCGCCGGGGACGCCGCGCTGCTGCGCCGGGCCCGGCAGGCCAGGGTGCTGGTGGTGACGGCGCGCGAGTTCGCCACCGTCCTGGAGTCCGGTGTGAGGGTCGACGCGATGGTGGGCAGCGGCTGCGACCCGGCCGAGCGCTGCGATCCGGCGCTGCTGCGCAGGCCGCCGGGCCTGGTGGTCAGCACCGAGGGCCGGCACGGCGGGGTGTTCACCTGCGGCGGCCAGCCCCCGAGGCGCTACCGGCCGGCCCGCGCGCCCGGGCCCCTGGTGGACACCTACGGGGTGGGGGACAACTTCGCGGCCGTCCTCACGTACGCGCTCGCGGCCGGCTCGGCCACGGGCGCGGCAGTGGACCTCGCCGCCCGGCACGGTGCGGCCTGTGTCGCGCGGCGGGGCCCGTTCACGGCCCGCCCGGCCCCGTCCCGACGGGCGGCCCGGGCGTGAGGCCGATCCTCGTCCTCTGGGACGTCGACGGCACGCTGATCGACGACGGCGCCGTCGGCGAGGCCGTCTACCCGTTCGCGTTCGAGCGCCTCACCGGCAGGCCCGCCCGCCACCGGGTCGCGAGCGCGGGCCGCACCGAACTGGACGTGATGGCCGAGCTGTTCGCCCGGCACGGCGTCGACGGCTTCGAACCGCACCGGGTCGGCGCCGAGCTGACCGCGCAACTGCGCCGTCGGGCCGCCGAGCTCCGGACGGCCGGCCGCGTCCTGCCCGGTGCCGTCGAGGCGCTGCAGGCCCTGCGGGCCCGGCCCGGGGTGACCCAGTCCGTGCTGACCGGGAACCTCCGGGCCAACGCCGCGCTGAAGCTGGGGCTGTTCGGGCTCGCGGAGTTCGTGGACCTCGGCGTAGGCGCGTACGGCGACGACGCACGCGAGCGGGCCGCCCTCCTCCCGGTGGCCCGGCGGCGCGCGGCGGCGGTGCGCGGGCGGCACTTCGACGCCGGCAGCACCGTCCTGGTCGGTGACACCCCGCAGGACGTGCGCGCGGGGCTGGCCGGCGGATCGCGGGTGGTGGCCGTCGCCTCGGGTGCGAGCAGCGGCGCGGTGCTGAGGGCGGCCGGGGCCGATGCGGTCCTCCCCGACCTGCGCGACACCGCCGCCGTGGTCCGTGCCGTCGTCCGCGCGCCGGGCACCGTCCACGCGCCGGGCCCCGCCGTGCGGAGCGGCCGGTGAGCGGGGGCACCGGCAGGGTGGGCCTCGTCTCGGTCGTCATGCCCGCGCGGAACGCCGCGCCGACGCTGGCCGCACAGCTGGAGGCCCTCTGCCGGCAGACCTATCCGGGCCGGTGGGAGCTGGTCGTCGTCGAGAACGGGTCGAGCGACGGCACCCCCGCGCTCCTGCGGTCCTGGCGGCAGCGGATGCCCCGGCTCAGGGTGGTCGGCGTCGCCGGGGGCTGCGGCGTCAACCGCGCGCGCAACATCGGCTGCCGCCGCGCGCTCGGGGAGTTCGTGCTCTGCTGCGACGCGGACGACGTGGTGGCCTCCGGCTGGATGGCCGGCCTGGTCGACGCCCTGCGGACCAGCCCGGCCGTCGGGGGAGCACTCGAACGCCGCCTGCTCAACAGCCGGGTGGCCCTCGCCGCGCGCCCCCCGAAGGAGGCCGACGAGCTGCTCGACACCTTCGGCTTCCTGCCCTACCCGGCGGGTGCCAACTGCGGCTTCCACAAGGAACTCTGGAGCCTCCTGGGCGGCTTCGACGAGAGCTACCGCTACGGCGGCGACGACGTCGAGTTCTTCTGGCGGGCCCAGCTGGCGGGGCACCGGCTGGCCTTCTCGCCCGACGCCGTCGTGCACTACCGGCTCCGTGCCGACGCCCCGGCCATCGCACGCCAGCTCTACCGCTACGGGCGCTCGCACCCCAAGCTCTACCGGGACTTCGCAGGCCACGGCATGCCTGCCTCACGACCGGGGGACGTCGCCCGGGCCTGGTGGAGCACGCTGGTGCACGTGCCCGACCTGCTCGGCCCCGCGGACGCCCGCGCCGCCTGGCTGGCCCAACTCGCCCTGCGGGCCGGTCGGATGGCGGGCAGCATCGGGAACCGGCGGTGCTACCTGTAGGCCGTCCGGGGCCGGGTCGCCGGCGGACGGCGCAGCGGGCCAGGGAAGTCGGCCAGGGGAGTCGGCCAGGGGAGTCGGCCACGGACGTCGGCCAGGGGAGTCGGCCAGGGGAGTCGGCCAGGGAAGTCGGCCAGGGGAGTCGGCGGCCGGGCAGCCGCCTGCCGGAGCCGCCGGCGGACGGCGCGGGGTGGCCGCGCCGCCCGCCGTACCGGGGCTAACCAGCCGTCGTCGTCGGCTGGCGCACGCCATGGGCCGGGGCGGCGTCCTGGGTGAGGTCGGGGAGGGATCGGAGGATCGCGTCCACGCTCTGCTTGGCGTCCCCGAAGAGCATGCTGCTGTTCTCGCGGAAGAACAGCGGGTTCTGCACTCCCGCGTAGCCGGACGCCATCGAGCGCTTGAAGACGATCACCTGTTCCGCCTCCCACACCCGCAGGACCGGCATCCCGGCGATGGGGCTCGACGGGTCGTCGGTGGCGGCCGGGTTGACGGTGTCGTTGGCGCCGATGACCAGGACGACGGAGGTCTTGGCGAAGTCGTCGTTGATCTCGTCCATCTCCAGGACGATGTCGTACGGCACGTTCGCCTCGGCCAGCAGCACGTTCATGTGTCCGGGCAGGCGTCCGGCCACCGGGTGCACGCCGAAGCGGACCTCGACGCCGCTCTCGCGCAGCCGGCGGGTGAGCTCCGCCACCGGGTGCTGGGCCTGGGCGACCGCCATCCCGTAGCCGGGGGTGATGACCACGGACCGGGCCTGCGCGAGCAGCCCCGCCGTCTCCTCCGCGCGGATCTCGCGGTGCTCCCCCTGCTCCTCGTCGCCGCCCGACGGGGCCTCGATGCCGAAGCCGCCGGCGATGACCGAGACGAAGGAGCGGTTCATCGCCCGGCACATGATGTACGACAGGTAGGCGCCGGACGAGCCGACCAGGGCCCCGGTGACGATGAGCAGGTTGTTGTCGAGGAGGAACCCGGCGGCGGCTGCCGCCCAGCCCGAGTAGCTGTTCAGCATGGAGACGACGACGGGCATGTCGCCTCCGCCGATCGAGGCGACCAGGTGCCAGCCGAGGGCCAGTGCCAGGACGGTCACCGCGATCATCAGCCCCAGCCGGGGGCTGACGGTGAACCAGGCGGTCAGCCCCGCGAACGCCGCCAGCGCGCCCAGGTTGAGGCCGTTCTTGCCGGGCAGCGTTAGCGGGCGCGAGGCGATCCGGCCGGACAACTTGAGGTAGGCCACGACGGAGCCGGTCAGGGTGACTCCGCCGATGAAGATGCCGATGAAGACCTCGGCGTGGTGGATGCCCAGCAGTTCGCCGGGGACCAGCGTCTGGGCCGGGCCGTGGGCCTCGACCTCCAGGTAGCTGTTCCAGCCGACCAGCACGGCGGCGAGACCGACGAAACTGTGCAGGACGGCGATGAGTTCGGGCATCTGCGTCATCTCGACCCGACGCGCCTGCCACAGGCCCGCCGCACCGCCGAGCACCATCGCGAGGGCGATCAGGGCGACCGCGCCGGCGGTGATGCTCTGCGCTGCCAGCACGACGGTGGCGACCAGGGCGAGGGCCATGCCGGCGATGCCGTAGACGACGCCGGCGCGCGACGTCCGGTGCTGGGACAGCCCGGCCAGGCTGAGGATGAACAGGAGGGCGGCGACCAGGTCCGCGGCGTGGGATGCCGTCGTGGAAGTCATCGGGGCTCAGCGCCTTTCGGGGGCGGTCGAGAACATGCTCAGCATGCGGCGGGTGACGGCGAAGCCTCCGAAGATGTTCACGCTCGTCAGCAGGACCGCCACGAACGACAGTGCGGTCACGACCCGGCTCTCGTGCCCGATCTGCACCAGGGCGCCGATCACCACGATCCCGGAGACCGCGTTGGTCACCGACATCAGCGGGGTGTGCAACGCGTGGTGGACCTTGCCGATGACGTAGTAGCCGATGATCACCGCGAGTGCGAACACCGTGAAGTTCTCCGCGAGTTGGGCCGGCGCGAAGGCGATCAGCAGGAAGAGGGCCAGCATCCCCACGCCGATCAGGCCGAACCGCGCCGCGGGGGTGAGCCGGGGCCGCCTCGCTCCCACCGGCGCGGCAGGGGCCGAGGGCGGCGTGGCGGGGGCCGCCGACACGGCCACCGGCGGTGGCGGCCAGGTGACCTCGCCGGCCCGGACCACCGTCACGGCCCGCTGGACCACGTCGTCGAAATCGATGACCAGCCGGCCGTCCCCGGCGGGAGTCAGCAGCTTCACCAGGTTCACCAGGTTGGTGCCGAACAGCTGGGAGGCCTGGGTGGCCAGCCGGCCGGCCAGATCGGTGTAGCCGATGATGGTGACACCGTTGTCGGTGACCACCGCCCGGCCGGGCACGGTGCCCTCGACGTTGCCGCCCTGGGCGGCGGCCATGTCGACGATGACGCTGCCCGGCTTCATCGCCGCCACGTCCTCGGCCGTGACCAGCCGCGGAGCCGGCCGACCGGGGATCAGGGCCGTGGTGACGATGATGTCCACGTCCTCGGCCTGCCGGCGGTAGAGCGCGGCGGCGGCGCGGTCGTAGTCGGCGGAGGTCGCCTTGGCGTAGCCGTCGGTGCCCGCCTCCTGGACGACGTCCACGGCCAGGTACTCGCCGCCCAGCGAACGGACCTGGTCCGCGACCTCGGGCCGCGGATCGGTGGCGCGGACGATCGCGCCCAGACTGGACGCCGCGCCGATGGCGGCGAGCCCGGCCACGCCGACACCCGCCACGAGGACCTTCGCCGGCGGTACCTTGCCCGCGGCGGTGACCTGGCCGGTGAAGAAGCGCCCGAACACGTGGGCTGCCTCGATCACCGCCCGGTACCCCGCGATGTTCGCCATCGAGCTGAGCACGTCCATCGACTGCGCCCGCGAGATCCGCGG
This sequence comes from Kitasatospora sp. NPDC058170, assembly GCF_042883905.1. Taxonomy (NCBI): domain Bacteria; kingdom Bacillati; phylum Actinomycetota; class Actinomycetes; order Kitasatosporales; family Streptomycetaceae; genus Kitasatospora; species Kitasatospora sp. NPDC058170. The sequence continues at coordinate 213,615 of NZ_JBHVUV010000012.1, forward strand.
GACGCCGTCCAGCGCGAGCGCCGTGACGCCCCGCGCGGACAGCTCCTGCACCAGCTCGGGGTGCTGCGCCGGCGCGAGCAGGCCCACCAGGGTGGCGTCCGCCCGAAGCCGGGCGATCTCGTCGACCGACGGTGCGTTGACCTTGAGGACCACCTCGGCCGCCCAGGCGTCGCCGATGATCGCGCCGGCCTCGGAGTAGGCCCCGTCGGTGAATCCGGAGGCCGCTCCGGCCTCCGGCTCGACGACGACCTGGTAGCCGAGGGCGAGCAACTGGCGCACCGTCGCGGGAGTCGCCGCGACACGGCTCTCCCCGGGGGTCGACTCGGCGACCACGCCGATGCGCTGGGGCGGGTGGTGGGTGGGGACCTGTGCAGACATGGCTGGTGTCTCTCTCGTCGGAGGCGCTGCTGACCGGGCATCTGCGGCAGCGGGGAGTGCTCCACCCGCTGGTCGCAGGAACGTACACCTCCCCCGGCCTCCGGGCCGACACCGCGAGCCCGTGATTAGCCTCACTGAGTGCATGACACCGTCGGGGACCTCGGGGACCGGGCGTCCGCCGGGTGGTCGGGTCGCCTCGGCCGCAGAGCGTCTGCCCAGGTCAGCTGTTCGAGGTCGGCGGTGTCGAGGGCCGACGGTGTCGAGGGCCGACGGTGGAGCCCTGAGGCGCCGGGCCGGCAGCCCGGCTCAGAGCAGTCCGTGGTCGCGGGCGTAGAGCGCGGCCTGCACGCGGTCGCGCAGGTGGAGGCGGCCGAGGATGCGGGAGATGTGGTTCTTGACGGTGCCCTCGCTGAGATGGAGCCGGGAGGCGATCTCCCGGTTGGTCGAGCCGCCCGCGATCAGGCGCAGCACGTCCACCTCGCGTCCGGTCAGGGCGTCGGCCGGCCCGGGCGGGCGGTGGTCGGGCTCGCCCGGCGCGGTCGGGCCGGGGGAGGTGAGGACGGCGGAGGTGGGGCCGGGGGCGGTGCTGGGGCTGCTCCTCGGGTCGGTTGGGCCGGTTGGGCCGGGTGGGCCGGTCGGGTCGGTCGGGCCTGTGTGGTCGGGGCTCGCCAGCGCGGCGGCGAGGCGGGTCATCACCGAGGCGTCGAGCTGGGCGACCCCGGCGTGTACGAGGCGTACCGAGCGGGCGAGTTCGGCCGAGGGCAGGTTCTTGAGCAGATAGCCGACGGCACCGGCCCGGAGCGCCCGGGCGACGTAGTCCTGGTCGTCGAAGGTGGTCAGCATGACGACCCGGCAGGACGGCACCCGGGTGGCGAGCGCCGCCGTGGTCTCGATGCCGTCCATGCCGGGCATCCGGACGTCGACCAGGGCCACGTCCGGCCGGTGGGTGACGGCGGCCTCGACCGCCTGGTGCCCGTCGGCGGCGGTACCCACGACGGTGACGCCCGGCTGGATGCCCAGCAGTGAGGCGATCCCCTCCCGGACCAGCTCCTGGTCGTCGACGACCAGGACGCGCACGGGCGCCGCCGCGCCGGTGCCGCTGGTGGAGGCCACCGGTGCGGTGTCCGGCGGGGAGTTCTGTGTGGTGGTCGGTGCCGTGTCCGGCGCGGGATCCGTCGGGGCGTTCATCCGGAGCTCCCCGCGAGCAGGGGGCTGCGCGGGACCGTCACGGTGACGACGGCTCCGGTCGCCGGGCGGGAGGCCGGGCGGTCCTCGATGTCGACGCGCCCGCCGAGGAGTTCGACCCGCTCCCGCATGCCGCGGATCCCGAAGCCGGTGCCGCTCGGCCGGGCGGCCGGGGCGGCGCCGAACCCCTGCCCGTTGTCGGTGACGACCAGTCGGGCCGCGGACGGGCCGTAGGCCGCCGCGACCTCGATGCGGGTGGCCCGCCCGTGGCGGTGGGCATTGGTGAGCGCCTCCTGGGCGGCGCGGTACAGGGCGGTGAGCGACGCGGCGTCGTAGCCGGTCTCGTCCCCGGAGATGTCGAGGGTCACGGTCAGCCGGTCGTCCTCCAGGTGGCGGGCCAGGTCGGCGAGCGCGCGGGTGAGCGAGAACGGACGGGCGTCGCGCAGGGCGCTCACCGACTCGCGGACCTCGGTGAGCGCGCGCCCGGCGGACCAGCGCGCGTCGGACACCGCCTTGGCGGAGGCCAGCGGGTCGCGCTCGCGGAACGCCTCGGCCTTCTCCAACTGGATGGCGATGGCGGTGAGGTGGTGGCCGAGGCTGTCGTGGATCTCCCGGGCGACCCGGTTGCGCTCGCCCGCCGTGGACAGCTCGGCCACCCGCAGGGCGTAGTCGGACAGTTGCTCGTGGGACTGCTCCAACTCGGCGAGGATGCCCTCGAGTCGGGCCCGGCCCTGCTGCTCCCGCACGGCGACGGCGGCCATCGACAGCGCCAGTGCCAGGGCCAGCGCGAACATCAGCAGGTCGGACACGTACGCGGCCTGCACCCACCACCGGGGCACCCACACCGTGTAGCCGGTGACCAGCAGCGCGACGCAGCCCGCTCCGGTGAGCAGCCCGGCCCGCCGGCCGAAGGCCAGGTGGGCGGTGAACGGCACCAGGACGAACAGGGCCCGCGAGACGCCCGAGCCGTCCAGCACGGCGACCACCGAGAACAGCACCACCCGGACGGCGAGCAGGGCCGCGGCCGGGCCCGCCGGGGTGCCCCGGGTGAAGCGGCGGCGCTCGACCGGTTCGAGCAGGAGGAGCAGCACCAGCCCCGCCGCGAATCCGGCCGTCTGCGCCCAGTGCACCGGGCGGTCCGACACGGCGGCGTGGTAGCCGCCGCCGGCCAGGACCGCCGTGTACAGCACGGGCGGTACCCACGGCACGGCGGTCGGTGGCGAGGCCATCCGTCCTCCTCTCGGCCCGGTCCTGCCGGGACGGTCGCGGCCCTGGAGGAGCGCGCCCCTGACGAAGCCCTGCCGACCGTCCATCAACCCGTCCCCCTTCGGCTCCCTCGGCCGGTCGGCCGCCGTGATCGTGCGGCGGCATCCGGCTGTTCACCAGGAACGATACGCGGGCGCGGCCCTCCGGTGCGGGTCCCGTTCAAGGTCTGGCCAATGGTCATGTGTCGATCGGCAGGGGGTGCCCTGGCGGGGGTGCCGAAGGGTGCCGCAGGACTGGCCGTCCGGCACTCCCGGAGGCCCGGTGACGCGGCCTACGTTCGTCCTGTTCCGATCACCGCACTGCTCAGTCCAAGGAGCGTTCACCCCATGTCACGACGTTGGCGTCCACTGGTTGCCCTCGTACCGGCCCTGTTGACGGTCGGCCTTCTCCCCGCCGCCGCCGGCGCGAGCGCCGCCGGTCCGGCGTGCGAGGGCCAGCGGCTGCGCGTCCCCGGCGCGGAGCGCCTGATCTCCCACTGCCTGGCCGACCTGACCACGGCCGGCCTCCCGCTCGACCTCACCAGCGAGGTGGACTACGCGCAGCTCCAGGCGAAGGACGCCGTCAACCCCTCCCACGTCCCCGGCATCCAGCTCGACGGGTACTTCCCGGACACCTCCGCCACCAACACCCACCACGGCTGGAACCACGACAGCCAGTTCGTGATCCGGCTGCCCGAGCACTGGAACGGCGGCCTGGTCGTCGCCGGGCCGCCCGGCACCCGGCGGCAGTACGCCAACGACAAGATCATCAGCGACCAGGTGCTGGCGAGGGGCTTCGCCTACGCCGCCACCGACAAGGGCAACACCGGAGACGAGCTGTACAAGGACGGCGACGAGCCGGGCGACGCGATCATGGAATGGCACATGAGGGTCGCCCAACTGACCGTCGCCGCCAAGCAGGTGGCGGCCAAGCACTACGGCAAGGCGCCGACCCGGACGTACGCCGCCGGGCTCTCCGCGGCCGGGTACCTGGTCCGCTGGCAGCTCGAACACTTCCCGCAGCTGTACACGGGCGGCATCGACTGGAACGGCCTGCTGCTCACCCGGGACGCACCCAACCTGCTGACCAACCTGCCCCCCGCCCTCCGCGCCTACCCCCGCCTCGTGAAGGGCGAGCCCGGTGCGGCCGAGGCCCTGCACGCCGAGGGCTACCCGGAGGGCACGGAGAAGCTGTGGAAGTCGCACTACTACGGTCTGTGGGACTCCTTGCAGCGCACCATCCGTGAGGAGCTCGACCCCGACTACGACGGCGCCACCCAGGGCGGGACGCCGTTCTGCCACGAAGGGACGGGCGCCGGCTGCGACACCGACTACGACTACGCCTCCCGGCCCGCCGCCGTCCACGACGCGGTCGAGCGGGTCTCGCTGACCGGCCGGATATCCCGGCCCCTGATCACCCTCCAGGGCACCTTCGACGTCCTGCTGCCGATCACCCGGACCGGGGACGTCTACGACAAGATGGTCAACGACGCCGGCCGCGGGGACCTGCACAGGTACTACCGGATCGAGAACGGTACCCACACCGACGGCTTCTACGACCTCGTGCCGGACGTGGTCAGGCCGATGCAGCCCTGCTTCACGGCGGCCTTCGACGACCTGGTTGCCTGGACGACGAAGGGCGTCACCCCGCCGCCCAGCCACACCGTGCCCCGGTCCTCCGACACCACCATCAGCGGGTGCACGCTCTGATACCCAGCTCGTCCTGATCGGTGGGTCGTCCGGATCGGCAGGTCGCCGCCCGGGCACCGGACCACCGATCCGCTGACGGCGGGCACCGGCTCCCCTCGGGGCCGGTGCCCGTCCACACCCTCGAAACCCTTGAAACCCTCGAAACGGCCGGTGCCGGCGCGGCACTGGCACAGCCGCCGCTCGGACGCGGCCGGAGCCCGACCCCGGAGGTCGACGTGGTGCCTCACAACCGCCGGACGCGCAGCACGCCGGTCAGCATCGGGAGGGTGAACTCGCCGCGGGCGGACTCCGGTTCGCTCGCGAGGAAGGCGCGGATCCGGTCCAGCGCGGCCTCCCGTTCCCGGTCCGGCATGACCAACACCCCCGCGCGCGTCGCAAGGGTCGCGACGAGGGAGTCGGCGGTCCGGAGCTGCCCGTGCGGGAACTCGACCTGTTCCGGCGAGCCGAACCGGGCGGCCTCGCCGGCCTTCGGAAGGTGCATGTCCGCCGTCTCGGCGCGCCAGCCGGCGGGCGTGTCGCGCGGGCCGACTGCCGCGCTCCCGCCGACCCGGGCGAGCCCGGCAACCCACTCGACCCGGTCGTCCATGACGTTCCACAGACCGGCCAGCACGCCGCCGGGCGCGAGGACCCTGGCGATCTCCGGTCCCGCGACGGCCATGTCGAACCAGTGCATGGCGTTGCCGGCCAGCACGGCATCGACGGAGGCGTCCGGCAGCGGGATCACCTCGGCACTGCCCGGCAGGGCGCGTGCAGCCGGCAGCGAGCGGCGCAGCTCCGCCAGCATCGCCGGGTCGGGCTCGACCGCGATGACTTCGGCTCCCAGCGCGACCAGCGTGGCGGTCAGCTTGCCGGTTCCGGCGCCGAGATCCAGCACGCGCGGGCCGGGCGCGGGTTCGAGTGCCCAGCGCACCGCGGCCTGCGCGTAGTCCGGACGGTGCTCGGCGTACTCGACCGCCGCCGCGCCGAACGACGAGGCGTGAAGCAGTCGTTCATCCTGATCCATGAGGTGACGCTACCGCTGCCGTTGACGGCCGGGTACCCCGCCTCGGCCAGGCCCCGGAGGCGGGCCGTCAACGGCCCGTCAACGATCCCTCAACGGACCGGTGCAGCATCCGTGGTTGGCCGGCGGCCTGGTCGGGGCCATCTGTCCCCGTCGTTCGTGTCCGTCTATCGTGTGCGGACGGACGGACGGACGGACGGACGGACGGACGGACGGTCAGGCGGTCAGGCGGCCGGTCGGATCGGCCGTCCGCCTCGACCGGACAGGACCTCGGGGACCAGGACCTCGGGGACACCGACACGAAGGAGCGCCCTTCCTTGACCACCTACCCCAGGCACGGTGCCGGCTCGCGGAGCTTAGCGGCGCTGACGGCGGCACTGTGCGGGATCATCGGCGCCACCACGCTCGGCGCGACCCCGGCGGCGGCGGCCGATCAGCGCCACCCGATCTACGCCATCGCGCACCGCGTCGACACCCTGGCAGGGGTGGACGCCGCGCTCGACCACGGGGCCAACGGCATCGAGATCGACGTCTGCGCCTGGTGGAACCCGAACGAGTGGCGGGCCTACCACGACTGCTCCTCGGCCGGTGACGCCCGGCTGGGCCCCAGCTTCGACAGCATGATCGACCGCATCCTCTCCAACGCCCAGGCGGGGCGCCGACTGGGGCTGGTCTGGCTGGACATCAAGGACCCGAACTACTGCGGCGAGCAGCCGAACCGCGGCTGCAGCGTCGCCGGACTGCGCGACAAGGCGCAGCGGCTGACGGCTGCCGGGATCCAGGTGCTCTACGGCTTCTACGAGTACCACGGCGGCAGCACCCCGGACGTCGGCGGCAGGGGCTGGAAGAGCCTGGAGGGCAAGCTCGGCAGCCTGGAGGGCATCACGACGACCGGCACCCGCGACCAGGTCCGAAGCGCCTACGACCGGTCCGGTGCCGCGATCCCGGCCGGCCGCCGGGCGATGGACTACGGCGACTCCGACATCACCAAGGGGTTCGGCAACTGCACGGAGCCCACCTACAACACCTGCGCGGAGCTGCAGAAGGGCGCCGCGGACCGTGCCGCCGGACAGCTCGCGGCCACGCTGTCCTGGACGACCACCTACAACGATCCGTGGTACGTCGACAAGCTGCTGGGCGATGCGCAGGTGGACGGCATCATCGCCGGCTACGGCAGCTTCACCGGAGTACGTGAGTACGACAACAGCTGGCAGTGCGCCAACGCCGTCAACCTCGTCCGCGACTGGGTGGGTCGGCACAGCTCCACCCATCGCATGGCCACCAGCGGCGACCGCCTGTTCCGGTAGCGGACAGCGTCACGCGCGCCGACCCGCGCGGCCCGCGCTGCGCCGACCCGCCCGACCCGCACGACCGACGCTGCGCCGACCCGCGCCGGCCCGGCCCGCCGTCGGCGTGACGTGACGCGCGAGCCGTCGCGGGTGCCCCGGTCGCGACGCTCAGCCCCTCACGCGGAGCGCCCGGAGGTACTCGCGGCCGAGCAGGCGCAGGGCGGCGAGCTTGCCCGGGCCGGCCGACCGGCGCAGCAGGGCGGGGACGTCGGCGCGCGCGGCGGCGCTGGTCGCCTCGTCCAGGCCGATCATGCAGCGGACCATGGGCCGGTGGGCGGGCGGGACGAGGCCGACCACGGCGCGGCCCTCGGCGAGGGTCCGGTCGACCTGGTCGAGTTGACCGGTGATCAGCGCCCGGACGGCCGGGAGGTCGCGGGCCTGTTCCAGATCGGCGCGGGTGACCCCGTGCCGGGCCAGGGTCTGCTCGGGGATCGTCAGGCGGCCGTCGGCCAGGTCCTCGGCGAGGTCGCTGACGAAGTCGAGCCGCTGGCTGGCGTCGATGAAGGTGCGACAGGCGGCTCGGTAGGGCGTCTGGTCGCCGTCCGGGCCGAGCAGGGTGGCCACGACCATGAACGCGGGCAGCGAGTAGGCGTCCAGGTAGCGCTGGTAGTCGGCCTCGGTGGCGAACCCGGCGAAGTCGAGGTCGGCGGCGGCTCCGGCGAGGTGCTCCAGCGCGCGCTCGCGCAGGGCGGGGTGCGCGGCGACGGTGTTCAGCAGCGGGCGCAGCTCGGGGTTGGCGGTCCCCCCGGTGCCGAGGCCGTCGGCGACCTCCTGCTCCCAGCGTGTGTACGCCGCCTTCCGGTCGTCGATCGGGCCGCTGTCGAGCAGGCTGTCGGTGCGGTGCATGTAGGCGGTGGCAGCGATCACGTGCGGCACGAGCCGTGCCGGCAGCAGGAGTTGTACGGCCAGCACGGCCTCCCGCTTGTACTGCGTCACCTGCCGGCGCTGTCGGCTGTAGTCCTCGCGCAGTTCGGGGTGGTCGATCCCGGCCGCGTCCAGCGCCCTCTCCCAGCTGCCCACTCGTGTTCGCCCTCTCCCTGGTCGGTGTCCCCCGAGCGTAGACGGCGGTCGGCACGGTCCGTGCAGGAGGCCGTGCGGGGCCCCACGGCCGCACGGCCCGACGCCGCGGACCCCGGCCCGACGCCGCGGACCCCAGCGCGGACGATCGCGCAGCGGGCCGGGTCGGGGAGCCGGTCCCGCCGGACCGACGGGAGCGGAACCGCCGGACCCTCGGAGGTCCGAGGTGGTGGTGCGCCGCCGGGGCCGCCAGCATGACGGCCGGGCGGTGCCCGCCGCCGGGGAGTTCAGGAGGAGAGCGATGCGCAGAACGTGGGTGGGCCTGCTGGTCTGGGTGGCGGCCGCGGTGCTGATGGCGGTGGCCGTTCCGGGGGCGGCCGCCGCGGGGGCCGGGCCGTCGGTGGCCGGACCGCGGTCCGAACGGCCGGCGTTCCAGCTGCCGTTCCCGTGCGGCACCGTCTGGCGGCTGGACACCTGGGGCCACAACCCCGCGCTGGACATGGTGGTGGAGGGCAACACCGGCTCCGACGGCCTGCCGGTGCTCGCCTCGGCCCCGGGCACGGTGTCCGCCACGTACCGCGACGCCGGCTCCGGCAACACCGTCCAGATCAGCCACGGCAACGGCTGGTTCACCGCCTACTACCACCTCAAGGACGACCCTGACGCGTACGTGAAGAAGGGCGACCGGGTGGCGCCGAGCACCACCATCGGCCGCATCGGCACCTCGGGCGCCTCCGGTTGGGCGCACCTGCACTACGAGCAGCGCTACCTCGCCTCGGGCGACTTCACCGACGAGCGCCACCGGGTGCCGGCGCTCCTCGACGGCGTCGAGTACTCCGGCCCGGGCGTCACCTGGCCGAGTGTCACCAGCCACAACTGCACTGCCACGCCGCCGGCCTGGCAGGACTGCCCGAGCGGGTACGTCTGCTTCTACTCCGGCGCCGACGGCACCGGTCCGGTCTGCCGCTCCGACGCCGACCAGCCGGCGAGCACCTGCGGCCTCCGCCGCTCCTTCTTCAACAACGGTACGCCGCAGCCGGGTTACGACCACGTCCAGGTGTACTTCCGGGAGGGCGACAGCCTCTGCCTGCACTACGGCTGGACGGAGGGCCGGGGAAACCTGCCGGTCGGCGGGCGGACGGTCGATCGCTTCGAGTGGCGCGGGGAGTGCTGAGCCGCCTGACAGGCTCATGGCTATCGTTACCTGAATGATTCATTCCGCTCGCTACCCTTCCCCCAGCACCAGCGGGGGAGGGGAACAGCGCGTGTACAGCATCATCGTGGTCCCGGGGCCGGGCATGGAGCCCTGCGGACAGCAGCGGCTGGCCCCCGGGCAGACCCTGCGCTTCGGCCGGGAGGGCGGCGCCGGGGACCTGCTCGTCCCGCACGGCGGCGTCTCCAGGACCGCCGGCGAGATCACCGCCGACGGCACCCACTGGCTGCTCAGCAACCTCAGCCGTACCGCCACCTACGTGGTGGAGAACCCGGAGGGCGCCGGCGAGCACCTCAAGATCGCACCGGGCCGGCTCGGCGCACCGGTGCCCTTCGAGTTCTCCCGGCTCGTCCTGCCGGCCGGCTCCGACCTGATCACCCTGGACGTCTGGGCGCCCCGCCACGACTACGCCGACCGCGACCTGTGGACCGCACCCGGCGGCGAGCCCACCCTGGTGGCGTTCCCGCTCGACCGCTCCAAGCGCTACTTCCGGGTGCTCACCGCCCTCTGCGAACCGCGCCTGCGCGTCGCCCCGCACGCCCCCACCCCCACCGTCGACCAGGTCGTCGAACGGCTGCGCCCGCTCTGGCCGGCCGCCAACCGCGCCGCCGTGCAGTGGAACATCGACTACCTCGCGGTGAAGCTGCGGATCAAGCCCGGCCCGGAGAGCGCCGACCCGGGCCCCCGGCTGGCCGGGAAGAAGGACTCGCTCGTCTCGCTGGCACTGCGCTTCGACCTGGTCCGCGAGGACGACCTCGGCAGCCTGGACGCCGTCCTGCCCGGACCGGCGGCCGCGGGCAGGCCGGTCAGCCCGGTCGGCCCGGTCGGCCCGGTCGGCCCGGTCAGCCCGGTCGGCACCGTCCCGGTCGGCACGGTCCCGGTACTCAGACCCGGCTCCGTACCACTCCCCAGATCCGGCTCCGGACCCGTACCCGGACCCGTACCCCTTCCCTCCCTGCCCGTCCTCTCCGCCCCACCCGCTCCACTCGGCGAAGCCCCACCCCGCGAAGCCCGAACCGGGTCGGCGCCCGTCACGGCCACCGCCGTGCCGGACCAGGCACGGTGACCGCCCGCCGCGGCGGCCCGCCGGAGGGCCTCGTCCCCGTCCCGGCCGGCTACCGGATCGGGCCCTGGACGGTCGGCCGCCTGCTCGGCTCCGGCGCCTTCGGCTGCGTCTTCGCCGCGCGCCGCGCCGTCCCCGAGGCCGGGGTGCCCACCCGGGCCGCGCTCAAGGTCCTGGCGACCGGCACCCGCACCCCGCGCCAGCTCACCCACCTGCGCGAACTCGCCGAACGGGAGACGGCGTTGCTGCGCCGGGTGCGCGCCCCCCGGCTGATCCGGCTGTACGAGGTGCGCACCGTCGACGACCCCGACCGTCCGGAGCTCGACGGCGCCACCGTCCTGGTGCTGGAGGCGGCGGAGGGCTCGCTGGACGACCTGCTCGCCGCCGACCCCGTCCCGCGCGGCGGCCCCGCACTCCTCGCCCACGTCTGCGAGGGCCTGGACCAGCTGCACCGCGCGGGCTGGGTGCACGGCGACCTCAAGCCCGGCAACGTCCTGCTGATGCCCGACGGCACCGCCCGCCTGGCGGACTTCAACATGGCCGCCGAACTGGAGGGCACCCACGCCTACGCCCCGGCCTTCGGCACCGCCGACTACACCCCGCCCGACCTGCTCTGGTGCGAGATCGGCGAACGCGGGCGCAAGATCCGTCCGAGCGCCGACATCTGGGCCTTCGGCGTGCTGGCCCACCTGGTGCTCACGGGCACCCTCCCGCTGCCCGGCGGCACCCCGGCCGCCCGCCGCGACGCCGCCATGCGCTACGCCCGCGGCGAGGAGGGCCTGCGGCTCGCACCCGACCTCCCCGAGGCCTGGCGGGCCGTCCTGACGGACTGTCTGGCCCGCCGGCACGAGGACCGCGCCCCGCACACCGCGGGCTCCCTGCTGCGCCGGGTGGAGGCGGCCGCCGCCGGCCGCCGCGCACCCTGGCGGCCGGGCCCCTTCCTGCGCCGTCGCCGCCGACCGCTGGCGGTCGCCGCGGCCCTCGCGGCCGGCCTGCTCGCCGGCCTCCTGGCAGCTCTGCCGAGCACCGCCGGGGCGAGCGGCTACGACCGCTGCCGCCGCGGCGCGGTGTGCTTCTTCACCGAGGCGGACGGGCAGGGCGAGATCTGCGCCTGGGTCGACGCGGACACCGACTGGTCCGAGGGCGAGACCGGCTGCCCGTGGGCCGCGCAGCGGGCCCCGCGCTCGGTCTTCAACAACGGCCAGGACCTCTCCGAGGGCGCCACCCAGGTCGACGTCCGGTACTTCGCCGACCCCGACCAGCGGACCCTGCTCGGCTGCGTCAAGAACGGCCGGCGCCGCAACCTCTCCGGCGAGGAGCGCCCGCAGTCCCACCTGTGGCTCAGGAGCTGCACTCCCTGATGGCCGGTGCGACCCCGTCCCGGCGGCCACCCTCGGAGTTCCGAGGTACCGCCCGGACGGGCCGCGGGCCACCCTGGAGCCACTCACCGACTCCAGGGGGACACCACCATGAATCTCAAGCGTTCCGTCGCCGGCCTGCTCGGCGCCGCGGCCCTGCTCCCGGCGGTCGTCGTCGGCACCGGCTCCGCCCAGGCCGCCCCGGTCGCCTCCGCCCGGCTCGTGGCGGCGACGCCGACGGTCTCGCCGTCGGTCCCGACGCAGTACTACCGCTACGAGACCGACATGTTCCGGATCCCGTGTCCGAGCGGGAGCCTGTGCATCTCCGTGAACGACCCGGGCGCGCAGAAGTGGAAGGTCTTCTACTTCGACCCGTGCCGGCGCTACTCGGTGTCCAACTGGGAGGGCGACGGCTACTACATCAACAACCAGACCGGGCCGGTGACCACGACGTTCTTCGACCGCTGGGGCAACGGCTTCCCGAACATCCCGGTCGGCGGCAGGGGGTCGTTCAACTGGTCGAACGTCTGGTCGCTGCAGAACTGCTGACCCCCGTCCGGACGGCCCGGTCCCGGTTCCCCACGACCGGGGCCGGGCGTTGCGGCGGCGACCGGCCGCCGGTGCGGTCCGCCGCGGGCCGCCGTGCTGCAGGGGAGCACGGCGGCCTGCCGCGTGCGGCCCCGCACGCCGGCTCGGCCGACGGCGGGTCACAGGTCGGCGCCGGGTCACAGGCGGACGCCGGTCACGGGTCGGCGCCAGGTGTCCTGTTTCCATGTTTTCCATGCATATCTGCCATATCTGCGCGATCATCCCGATGGTGGTGATCCGGTAACGGAGGTGCGGAGAACGCGCGGTGAAGGTCATTCCGATGCGCTAGTCTGACTAGCCGCCAAGGGATCTGACGCAGAATCAGGCACGAAGTGGTCGAATCTGCCGCCCGGCAAGATCGGCCGGACAGGACCTGGTCCGGCTCGTGTGCAGGCAATGCGACCTTCAGGGGTGTGACGTGCATGGCTGACTCCACCGGCTTCACCGGCTTCGCCGGTTCCAGCGGTCCCAGCGGATCCAGCGGTTCCACCGCCGAGACGATCGAGATCGATCTCGGTGACGGCGAGATCCTGCACGCCGCGGTCCGGGGCAACAGACCGCGCCGCGACTCCGGGGACGCCGGTGCCGTCTCCGCCGTCGCGCGACACACCCTCGGCGAGGTGCGCGGGACCATCCGGTCCGTGGGCCGGTGGGCGAGGGACACCGCGGCGCAGTGCGGCGATCCGTCCTCGTTCGAGGTGGAGTTCGGGCTGACCCTCGCGGTCAAGTCGGGGCGGCTGATCGGCGTGCTGGCGGAGGCGGAGGGCGAGGCGAGCCTGGTGGTCCGGCTCAGCTGGGACCGCACCGCTGCCGCTGCCGCGGCCGCTCCCACCGCCTAGGGCGCGGCGCGTGGTCGACAGGGGCGGCGCCCCGCACGGGCCGGCCGTCTGGCTCTCCGACGCCGCCATGACCTTCCTGGGCAGCGGTTTCTACGCCGGTCCCGGCCTGGTGGTGACGTGCGCCCACGTGGTGTACGGCCGTGGGCCGGTCGCGGTGCACGGGGCGCTCGGCGCGCAGCAGGCGCTGTCGGTCACCCGGTGGCCGGCGGACCCGCCCGCGGGCGCCGCGTACTACCCCGCGCCCGACCTGGCGGTCCTGCGCACCGCGGTGCACGGGGAGCAGCCGGTGGCCGTCCTCGCCGCGGCGGAGGCGCCGGTCGGTGCGGAGCTGTCCGCGCACGGCTTCACCACCGTGACCGCCACGGACGGCGTGCAGCCCGACAGTGCGCGGCTGACGGTGGTCGGGCCGTCGGGCGAGTTCGTCCGGCTCGCGAGCGGCTGGATCCGCAAGGGGCTCAGCGGGAGCATGCTGATCGACCCGGGCGACCGGCGGGTGGTCGGCGTGGTCAAGGGGACCGAGGACGACGGCGATCCGGTGGGCGGCTGGATGACTCCGCTCGGCCTCCTGCGGCAGGTGGTGGACCTGCCGTCCGAGCCTCCCCCGGCTCCGCCGCACTCGGTTCGGCCGCACCCGGCTCCGCCCCACCCGGCTCCGCCGCGCCCGTCGGCCGGCCGCCAGGAGTGGGCGGACACGCTGCACCGGATACCCGCGCTGGACGAGGAGCGGGTACGCCACGACCTGGTTCGGCGCATCAACGACGCCCTTCCACCCGAAGGCGGGATACGGCCGCGCGCCGACTCGCTCGCCCTGCCCCACCTGGAGCAGATCGCCGGAGCCTGCCTCGACAACCTCGACCCCTGCGCGGCTCTGGGCGCCCTGGTCGCGGCGATGCGGCGGCTGGCGGGCGGTCATCGGGCGGTGGGCGAGCTGGAGATCATGCTCGACGGGTGCTGTGGAGGTGGGGGCCGATGACGATGCTCGAGGAAGGCGCGGTGCGGGCCCTGGCGGGGGCGCTCAGGGACATCCAGCAACTGGAGAGCACCGACCGGCGCGCCGAACTGGTGCACACCATCAGGCAGACGCCCGGGGTGCAGGACTTCGAGGTCGTCCCCGACAACGCGACGTACACGCACCTCACCCGGATCGCCCGTTCCTGTATCCAGCACCGCAACGCCCCGGCGGCCAGGAGGGCGCTCCACGAGGAGGCGCGGCGGGTGGCCGGCGGCCAACGCGCCGTCTCCTGGTTGGGGTTCTTCAACGCGGTGCTCGACTCCGGCCACCCGGAGAGCTTCAGGATCTGGCTGCTCGACGTCGGCGGCAGGCTCCGTACGGCCGGCTGGGGAAGCAGCCGGTCGCCCGGCGAGCAGGATCCGTTGGGGGAGTTCACCCGGCTGGTCTCCGAGGAGGATCCGGCGCGGATCCGGGCCTTCTGTGCGGCGATCGGCCTCGTGGGCGAGGGGGACGGCGGCGGCATCACGATCGAGGTGTCGCCCGCCGAGGAACCCGGGCCGCAGCCGGAGCCGGGGAGGAGCCGCAGGTGGGTTCTCCTGTCGACCGCGGTCGCGGTGGCCCTGGTCGTGACGGCCTGGGCGGTCTCGCAGTCCGGGGAGGATCGGCCGGCCGTGTCGGTGCCGGTCGGTTGGGACTCGACCGAGCTCCGGCCGGACGGGTCCGCCACCGCGACCGTCGCCGTCCCCGACGGCCGTACCCGGCTGGTGCTGCCGCTGGACCTGAGCGACCCCAACCCGGACAGCGGTGCCTGCTCCGGCGAGGTGGAGCTGTCGCTCGACGGCCAGGGGACGACCACCCGGGGGCTGAAGGAGGTGGTCCGCACCGCTGTGCCCGCACACCAGACCACGCTCACGCTGAAGCTGACCCTGCGGGCCGCGCCGGGCTGCCGGTTCCAACTCAACACCACGGCAGTAGGCTTCGAGGGTTAGGGACCGCCACAGTGAATGCCGCACGACGCCTCCGGCCGCTCGCCGTCGCCGTTGTCCTGTCGCTGGCCCCGGCCGCCGCCTGCTCCTCCGGGCCGGACCGGCCGGCGCCCTTCGACCGGAGGATCCAGATCGGCTTCAAGAGCGCCATGCCAGGTATGTCGGACCAGCTGTCCAACGGCATCTTCCGGGGCTTCGAGCCCAGGCTGGTGGAGCGGGTGCTGGGTGACGCGGGCGTGCAGTACACCTCCGTGCTGCTCGCCGCCACCACCTGGGAGGACGCCCTGGACGACGGGAACACCAACCACAACGGCGTCGACCTCGTGGTGGCGGACATCTCCAACACCGACGAGCGGAAGGGCAGGTTCGACCTGGTGGGGCCTTATCTGAAGACCCGGCTGGGGGCGCTGATGCCGGCCGCGCACCCGACGGTGGTCAGGCGCCAGGAGGACCTGACCCCGCTGCGGGTCTGCACCGTGGCGAACACCACGGCCCGCTCCCTGATCGAGAAGGAGGTCAAGCCCAGGGTCCCGGTGGACGGGCAGAGCCACCAGCAGTGCCTGGAGCGCCTGGACGACGGCTCCGCCGACGTCTTCGTCTCCGACTACCTGGTGATGCGGGGCATCGCCCTGAACCTCAGGACGGCGGAGGGGAAGCCCCGGTACGCCGTCGCGGAGGGCAAGTTCGGCAAGGAGCAGTCCCTGGTGGCGGCCCTGCCCAAGGGCCACGGCGAGGCCTGCCGGTGGCTGCGCGGCCGGATCGGCGCCTACCTGAACAGCCAGGCCTGGGTGGACGAGCTGCGCAGCAGCTTCAGTTTCGGACCCGACGACACGGATGCGAACCTGCGCGGGGAGTTCCAGCCGGTGACCAGTACGGCCGACGGCCTCTGCGACGCCTGAGGCCCGGGCGCCCACCGCGTCCGGCGGCCTCGCGCGGGGTTCAGGAGGTCGCGGGGGACGGCTCGCCGAGGTAGCGGCGCCCGGCTATCTGCTCGAAGATCAGGTTGGTCCGGGTCTGCGCCACCGCGGGGTGGGTGGTGAGGTTGTCCACCACGAAGTCGCGCAGGCCCTCGGGACCGGCGACGCCGACGTGGAGCAGGTAGTCGTCGGATCCCGCCATGTGGAACACCGCCAGGACACCGGGCAGGTCGGGGGCGGTGCTGCGGAAGCTCTCGTTCTGCTCGCGGGTGTGGGCCCGGAGCCGGACGGAGATCATCGCCTGCAGCGGCAGGCCGATCGCGGCGGGGTCGACGTCCGCCCGGAACCCGCGGATGATCCCGCGCTCCTGCAGGGCGCGCACCCGGGCCAGACAGGTGGAGGGGGCGATGCCCACCGTCTCGGCGAGCGCGTTGTTGGGCATGCGGGCGTTGTCGGTCAGGGTGCGCATGATCGCCCGGTCCACGTCGTCGATGGGTGCCCTGCGGGCCGGCGGATAATTCGGCATGCCGGGCAGGATTCCAGCTGTTCCGGTCGATTCGCAAGACATCACGCGGTACTACCGAATGTTGTTCGGAGGATCTTCCGCCGGGCGCCGCGAAGTTCCATCCTGGCCGCGAGCGGCGAACGCCCCTCGGCCGCTCCCCGCCCGGACCGGCCCGCACCGATCCCGGAGTGCCCTGCTCATGAGCCCGACCGCCACCTTCACCGCCGCGAGCGCCGCGACCGACGCGGCTGCTGTGACCGCCGCGAGCGCTGTGACCGCCGCGACCGCCGAGCCGGCCGTCGACCCGGGCGCGGAGCTGGACGGCCGCGACTTCGAGCTCCCCGCGGGAGGGTTGGACGACGACCGGCGGCTGCGCGCCCTCGACACGGTGGACGAGTACCTGTCGAGGAAGCGCCGGCACCTGGTCGGCTACCAGGCCACCCAGGACATGCAGGGCTGCGCGCTGGACCTGGCCCGCTTCATGCCGAACAACATCAACAACCTCGGCGACCCGTTCCAGAGCGGTGGCTACAAGCCGAACACCAAGGTCGTCGAGCGGGCGGTGCTCGACTACTACGCGGCCCTGTGGAACGCCGAGCGGCCGCACGACCCCGCCGACCCCGAGTCGTACTGGGGCTACATGCTGTCCATGGGCTCGACCGAGGGCAACATGTACGCCCTCTGGAACGCCCGGGACTACCTGAGCGGCAAGGCGCTGATCCAGCCGCCGACCGCCCCGTTCGACGCCCTGCGGTACGTCCAGGCCGCGCCCGACCGGGACAACCCCAACGCCCACCGCCCGGTGGCGTTCTACTCCGAGGACACCCACTACTCCTTCGCCAAGGCCGTGCGGGTGCTGGGCGTCGAGACCTTCCACGCGGTCGGCCTGGAGAAGTACGCGGACGAGTGCCCGCTGGTCGACCCCGCCACGGGACGCCGCGGGTGGCCCACCGAGGTGCCCTCCCGCCCCGGCCCCTCGGGCCTGTCCTGGGACGGTCCGGGCGAGATCGACGTCGACGCCCTCGTGGTGCTGGTCGAGTTCTTCGCCGCGAAGGGGCACCCGGTCTTCGTCAACCTCAACCTCGGCAGCACCTTCAAGGGCGCCCACGACGACGTCCGGCAGGTCTGCGAGCGCCTGCTGCCGGTCTTCGAGCGGTACGGCCTGGTCCGGCGCCAGGTGGCGTACGGCACGGACCCGCAGACCGGTGAGCCGCTGGTCGACCTGCGCAGGGGCTTCTGGATCCACGTGGACGGCGCCCTCGGCGCCGGCTACGCGCCGTTCCTGCGGATGGCCGCCCAGGACCCGGCGGCGTACGGCTGGACCCCCGAGGTGGAGCTGCCCGAGTACGACTTCGGCCTGCGGCTGCCCACCGCGGAGGCCGGCGACCTCGACATGGTCTCCTCGATCTCCATGAGCGGCCACAAGTGGCCCGGCGCGCCGTGGCCCTGCGGCATCTACATGACGAAGGTCAAGTACCAGATATCGCCGCCGTCCCAGCCGGACTACACGGGCGCGCCGGACACCACCTTCGCGGGCTCCCGGAACGGGTTCTCCCCGCTGGTCCTCTGGGACCACCTGTCCCGGCACTCCTACCAGGACCAGGTGGACCGGATCCGCGCCGCCCAGGAGCTGGCCGGCTACCTGGAACGGCGCCTGGGGGAGCTGGAGCAGGAGACGGGCGTCGCACTCTGGACGGCCCGCACCCCCGGCGCCGTCACCGTGCGCTTCCGCAAGCCCAGCGCCGAACTGGTGGCGAAGTGGTCGCTGTCCTCCCAGGACGTGCTGATGGTCCCGGGCGACGAGTCCTCCCGCCGCAGCTACGTGCACGTCTTCGTGATGCCCTCGGTCGACCGGGCGAAGCTGGACGCCCTGCTGGCCGAACTCTCCCGGGACCCGGTCATCCGCGGGTGCGCCGGCTGACCCTCGCCGACCGTCCGCAGGGCCGGCCGCGGACCGGATCAGGTTGGCCAAATCCCGTGCACCGCACGGGAACGGTCTTGCCGACCGGGGTTTGGTGGGGAGCGCTCGTGGCGAAGTACTTCCACCATGGGCGTGTCGCCGGTTGCCGGTCATCCTGCTGTCGCTGTCTTCCGTGAGCCCCGGGGCGGGCGGCCCGCCCCGGAGCTGGGTGCGCGGGTCGCTGCCGAGGCGGGGTGGACCGCGAGCGCGCTGGCCGGGGTGGCGACCCACGCCGGACCCGTCGAGCGGACCGCCGGGCTGCGGCGGGCCGCCGCGGCCGCCGGGGGGCTGGTGGCCGCACTGTCGGCGCTGGCCCCGGCCGTGGCCGGGGAGGGGCTGCCGGCGGAGTCGACCAGCCAGTCGTACTTCCGGGTCCGCGAGGTGGAGCTGTCGGACCAGCAGGCCGCCCTGCACGGTGTCCTGGTCATCCACCGCGGTCTGGAGGACCTGTGTGACGCGCCGCTGTCCGGGGCCGACCTCGCGCTGGAGGTGGCCGGCCTGCGGCGGTCGGTGCTCGACCTCACCGGAGCGGCGCCGGGCCCCGTCCCCTCGGACGCCGGCCCCGGCCTCTCGGACGCCGGCCCCGGCCCCGCGCCTGGTACGGCGGCGGGAACGTCGTCGGAGCGTGCGTGGAGTGCCCGGTGGCTCATCGGGCACCAGGTCCACGTCCTGTTCAACATCTGTGCCGCGGTCGCCGTGGCCGAGGCCACCCGCCAACTGCGGCGCGGCGAGCACGATGCCGCGCTGTCGAGGCTGGCGGAGGCGACGGAGTACGTGCGCGGATTCCCGGCGGCCATGACGCACGCCAGCACGATCCCGGCCGACTACTACATGGCGGAGATCCGCCACACCATGGCGCCGCCGTCGGTGGACGTTCCGTTGAGCGGGCGCCAGCACCGCGGGTACAAGCTGTTCCGGGCGGCGATGAAGGACCTGCTGTCGGTGGTCCCGGACTCCTACGAGCACCTGGCCGCCCGCGCCCCGGAGCTGGCCGAGGCGCGGGGCGCCCTGCTGGAAGCCGACATCGTGGACGCTGAACGGCATGTCACCCTCGCGTACTCGATGGTGCATCTGCGCCGTTCCATCGCCCAGAAGCCCGAAGGCCCCGACAACGCCGTCGCCGAACTGCGGCTCATGCGCCACCGCCGCGCCGCCCGGTACGCCTCCCTGATCCGGTTCGGGGACCACTACGTCGCCGACGCCGTGGCCCGCCTGCGCCAGGCGTGAGCCCGCACGCCCGCACTCCCCTTCCCGTAGCCCCCTTCCCGCCGTCCGCAGTCCGCGCACCCGCCACCCGCCGCCCGCACCCCCCGGCAGGAGACCCCGATGCCCGAGACGACGCCCGACACCCCGCGAGGCACCGCCGCAGACTGGGAACTGGACCCGGCCGACACCGACACCTGCGAGCGGCTGGCCCGCGACCTGTGCACCGGCGGGCAGGAGCGGGTCGACAGCCCCGCGTGGGTGGCACGGGCCCGGGACGCCTGGGAGGACCTCCCACCACTGCTGCGCCGTGGGGTGAGCCGCTTCCGAAGGCACTCCGGCCCGCACGGCACCCTGGTGATCGGCGGCCTGCCTGTCGACCGGGCGGCGCTGCCCGTGACACCGGCCGTACCCGGCTCCGTCCAGCGCCGGGCCACCGTCCCGGCCGCGGTGCTCACCATGGTGGCCTGCGGGCTCGGCGAACCGCTCGCCTACCAGGCCGAGAAGTCCGGCGCCCTGGTGCAGGACGTCGTCCCCGTCCCCGGGCAGGAGGCCTTCCACGGCAACGCCGGATCGGTGCCGCTGTCCTTCCACACCGAGAACGGCTTCCACCCGCACCCGCCCGACTACGTGGTCTTCCTGTGCCTGCGCGCCGACCACGACCGGATCGCCGGCATGCGCGTCGCGGGCATCCGCCAGGCACTGCCGCTGCTCACCCCGGCCGGCCGACAGACCCTGTTCGCACCGGAGTTCATCACCACGCCACCGCCCTCCTTCGGCCTCGACGCGGCCGCGGGCGCCTCCGGCGCCGAGCCCCGGCCGGTGCTGTCGGGAGCAGCCGAGGACCCGGACATCCGCATGGCCCAGCTCGTCACCACCCCGCTCACCCCCGGGGCCGCCGCGGCGCTGACCGAGTTCGGCCGCGCCTGCGAGGCGACCGCCCGCACCCTGCGTCTGGCACCCGGCGACCTGGTCCTCATCGACAACCGCGTCACCGTCCACGGCCGCACCGCCTTCACCCCCCGCTACGACGGCGCGGACCGCTGGCTGCAGCGCACCTACGTCACCACCGACCTGCGCCGCTCCCGCGACCACCGCCCCCACGACGGCTACGTCCTCGACCGCTGACAGCGGGTGGTTCTACCGGACCAGGTCCTCCAGGACGGCCCGGGCCGCGTTGTGGCCCGGGATGCCGCTGACGCCGCCGCCGCGGACCGCTCCCGCACCGCACAGCAGCACGTTCGGGTGCGCCGTCGCCACGCCCCAGCGGGCGGCGGCGCCCTCCGGAGCCTCGGTCGCGAAGGGGAACGAGAGGTCCCGGTGGAAGATGTGACCGCCCGGCAGGCCGACCTCCCGCTCCAGGTCCACCGGGGTCCTGGCCTCCACGCAGGGCCGCCCGTCGGCGTCCGCCGCCAGGCAGTCGGCGATCGGCTCGGCCAGCACCTCGTCGAGCTGCGCCAGACTCGCCGCGAGCGCGCGCTCCTTGGCCGCCGGGTCGGTGAACAGCCGGGCGGGCATGTGCAGTCCGAACAGGGTCAGGGTCTGAAGCCCCTCCCGGAGCGCCTCGGGCCCGAGGATCGACGGGTCGGTGAGGGTGTGGCAGTAGATCTCCGACGGCGGTGCCGAGGGGATCCGGCCGGTCCGCGCCTCGGCGTAGGCCGTCTCCAACTGCCGGTAGCCCTCGGCGATGTGGAAGGTCCCGGCGAAGGCGTCGCGGGGGTCGGCGGCGGTGTCGCGCAGCCGCGGCAGCCGGCGGAGCACCATGTTGACCTTCAGCTGGGCGCCCTCCGGCGCGGGCCCGGGCTCCTCGCCCAGCAGCCGGGACAGCACCGCCGGGGCGGCGTTCACCAGGACGCGCCGGCCGGACGCCCTGGCCTCCCCGTCCCGGTGGCGGTAGGACACCTCGGCGTCACCGACGCCGTCCGTGGCGACGGCGGTGACCTCGCAGTCGGTCCGGATCTCCGCGCCGGCCGCCAGCGCCGCCTCGGCCAGCGCGCCCGTCACCGCGCCCATCCCGCCGACCGGGACGTCCCAGTCGCCCGTGCCGTTGCCGATCACGTGGTAGAGGAAGCAGCGGTTCTGCAGCAGCGAGGGGTCGTGGGCGCGGGTGAAGGTGCCGATCAGCGCGTCCGTCAGGACCACTCCGCGCACCAGGTCGTCGCTGAAGGTCCGTTCGATCGTCTCGCCCAGGGGCCGTTCGAAGAACGACTCCCAGACGGCGTCGTCCGCGACCCGGCGGCGCAGTTCGGCCCGTGAGGGCAGCGGCTCGGTGAGCGTCGGGAACACCCGCTCGGCGATCCGCCCGGCCGTTGCGTAGAAGCCCTGCCAGGCCTCCCACTCCCGCTCCGCACCGGTCAGCGCCCGGAACGACTCCCGGGTCCGGCCCGGGTCGGTGGCATCCACCAGCAGCCCGGTGGGCTTGCCGTCCCGGACGGCGGGTGTGTACGAGGCGATCCGGCGCCGCCGCAGGTCCAGCCGCAGCCCCAGGTCCCGCACCACCGCGTGCGGCAGCAGGCTCACCAGGTACGAGTAGCGCGAGAGCCTGGCGTCCACCCCCGCGAAGGCCCGGGTCGACACCGCCGCTCCGCCCACCTGCGGCAGCCGTTCGAGCAGCAGCACCCGGAGTCCGGCCCGCGCGAGGTACGCCGCCGCCACCAGCCCGTTGTGCCCGCCACCGACGATCACGACGTCGTGCCGGGAGGGCGAGTCCGTGTTCACGCGGCCACGCTACGCCACTTCGCAGGGCCGCGGAACGGGCGTGCGTCCACCCGTTGCGCCCGGATCGCGGCGAGCGGCGAGCGGCGAGCGGCGCGTCCGAGCCACCCGCTACCCCGGTGAGGACGGCGCTGAGGACCGCGGTGCGGACCGCGGTGCGCGGTGGACCCCGTTGCCCGCCTCCGGCAGCGGTGGTGCCGTCCGGCCGCGCTGCCGGTGCAGCCAGACGTACAGCACCAGGCAGGGCACCATCAGGCCGCCGAGTCCGAGGGCGAGGAACGCCGTGAGGGTGTCGATGTGCCGGACCAGCCACTCGAAGTTCTGCCCGAAGAAGCCGACCACGAAGGAGAGCGGGAGGAACACGGTGGCGACGATCGTGAGCCGCTCCATCGTGGCGCTCTGCCGGAGGGTGATCCTGTTCTGCTCGACGGAGATCACCGCGATGTTCGCCTCCAGGACGGTGGTCAGCAGGTCGCGCTGGGCGGCGACCTCCTCGTTGACCAGCAGGAGGTGGTCGTGCACGTCGCGGAAGTACGGCAGCAGCTCGGGCGCGGACCTGCCGGGCGGCAGCCGGCGGGCGAGCACGGCGAGGAGGGGGTGGACGGCACGGTAGAAGTCGGTGGCCTCGCGGCGCAGGAAGTAGATCCGTTCGGTCGGGGCGACCGTGCCGGAGAACACCGTGGCCTCGATCTGCTCGATGTCGCGCTCGAGTTCGGTGACGACGGGTGCGTAGCTGTCGACCACCTGGTCGAGGATCGCCCACAGTGTCGAGGTGCTGCCGGTCCGCAGCAGTTCGGGGCTGTGCTCGAGCCGGCTGCGGGCGCCGGTCAGCTCGCTGGCGATGCCCTGGCGCACGGTGATCACGAAGTGTTCGGCGAGGAAGATACTGATCTCGCCGGTGTCGATCTCCTCGCGGTCGTCGTCGTAGCGCGCGGTGCGCAGGATGATCAGCTCGGTGCCGTCCTCGTACCGTTCGGCCTTCGGCCGCAGGTGGAAGGCCTGGGCGTCCTCGACGGCGAGCTCGTGCAGTCCGAAGCTCTCGCGCACCCTGGCCAGCTCCGCGGGGCCCGGTTCGAACATGCCCAGCCAGACGAATCCGCCCTGCGTGCAGCGCGCGGCCGCCTCCTCCAGCGGCATCGGGCCCTCGTGCTGCCGGCGTCCGTCGCGGTAGTGCGCGCAGTCGACGATCATGGCCTTCCTCCTCGCGCCCGGCCGACCGCGCCGTCCGTCGCCCCACCGGCGGCGATGCACGCCGTAGTCGACTCCCAGCAGTCCATGCTCCTCCGATTCGGCCCGGCCTGCGCTGCGTCGGGCCCGGCGGGCGGCTGCGCTCGGCGAGCCGGCGGCGGGGCCGTTCGTCCCCGCGGTGGGAACGGACCGTGCCCCGCCGCCGGGGGTCACGCCGTCCGGCTGGGCTGTCCCGCGACGAAGGGGTGGTCGCTCTCGACCAGCCCCTGGCCGGCTGCGCCCCCGGGCGAGCCGAGCTCCTCGAAGAAGCCGGCGTTCGCCGTCCGGTACTCCTTCCACTCCGCGGGGGTGTCGTCCTCGTAGTAGATGGCCTCCACCGGACAGACCGGCTCGCAGGCGCCGCAGTCGACGCACTCGTCCGGGTGGATGTACATGGACCGCAGGCCCTCGTAGATGCAGTCGACGGGGCACTCCTCGATGCAGGCCTTGTCCTTCACGTCGACGCAGGGCTGGGCGATGACGTACGTCATGGGGGTCCTCACTTCCTCACTGTGGCAGGGGAATCCGGCCGCACCGCGACGGCCGCACCCGGGCGTCCGGCCCGGATGCCCGACCGGGGCGCCGGAGCGGACGGCCGGTCACTTCGCGGCGGTGACGGTGGGGGCGCCGGACTCGACGCCGTCGGCCTGCATCTGCTCGGCGAGCTTGAGGGCCTCCTCGATCAGGGTCTCGACGATCTTCGACTCGGGGACGGTCTTGATGACCTCGCCCTTGACGAAGATCTGGCCCTTGCCGTTGCCGGAGGCGACGCCGAGGTCGGCCTCGCGGGCCTCGCCGGGGCCGTTGACGACGCAGCCCATGACGGCGACGCGCAGCGGTACCTCCATGCCCTCGAGGCCGGCGGTGACCTCTTCGGCGAGCTTGTAGACGTCGACCTGGGCGCGGCCGCAGGAGGGGCAGGAGACGATCTCCAGGCCGCGCTCGCGCAGGCCGAGGGATTCCAGGATCTGGTTGCCGACCTTGATCTCCTCGGCGGGGGGCGCGGAGAGCGAGACGCGGATGGTGTCGCCGATGCC
>NZ_JBHVUV010000013.1:0-22978 GCF_042883905.1 Kitasatospora sp. NPDC058170
ACGTCCAGTACGAGGGCTTCCGGCCGGCACGCCGATAGCACGCACCGGACGCCGCTCCTTGACGGGCAAAAGTTGCCTGACGCGGCACTAGTGCCGCCCGACGGACGGCCGGTGGCGTGCGGTGGTGGCGTGTGGTGGTGGCGTGCGGCGCGCTGCCGGTCCCCCCGGGATCGACGGCGCGCCGCACGAGTCGGACCTAGCGCAGGTACGAGGCCAGGCCGGCCGGCTTGAGGCCGGCGGCGTCGGCCGCGGCCAGGGCGCGCTGGAGGTCGGTGGCGAGGGTGTCGGTCCAGTGGAGGAGGACGACGTCGCCGGGCTGGAGGGTGCCCGGGTGCCAGACGTTGGAGGCGCCCCAGCTGAAGTCGGCGGTGGCGGTGAGGACGGTCCGGATGCCGCAGTTGGCGGCGGCCTGGAGGGTGTCGGCGTTCCAGGCGAAGAACGGCGGGCGGAAGACCGTCGGGGCGGTGCCGAAGATGCGGGTCAGCGAGTCCCGGGCGTCGCAGATCTCGACCTGCTGCTCGGCGGCGGAGAGCGTGGTGAGGTCCGTGTGGGAGACGCTGTGATCCTGGACGGACGAGCCGGCCACCGCGGTGACCCGCTTGAAGTAGTCCGGGTCGGTCCCGGCCGGCATCGGCAGCGGGAAGGCGGTGATCGGCAGCTTGTGGTCGGCGATGAACCGCTCGGCCTCGGGGGTCCGCTGCCAGCCGTCGTCCACGGTGAAGAAGACGACCTTGTCGGTGGTGGCGATGCTGCCGGCGGCGGTCGCGGGGGCCGGGGCGGGGCCGGACACGTGGACGTCGTCCACGGAGAACGGGCCCTGCTGGTACCAGCCGTGCACGTACAGCCGGACGGTGGAGGCGGTCGGGCCGGTGGTGAAGCGGGTGGTCAGCTGCTTCCAGCCGCCTCCGGTGGTCTCCGTCCACGCGGGGGCGACGTCCCGGCCGGTGCCGGTGGCGCCGAGGAACACGTACGAGCCGCGCACCCAGGCCGAGGCGGTGTAGGTGGTGTTGGGCTGGACGGCGACGGTCTGGACGCACTCGCCGGTGGAGTCGCCGTTCAGCGGGGTGACGGCCAGGGCCGAGCCGCCGGAGTGCGGGGCGGTGGTGCTGAGTGCGGCCTCCGCGGGGCCGCCGGCGCAGCGCCAGCCGGGGACGGAGCCCCAGTCGGCGAGCGAGGAGGCGGGGATCTCGAAACCGGGGTTGGTCGCCAGGTCGACCGAGCCCTGGTCGGCCGCCGGGGCCTGGGACGGGGCCGGGGCCGCGGTGGGGGCGGCGTCGGCGGAGGCGGGCGCGGCGAGCGCGAACACCGTGAGGGCCGCGCAGGCGGCGAGCGCGGAAAGGCGCGAGGACATGGACAAGTGAGGACTCCTGCGTGGGGGCCGCGCCCGTTGGGGAGGCGCGGTATCGAGTTGGGGGCGCTCCCCGAGGGGCGGGAGCCGTCGGCGTGCCGCACTCAGACCGAGGCAAAACAATGGACTGGACCAGTCGGTCCGTCAAGGGAACGGAAGGTGAAGTGCGCCCATGTCCGTTCCGACAAAAGGGACGAGACGGACCGTCAGGGAGCGTAGAGCTCCTCGATGTCCTGCTCGTAGCGCTCGGTGATCGCCGTCCGCCGCAGCTTCAGCGAGGGGGACAGCAACCCCTGCTCCAGGCTGAACTCCCGCGGCAGCAGGCGGAACGCGCGGATCGACTCGGCGCGCGAGACGGCGGTGTTGGCCGCGGCCACCGCCCGCTGGACCTCGGTGTGCAGCTCCTCGTCGGCGAGCACCGCCCACTCGTCCAGCTGCTCGCGCCCGTGGCTCTTCAGCCAGTGTGCGAGGGCCGCCTGGTCCAGGGTGATCAGCGCGGCGACGTAGGGGCGGTCGTCGCCCACCACCATGCACTGGGAGATCAGGGGATGCGCCTGGACCCGCTCCTCCAGCGCCGCGGGGGCGAGGTTCTTGCCGCTGCTGGTGACGATCAGGTCCTTCTTGCGGCCGGTGATGGTGAGGTAGCCGTCCTCGTCCAGGCTGCCCAGGTCGCCGGTGCCGAACCAGCCGTCGTACAGCGACTCGGCCGTGCACTGCGGGTGGTTGAGGTACCCGCCGAAGACGGTGTCGCCGCGCACCCACACCTCGCCGTCGTCGGCGATGGCGACGGTGGCGCCCGGCAGCGGACGGCCGACCGTGCCCATCTTCTGCCGGCCGGGCGGGTTCGCGGTGATCGCGGCGGAGGTCTCGGTCAGCCCGTAGCCCGCGTACAGCTGGAAGCCGGCGCCGGTGAAGAAGAGGCCGATCTCCCGGCCGAGCGTGGAGCCGCCGCACATGATGGCGCGCACCCGGCCGCCGAGGGCCGCGCGCAGCCGCTGGTAGGCGGCCCGGTCGTACGCCGCGTGCTGCAGGCGCAGCTTGGGGCTCGGGCCGGGGCCGCGGCCGAAGGCGCGCCGTTCGCGGGCGGCCGCCCAGTCGACGGCCACCTGGCGGGCCTGCTCGAAGAGCTCGCCGCGTCCGGCCTCCTCGGCGCCCCGCCGGGCCTGCTGGAAGATCTTGTCGAAGACGTACGGGACGGCGTGCAGGAAGGTCGGCCGCAGGACGGCCAGGGCGGGTAACAGGGTCTCGGTGGAGACCTCCGGGATGTGCGCGATCCGGAAGCCGCCGCGGATCGCCGCCACCTGCACCGCCCGGCCGTAGACGTGCGCCAGCGGGAGGAAGAGCAGGGTGGACGGCTGGTGGCCGCCGGTGTCGTGGAAGACGGTGTCCCAGCCGCCGAGCAGGCTGTCGGCCTCGGCGGCCAGGTTGGCGTGGGTGATCAGGCAGCCCTTGGGGCGGCCGGTGGTGCCGGAGGTGTACACGACGGTGGCGATGTTCCCGGCGGCCACGCCGAGCCGCTGCCGGTGGACCAGGGAGTCCGGTACCCCGTTGCCGTCCTCCGTGATCGCGGTGATGCAGTCGCGGTCCAGCTGCCAGATGCCGGTGAGGTCGGGCAGCGCGTCGCAGACCGCGCCGACCGTCATCGCGTGGTCCTCCTCCTCGACCACGCAGGCCACCGCCTGGGTCTCGGCGAGGATCCAGCGGACCTGCTCGGCCGAGGAGGTGGGGTAGATCGGCACCGGGATGGCGCCGATCGACCAGAGCGCGTAGTCGAACAGGGTCCACTCGTACCTGGTCCGGGACATCAGGCCGACCCGGTCGCCGTACCGCACGCCGCGGGTCAGCAGGCCCTTGGCGAGCGCCAGCACCTCGTCCCGGAAGGCGCGTGCGGTGACCTCCTGCCACCCGCCGCCGGGTGCCGGCCGCGCCAGCTGCACCAGCTCGGGGGTGCGTTCGGCGGTGTCGTACAGCGAGTCGGCCAGTCCGCCGGTGGCCGGTGGTCCGGCCAGGGCAGGGGTGGTGAACTCGCGCACTGTGCCCCCGTATCCGTCTGCGTCCTGCCGGTCGGACTCGTACGGGCGTCCGGATCGGCGGCGCGCCGAACAGGTCGGGCAGGTGGAGCGAAACTATCGGATAGCTCTGTCACTGCCCAGGGTTGTGACCGTGACGCGACGAGATCGGCACCTGTCCGTACGGAAAGTGCCGTGGCGGGCCGGGTCGGGGAGGTTCGGGGGAGGCTTCGGGGAGGCTGCGGAGCCGGGCGAATCAGGGAGGTCCGGGATGATCCGGACACGATCGGGACAAGGCTGCGGAGAGGACGGATTCGACCCTCGAACGAGTGGTCGGGGCGTAGTAGGCTCTCGCAGACCTGCGGCCGGGGGACTCCCGGCGAGGACCGACCCTGACCACTGACGATCGTCGAAGGCCGACCGCCAACCGACCCCACCCTCCCCGTCCGCGCCTGGCACTTCCCCGACCGAGGACTCCATGCGTCTGCGCAGCAGCTCGATCCGCGCGAAGATCATCGCGCTGCTCCTGGTGCCCATCGTCGCGCTCACCGCCCTGTGGGCGTACGCGACGCTCGCCACCACGGGAGACGTCTGGGGCCAGTTGGAGGTCACCAGTACGTACAAGCAGTTCGGGGCTCCGCTCGACCGGTACGCCGGGGACCTGCAGAACGAGCGCCGGGCCGCCGTCCAGCGGCTGGCCGACCCGGGCTCGGGGGCCGCGCGCGACGCCTTCGAGCGCGCCCAGGCGGCCACCGACCGGGACCTCGCCGTCCTGCGGGAGCGCAAGAACAGCGCGGGCGGCAAGCTGGACGCCGCGCAGCGCGGCCGCTTCCTGCAGATCCTCGCCGCCGCCGACCAACTCAGTCCGCTGCGCGGCCAGATCAACCGCTCCGCGCTGAACTGGGAGTTCGCCCTCGGCCAGTACAGCGACCTGGTCAAGCCGATCTTCGGCTTCCGGTCCGCCTTCGTCGCCCGTCAGAGCGGCCAACTGCCGCGCCAGGGCACCATCCTGATCGAGCTGGCGCGCGCCCGTGAGTACCTCGCGCAGGAGGACTCGGCGATGGAGGGGCTGCGCAGCGCCAAGAGCCGCCCGACCGCCGAGCAGTTCCAGGTCGCGCTGGACGCGCTGCACAATCAGCAGGCGCTGTTCACCGTCTACGTCATCGAGTTGGACCCGGCGGACCAGGCCGACTACATCGCGCTGCGCGGGGGCGAGGCCTGGGCCGCGCTGGCCCGGGCCGAGGCGGACTTCGTGGGCGCCGGCGGCCCGGACCGGGTGGTCCAGGCGATCAACGGCGACGCCTGGCGGGACACCGCCGACCGGGCGCTGGGCGACCTCGCCGCGATCAACAGCCGGCTGGCCACGGCGATCGCGGACCGCGAGCGCTCGTACGCGATCAATCTGCTCTGGCGCGGCGGCATCGCCGGTGCGATCGGCCTGGTCGCGGTGGTGCTGTCGGTGCTGATCTCCTACCGGATCGGCCGCGGCCTGGCCCGCGAGCTGATCGGCCTGCGCAACGCGGCGAACGAGCTGGCCGGCACCCGGCTGCCCTCGGTGATGCTGCGGCTGCGCCGGGGCGAGGCGGTGGACGTCGCGGTCGAGGCGCCGGAGCTGCAGTTCGGTCCGGCCGAGGTGGGCCAGGTCGGGCGCGCCATCAACGCGGTGCAGCGGGCCGCCGTCGAGGCCGCCGTCGAACAGGCCGAACTGCGGCGCGGGGTCTCGGCGGTCTTCGTCAACCTGGCCCGGCGCAGCCAGGTGCTGCTGCACCGCCAGCTGACCCTGCTGGACACCATGGAGCGCCGCACCGAGGACCCGGCGGAGCTGGAGGACCTCTTCAAGGTCGACCACCTCACCACCCGTATGCGCCGGCACGCCGAGGGCCTGATCATCCTGGCCGGCGGTTCGCCGGGGCGGGCCTGGCGCAAGCCGGTGCGGATGGTCGACGTGGTGCGCGCGGCGGTCGGCGAGGTGGAGGACTACGCCCGGGTGAGCGTCCGGCCGTTCCCCGGTACCGGGCTGCTCGGCAGCGCGGTCGCGGACATCACCCACCTGGTGGCCGAACTGGTCGAGAACGCCGCGGTGTTCTCCCCGCCGAACACCCAGGTCGCCGTCCAGGGCGAGGTGGTGGCGCACGGCTTCGCGCTGGAGATCGACGACCGGGGCCTCGGGCTGAGCGAGTCTGCGCTCGCCGAGATCAACGAGCGCCTCGCCGTGGAGCAGGAGTTCGACCTCGCCGACACCGACCGGCTGGGCCTCTTCGTGGTCAGCCGGCTGGCCCGGCGGCACGGCATCCGGGTGCACCTGCGGCCCTCGCCGTACGGGGGGACGACGGCCGTGGTGCTGATACCGCGCGAGCTCCTGGCGGAGGCGCCGGACGGGCTGCCCGAACCGCCCGCCGCCGCGGCCGCCCCGCGGACCGCCCCGGCCGGCGCCGGCTCCGCGCGACGCGGGCAGCGGGACCTGGTGGCGGTGCCGGCGCTCGCCGACGCCCGTGCGCCGCAGGCGCCGCAGAGCGGGCGGCACCGCGGTAACAGCGGGCCGCGCCCGTCGGCACCCGAGCCGGCCCGGACCCCGGGCGGCCTGCCGCGCCGGGCCCGGACCAAGGGCGGACCGGTCCTGGTGCCGGCACCCGCCGGGGACGGCGAGTCGCCGGGGACCGGACGGCACCGCCGCGAGGAGCTGGCGGAGCAGGCGGCCCTGGCCGCCGCGGACGGTGTGGCTGGTGCGGACGGTCTGGCCGCCGCGGGAGCGAGACCCGTCGAGGACCTCAGACCCGGCACCGGCCCTGGCACCACTACTGGCACCGGCACCGCTTCTGGCACCGGCACCGCTTCTGGCACCGCTACCGGCACCGGCGCGCTGCCGCGCCGCGTCCGGCAGGCGAACCTCGCCCCGCAGCTCAAGGAGCGCGCCGTCCAGGACGCGGCTCCGGGAGCGGGCCCCGACTCCGCCCGCGAGCGTTCCCCGGAGGAGGCCCGGGCCACCTTCGCCTCCTTCCAGCGAGGCTTCACCCGGGGCCGCGGCGCGAGCGCCCCGGCGCCCGCGGCACCCGCCCGGCCCGTCGCGGTCCCCGCCTGGGAGCCCCCGGACCCGTCCCGCCGGGCGATCGCCCCGGCGCCCGCCCCCGCGGCGCTGCCCGCGCCCCCTCCCGGGGCCACCGCGTCGCTGGTCCGACGGATCCCCGCCGCACCACCCACACCACGGGTGCGACCCGCACCCTTCGCTCCACCTGCACCACCCGCACCACGTGCTCCAGCGGAAGGAACAGATTCATGACCACTTCGACGCAGCCGTCCGGGGACCTCAACTGGCTCCTGGACGACCTGGTGGGCCGGGTCGCGGCCCTGCGGCACGCGGTGATCCTGTCCAGCGACGGGCTGGCCACCGGCGCCTCCGGCGGCCTCGAGCGCGAGGACGCCGAGCACCTGGCCGCCGTCGCGGCCGGCTTCCACAGCCTGGCCAAGGGGGCCGGCGGACACTTCAAGGTCGGCGGCGTCCGGCAGACCATGGTCGAGCTGGACGAGGCGTTCCTGTTCATCACCGCGGCCGGCGACGGCAGCTGCCTGGCGGTGCTGAGCGAGGCCGAGGCGGACATCGGCCAGATCGCCTACGAGATGGCCCTGCTGGTCAAGCGGGTCGGCGAGCACCTGGCCGCCGAGCCGCGAACGGCGACGGCCCCGCCGGGGAGATGAGCGGCCTGATGGCGGAGCAGGAACCGACACCGGGGCCGGACGACCCCGGCCGGGGCCCGGCGCAGGACGGCCCGGACCAGGACGGACCGCAGGTTCAGGACCCGAACGGCCACGGCCCGAGCGGTCAGGATCCCAGCGGCCGGGATCCGAGCGGTCAGGACGGCCCGGACGGCCAGGACCCGGAAGGCCGGGACCACGACGGCCCGGAGCAGGACGAGTCGGACCTCGACCTGTTCCGGCCGCGCACCCCGGTCGACGACCGCTGGTTCGACGACGACGCCGGACCGGTGGTTCGGCTGTACTCGATGACCCGGGGCCGCACCCGGCCGGTCGAGGACGGCCTGTTCGACCTGATCTCCCTGGTCACCGCAGCCGAGCCCGGGCCGGCCGCGGGGGCCGTGCCCGCGCACGTGCTCGACCCGGAGCACCAGACCATCCTGGCCTGGTGCCGCCGGGAGCCGCTCTCCGTCGCCGAACTCGGCTCCTACACCGACCTGCCGGTCAGCGTGGTCCGGGTGCTGCTCGGCGACCTCTACGACGCCGAACTGATCAGCGTCACCCGACCCGTTCCGCTCGCCGAGCTGCCGGACGAGCGCCTGCTGCGAGACGTGATCAATGGACTCCGTGCGCTCTGACCACTCCGGGACCGCCATGGCCGCCGCCGGCCCCGCCGCCGCCGCCGGCAACGACCCGCGCTGGCGCGGCGGCCCGGCCGTCGCCGTGAAGATCCTGGTCGCCGGCGGCTTCGGCGCGGGCAAGACCACCCTGGTCGGCGCGGTCAGCGAGATCCGACCGCTGCGCACCGAGGAGGAGTTGAGCGAGCTCGGCCGCCCGCTGGACGACACCTCGGGCGTGGAGGCCAAGCGCACCACCACCGTCGCCATGGACTTCGGCCGGATCGACCTGCGGCCCGGGCTCGCGCTCTACCTGTTCGGCACCCCCGGCCAGGACCGCTTCTGGTTCGTCTGGGACGAGCTGGCACGCGGCTCGCTCGGCGCGGTCGTGCTCGCCGACACCCGGCGGCTGGCCGACTGCTTCCCCTCGGTGGACTTCTTCGAGCAGCGCGGCATCCCCTTCGTGGTGGCGGTGAACTGTTTCGAGGGCACCGAGGTGTTCACCCCCGAGGAGGTCCGCGACGCGCTCGACCTCGACCCCGGCGTCCCGGTGCTGCTGTGCGACGCCAGGCGCCGCGAGGACGGGAAGGAACTGCTGGTCACGCTGGTCGAGCACGCGGCCGCGCGGCGCCGCGGAACCCCAGCGAGGGTCTGAGTCGAACCCCGCCGTCTCATCAGGCCGTCCGCATGCCGGACATCCGGCGACGGGGAGGTTGCCTTGCCCGGCCTGGCGTGGAAGGCTCTGGGTCGAAGCCGCCCGGCCGTACCGTCGGGGCGCACCGGGAGCAGCAAGGGGGGAGGGCATCATGACGACCACTGACCGTCGGCTGCCCACCGTCGCGCCCGCCCCGGTCCGGCCGCTCGCGCCGGTCACTCCGGCGCTGACGATCCGCCGGTACATCGACCACGCGTTGATCTGCAGCGCCTGCTGTCGGTGACCGAGCGACCCCTCCCGGTCTGTCGGTAACCCTCCGGCATTCCGCCAATTCGTCGACCCGGACGCGTATTTCCGGCTTGTCGGCCGGAAAATCCCAGGCCCGCTTCGCGGAGAGCACCAGTGAACCCCGTACGTCCCATCCCTGCCGCCGCCGTTGCCGTCTGCGTGACGGGGGCGACACACCCGGTGCGGTGCAACGGTCCGTTCACATGGTTGAATAGGCGCATGAACAACGTCGTGGACAGCAGCCGGGGTCGCTTCGACCTCGAGCCGTTCTGGCCGTCCCGGCAGCCGCACCTGTTCGACCAGACGTGTCCGGGTTCGCCCAGCGCGTCCCGGCTCTCCGCCCGCTGACCTCGGATCAGCCCCCGGCAGCACGCCCGGTCGACGCGCAGACGACTCCACCCCGTCCGTCACGCGCGAAATGAGCGGCACCATGTCTTCCTCCTCCACGGCCACCCTTCCCCTCCCCGCCGCGACCCCGCACCTGCGCGCGGTCCGGTCCATCCCCTCGACCGCCGACCGATGGCACGGCGGGGCCGCGGCCCCGCAGCACCAGGCCGCCCCGCAGGCCCCCGCGCCCCAGGCGCCGCAGTCCCTGCTCGCCGCGCTGCCGGAGGGGGCGACCGTCGTCGCCGCGCTTCCGCAGGGCGCGCTGTCGCAGGCCCTGCTCGCCCAGTACGGCGCCCAGTTCGCCGCCGCGGCCGGGAACCCGATGGTCGGCTACCTGGTCCTGGTGCCCGCCGAGGACGCCCCGGCCCAGGCGCCCGCGGCCCCGGCCGTTCCCGCGGCGGCCGTTCCCGCGGCGGCCGTCCCCGCCGCTGCCGCCGTCCGCCCGGTCCGGCCCGCCGGCCGCGGCATCAGCGTCGACGTGGAGCGCCGTAACGCCTACGTCGACGGGCGGTTGCTCGACCTCACCTACCTGGAGTTCGAGCTGCTGGCCCACCTCACCGAGCACCCGCAGCGGGTGCACACCCGCGACCACCTGGTCTCGGCGGTCTGGGGCTACGGCCACGTCGGCGACGGCCGCACGGTGGACGTCCACGTCGCCCGGCTGCGCCGCAAGCTCGGAGTCGCCTACCGGGACAGCATCGTGACGGTCCGTCGGGTCGGCTACAAGTACACCCCGGTGGCCTGATCCACTGTCGAACCCCTGCATCGGGCCCGGTGTTCCCTGGTGAACGCCGGGCCTGTGCGCATGTTCTGACGACGCGTCAGGCCCCTTACTGAAAAACGGTGGTGGCGCCGGGTCAGGCCCGGTGGTCCGGCGGCAGCAGCAGGACGGCCAGCGCCGCCGCGCAGGTCCGGGCGTGCCCGAGGAACCAGTCCAGCCGGTCGTCCGTCAGGTGGGTCGGCGTCGAGCGGACGGCCAGGGCGAACCGGGCCTGTCCGGCGTGGTCCAGCACCGGGACGGCCACCGTGCGGACCCCGGTGGCCGACTCGCCGTCGTTGAGCGCGTGGCCGGCGGCCCGGACCTTGGCCAACTCCGCGGCCAGCAGCTCCGGTTCGGTGATGGTCCGCGGGGTGAAGGGCTCCAGCGGGCCGAGCGCCGCCGCGCCGGTGTCCCCGGAGCGCGGCCAGGCCAGTAGCACCTTGCCCAGCGCGGTGGAGTGCAGCGGTCGGCGCAGCCCCAGCCCGGTGTCCGGGCGGACGGAGGCGCCGACCAGGATCACCGCGTGCGGGCCGCTGCGGATCGCCAGGTCGGCGGTCGCGCCGGTCCGCCGGGCGAGCAGGTCGAGTTCGGGTGCGGCCAGGTGTAGTCCGCGCTGGTGGAAGCTGAGTTGGCCGAGTTCGGCGACGGCCGGTCCGAGCCGGTAGCGGGCGGTCTGCTCGTCCTGCTCCAGGAACGCGGCGCTGACCAGGGTGCGGGCCAGCCGGTGCGCGGTGGAGACCGAAAGCCCCATCCGGCGGGCCAGGTCCGAGGCGCTCAGGTCGGGGCCGTTGTCGTGGAAACAGTGCAGCAGTCCGAGCGCGCGCTGGACGGCCTGGGCGCCGGCCGGCGGGCTCTGGGCGGCGGTCGCGGCCTCGGCCATGGCACCTCGCGTTCTGTCCGGCGCTCCGGCGGGTTCACCGAAGTCCCTTCCAGACTATGGCAGCCGGTGCTGCGGAATTATGTCGGTGGCGTTGCAATGGGATGGCGTTCATGAACAACTGATCCCACGATGTGGCAAAGGCTTGCCTCGCGCTCCCACGCCATGGAACGCTCGGCACATCGCACCGGACGGCTAAGGCCCGGTGCCTGGATGACGCCCCGGCAGGAAGGAGCAGCGCCGTGACGACCCACCGGTGCCCCGCTTCCTGCACCTGTTGTCGCTGACGCACACCGCGTCCGACGACCTCCGCACACCCCACGCACTCCCCATGCCCTGTGCCGCGCCGCGCCCGCGCACCCCCAGCCGCAGAGGAACCCGCCACCGTGCCCAGCCACGCCCGCAGCACCGTCCAGGCCGCCCCGGACACCCTCTGGTTCACCCGCTGCCCCGTCCCCACCGCCACCGGAATCGCCGCCGACCAGGGCTGGCTCGCCCGGGAGTTCGCGGCCGACGGCATCACCGTCCGCTCGCTCCAGGACGCCCCGCCCGAGGTCGCCGCCGACCACCACTACACCCACGCGCTCACCGGACTGTTCCGCGAGGGGGGCAACGTGCCCGCGCTGTGGGCGCGTTCACGCGGTGAGCGGACCAGGCTGGTCGGCCTGACCTGGATCGAGGAGCGCCAGGTCGTCCTGGTCCGGGCCGGCAGCGGCATCACCGACCCCGGACAGCTCCGCGGCCTGCGCCTGGCCGTCCCACGTCATGGGATCGGCATCGACTTCTGGCGGGCCATGGCCCTGTCCGGGCTGAACGGTGCGCTCGCGCTCGCCGGGCTCACCCTGGACGACGCCCGGCCGGTCGACGTCCCGGCCGCGCCCGGCGGCGGACAGTGGGCCGCCGAACTCGCCGCGCTGCGGGACGGCACCGTGGACGCGGTCTACGTCAAGGGTGCGCTGGCCGTCGAGGCGGCCCGCCGGATCGGTGCCGAGGTCGCGGTCGAACTGGACACCGCGCCGGACCGCCGCACCCGGGTCAACAACGGCACGCCCCGGCCGGTGACCGTCCACCAGAGCCTGCTGGACGACCACCCCGACCTGGTCGCCCGCTTCCTCGCCGTCCTGCTGGACGCCGCCGACTGGGCCGCCGAGCACCCCGCCGAGGTGGTCCGGATCCTCCAGGCCGAGACCGGAGCCGGCGCCGAGGGCGTCGCCGGGGCCTACGCGCCCGGCAGCCACCGGACCCTGCACCTCGACCTCTCCGAGGAGCGCCTCGGCCTGCTGGAGCAGCAGGAGCGGTTCCTGCACGGGCAGGGCTTCCTCGACGCCGCCGTCGACATCCGCGCCTGGGCCGACCCCGAGCCCCTGCGCGCCGCCCGTGCCCTGCTGGACCGCCGCCGCGGCGCCGCGCGCGGATAGCCGCCGCCGCAGCGCCCAGCGCCGCGTCGCCCGCCATCCGTCGCCCGCCGCCCGTCATTCGCCATCCGTCGCCCGCCGTCCGTCATTCGCCATCCGTCAGCCCCCGCCACCGCCTGACGAACCCAACTGGAGTCGACCGTGAAGACCCACCGCCTCGCCCTCACCGCCGCCGCGCTGCTCGCCACCACCGCCCTGGCCGCCTGCGGCTCGTCCGCCGACGGGGCCAAGGCCTCCGCCGACGGCGGGGGCAGGGCCGAGGCCGTGCTGCGGCTGCCCGACCCCGGCAACAACGGGTTCCTCGCCCTCGGCAAGAAGGACGGCTCGCTCGACAAGGCCCTCGCCGCCGTCCACGCCAAGGTCGCCTGGACCGGCAGCGCCGGCCCGTTCGCCCCCGCCGCCCAGGCGCTCTCCGCCGACCAACTGGACGTCGCCCAGGGCTCGATCACCTCGGCCGTCGCCGCGCTCGCCCAGAAGCCCGGCTTCAAGCTGTTCGCCCAGACCGCCCCCGACGGCGTCGGTGAGGGGATCCTGGTGAAGAACGACTCCCCGATCAGGACCGTCCAGGACCTGGTCGGACGGAAGGTCGCCGTCTCCCAGGGCGGCACCAGCGAGTACCTGCTGCTCAAGGCGTTGGCGAAGAACAACGTGCCCGCGGACAAGGTCGAACGCGTCTACCTGCGGGCCGACCAGACCTCGGGCGTCTTCAACTCCGGCCAGGTGGAAGCCTGGGCCACCTGGAACACCTTCTCCACCCCGTCGATCGCCAACTCCGGTGCGCACTTCCTGGTCAACGGCAAGGAGGTCGGCTCCGACAACTACGCGGTCTGGGCGGTCCGCAACGGCTTCGCCGAGAAGTACCCCGAGGTCGTCAAGGCGTTCTACACCTACCTGCACGACAACGGCCTGAAGGAGAAGGCCGACCCGGCCGGCTACCTCAACGTCTTCACCGACTCGGGGCCGACCGCCGTCACCCCCGCCGAGAAGGACGTCGCGATCAACGTCAGCCGGCAGGGTGCCACCGCCGATGTCATCTCCGAGGCCGACACCGCCCGCTTCGCCACCGTCGCGGCGTTCTTCGCCGACCAGAAGGTCACCAAGCAGCTGGTCGACGTCAAGCCGTACCTGATCGACGTCAACGGGCTCGCGGGCGGCGCCAAGTGAGCACCGCGGCCACCGAGACCCCGCCGGTACCGGCGCAGCCCCCCTCCGACACCGCCACCGGTAACGCCACCGCCGAAGCCACCGCCACTGCCACCGACACCGCCGCCGCCCTGGAGGCGGGCCTGGTCGCCCCCCGCACCCGGCTGCCCGCACCCCGCCCCCGCGTGCTCGCCCTGATCCTGCGCACCATCGGCCCGCTCGCCCTGCTCGGCGGCTGGGCCCTGGCCTCCGCCACCGGCGCGCTCACCCAGGACGTGCTCGCCTCGCCCGCCCAGGTCGCCGAGGCCGTCGGCGAGTTGTGGGGCAACGGCCAGCTCACCGACGCGCTCGCCGTCTCGCTCACCAGGGCCGGCCTCGGCCTGCTCCTCGGCGCCGCCACCGGTCTGGTGCTCGGCGTGGTCACCGGCTTCTTCCGGCTCGGCGAGGAACTGCTGGACTCCGCCGTCCAGGTCCTGCGGACCGTGCCGTTCCTGGCGCTGGTCCCGCTGTTCATGGTCTGGTTCGGCATCACCGAGACGGCAAAGATCGCTCTGATCGGCGTCGCCACCAGCTTCCCGATGTACGTCTCCACCTCCGGCGGCGTCCGCAACTCCGACCGCAAACTGATCGAGGCGATGCGCAGCTTCGGCCTCGGCCGCTGGGCGATCGTGCGCACCGTGGTGCTGCCCGGCGCACTGCCCGCGCTGCTCTCCGGGCTCCGGCTGTCCATGACGCTCAGCGTGATCGCGCTGATCGCCGCCGAGGAGATCAACTCCACCGAGGGCATCGGCTACCTCATGGCCCAGGCCCAGAACTACTCGCGCACCGACATCCTCGCCGTCTGCATCCTGATCTACGGCCTGCTCGGCCTCACCGCCGACGGCCTCGTCCGGGTGCTGGAGCGGTTCCTGATGCCCTGGCGCAAGGCCACCCAAGGAGCAGCCCGATGACCACCGTCGCGACCCCCGCCGTGCACCTGCGCGGTCTGCGCCGGGTGTTCGGCACCCGCGCCGTCCTCGACGGCGTCGACCTCTCCATCGCCCGCGGCGAGTTCGTCGCCCTGCTCGGCGCCAGCGGAACCGGCAAGACGACCCTGCTGCGGATCCTCGGCGCGCTGGACAAGGCCGACGCCGGTACCGTCCTCGTCCCGCCGGTGCGGACGGTGGTCTTCCAGGAGCCCCGACTGGTCCCGTCCAAGCGGGTGCTGGCCAACGTCACGGTCGGCCTGCCGCGCGGCGCGGCCACCCGGGAGACCGGGCTCGCCGCGCTCGCCGAGGTCGGCCTGGAGAAGCACGCCGAGGCCTGGCCCGCCACCCTCTCCGGCGGCGAGGCGCAGCGGGTGGCGCTCGCCAGGGCGCTCGTCCGCGAGCCCCAACTCCTGCTGCTCGATGAGCCGTTCGCCGCCCTGGACGCGCTGACCCGGCTGCGCATGCAGGACCTGGTCGGCGACCTCGTCCGCCGCCACCGGCCGGCCGTCCTGCTGGTCACCCACGACGTCGAGGAGGCCGTCCGGCTCGCCGACCGGGTCGCCGTCCTGCGGGACGGCCGGCTGGTCCGCGACGAGCACGTCGCCGTCGACCGCCCCCGCGACCCGGCCGACCCGGCCTTCGCCGAGCTGCGCCGCCGCCTGCTCGCCGACCTCGGCGTCCACTGACACGTCCCCCGGCTCCCGACCGCCCCGAGTCCGACCGCCCCGAGCCCGCCCCGAGCCCGCCCCCGAGTCCGCCCCCCCTGGAGATCCCCATGGCCATCACCCTCGGCGTCCACGCCAGCAACCCCTCCCTCTACTACCTCTCCCGCCTGACCTACCTGGACGAGGAGTTGGCCCCGCTCGGCGAGACCGGCGCGTTCCACCACTACACCGACGGCACCCGCACCGGTGACCTGCTCGCCGACGGCACCATCGACTTCGGCGGCACCGGCTCGACCCCGCCGGTCACCGCCCAGGCCGCCGGCCACGACCTGGTGTACGCGGCGGTGTCCGCCCCCCGCCCCGACCACGGCGCCCTGCTGGTGCGCGCCGACGGCCCGGTGCAGGGCGTCGCCGACCTCAGGGGCGGCACCGTCGT
The DNA here is from genome assembly GCF_042883905.1 of Kitasatospora sp. NPDC058170. Lineage (NCBI taxonomy): Bacteria > Bacillati > Actinomycetota > Actinomycetes > Kitasatosporales > Streptomycetaceae > Kitasatospora > Kitasatospora sp. NPDC058170. The sequence goes on from NZ_JBHVUV010000013.1 coordinate 15,259, forward strand.
CCTCGGCATCGGCTCCTGGCAGACCCACCTGCTCGCCAAGGCCCTGCACGCCGAGGGACTCTCCTACGCCGACGACATCACCCCCGTGCGCCCCGCCGCCGGCACGGACCCGGCGCAGCGCCTGCGCGACGGCGAGATCGCCGGATGGATCGCCCAGGGCGCCGAACTCGCCGCCGCCCGCCGGGCCGGCGGGTTCCGCGAGCTGATCCGGACCGGCGACGTCATCACCGACCGCTCGGTGTTCTTCACCCGCCGCGCCTTCGCCGCCGACCGCCCCGAGGTGGTCGCCGCGATCGGTGCCGCGCTGGGCCGGGCGGACGCCTGGGTGGCCGCCAACCCCGCCGAGGCCGCCGCGATCGCCGCCGCCGACCTCGGCGGCTCGGCCGAGGACTGGCAGAGCGCGCTGGCCGGCCTGCCCTGGCGACTGGAGCCCGCCACCGCAGACTTCATCGCCGAGCAGCAGGAGGCCGCGGACATCTTCCACGGTGTCGGCTTCATCGACCGCGCGCTGACCGTCGCCGACGCCCATCTGCCCGCTCTGGAGGCCCCGGTGGCCGCCGCGCTCGCCAAGGCGGTCTGACCCGATGGCCTCCGAAGTCCTCTGGTACATCATCCCGCGCGAGGGCCACTACCCGTGGGAGCCGGCCGGCCGCCGCCCGGTCGACCTCCGCTACCTCCAGCAACTCGCCGGCAGCGTCGAGCGCCTGGGCTACACCGGTGCGCTGCTCGCGACCGACCTGTACGACGTCTGGGATCTCGGCAACGCGCTGGCCGCCGCCACCGGTCCGGGCTTCAAGCCGCTGCTGGCCGTCCACCCCGGGCTGATCTCGCCCACCCTGCTGGCCAAGATGGCGCTCAGCTTCGACCACCTGCACGGCGGCCGGCTGCGGTTCAACGTGGTCAACGGCTCCACCGCGCAGCTGCGCGAGTACGGCCTGGACGTCGAGCACGACGACCGCTACCGGCTGAGCGCCGAGTACTGGTCGATCGTCAAGCGCCTCACCGCCGGTGAGGTCTTCGACCACAAGGGCGAGTTCTACGACCTGCGGAACGCCGGGGCGAGCCTGCGCGAGCTCACGCCCGTCCAGCCCGGAGGCATCCCGCTCTGGTTCGGCGGGAGTTCGGCGGCCGGCATCGAGATGGCCGCCGAGCACGTCGACGTCTACCTCACCTGGGGCGAACCGCCGCACCTGCTCAAGGAGAAGCTGGACCTGGTCCGCGAGCGTGCCGCCGCGTACGGCCGCAGTCTGCGGATCGGGCTGCGGCTGCACCTGATCGTCCGGGACACCGAGGACGAGGCGTGGGCCGCCGCCGACCGGCTGCTCGATGTCACCAGCGAGGCCACCTACGCCCGCCAGTTGGGCGACACCCGGAGCGAGGACGGGGTCGGCTGGCAGCGGCAGTTCCGCCAGCACGGCGGCAAGGTCCCGGCCCGTGCACGGGAGTTGGAGAGCTACCCGAACCTCTGGCCCGGAATGGGCCTGTTCCGGCCCGGGCCCGGCACGGCGGTGGTCGGCTCGACCGCCCAGGTGGTCGAGCGCCTCCAGGAGTTCGAGTCGCTCGGCGTGGACACCTTCATCCTCTCCGGCAACCCGCTGCTGGAGGAGGCCCACCGCGTCGCCGAGACCGTCCTGCCGGCCCTGGGCGTCAACCGCCGCTGACCGTCGGGCTGTCGGCCGTCACCCGTGGTGCGGCTGCCGGGTGTCGGCCAAGGGCCGCGCACCCGGCAGCAGCGGGAACGGCACGGGGGCGGTCAGCGCCAGCCGGTGGGCGAAGCGCGCCATGCTCCGAAGGAGGATCATCCGCACGGGGACTCCCGAGGTCTCGAAGGACGTGTGCGGACGGTACAACGCCCCGAGGCCCCCGCAGGTCACGTGGTGCGGCCCGATCGTCCGGGCCGCGCCAGGTGACCGTCGGCTCAGCGGCTGAGCGCGTCGATCTCCGCCAGCTCCTCGGCGGTCAGCGGGCCGCCGTTCAGCGCGTCGATGTTCTGGTCCAGCTGGGCGACGCTGCTCGCCCCGATGATCACCGACACCACCCGCGGGTCGCGCAGCACCCAGGAGAGCGCCAGCTGCGCCAGCGTCTGCCCGCGCCGCTCGGCCACCTTGTCCAGGGACCGCAGCTGCTCCAGCTTGGCGCCGGTCAGCGCCTCCTCCCGCAGGAAGTGCCCGACCGACATCCGCGAGCCGGCCGGCACCTCGCCGGACAGGTAGCGGTCGGTCAACAGGCCCTGGGCGAGCGGGGAGTAGGCGATCAGGCTGGTCTGTGTGTCGCCGACGGCGTCCAGCACGCCGTCCTCGACGTACCGGTTGAGGATCGAGTACGCGCACTGGTTCATCAGCACCGGCGTGCCCAGGTCCCGCAGGATCGCCACCGCCTCCCGGTGCTGCTCCGCCGGGTAGTTGGAGATGCCCGCGTACAGCGCCCGGCCGGAGCGCACCGCCTGGTCCAGCGCGCCCATCGTCTCCTCCAGCGGAGTGTCCGGGTCGTGGCGGTGCGAGTAGAAGACGTCCACGTAGTCCAGGCCCATTCGGCCCAGCGACTGGTCCAGGCTGGCGAGCAGGTACTTGCGGCTGCCGCCGTCCCCGTACGGTCCGGGCCACATGTCGTAGCCCGCCTTGGAGGCGATGAACAGCTCGTCCCGGTACGGGCGGAAGTCCTGGGCGAACAGGTGGCCGAAGTTGCGCTCGGCGCTGCCGTACGGCGGGCCGTAGTTGTTCGCCAGGTCGAAGTGGGTGATGCCCCGGTCGAAGGCGCGGCGCAGCACGGCCCGCTGCACCTCCAGCGGCTGGGCGTCACCGAAGTTGTGCCACAGGCCCAGTGAGACGGCGGGCAGCTGCACGCCACTGCGGCCGGCCCGGCGGTAGGTCATCGAGGCGTAGCGGTCATCCGCGGCGAGGTAGCTCATGTCGGACATCCTGCCAGCTCCGGGCAGCCCCCGGGAGGACCGATCGCGGCCTGCCGCGGGGCGGCGCGGATCCTCGTTCCGCGGCCGCCGCACCGAGCCCTTGGCCCTCTGTACCTACTGGTATGTACAGTGCTCGCATGGCAACCCAGGACCGCCTCATCGAGAGCACCCAGGACCTCCTCTGGGAGCGCGGCTACGTCGGCACCAGCCCCAAGGCCATCCAGCAGCGCGCCGGCGTCGGCCAGGGCAGCATGTACCACCACTTCGAGGGCAAGCCCGACCTCGCGGCCGCCGCACTGCGCCGCAGCGCCGAGCAGCTGCAGGCCGCCGCCGAGGCCGACATCTCCGGCCCCGGTACCGCGTACGAGCGCATCGCCGCCTACCTGAACCGCGAGCGCGAGGTGCTGCGCGGCTGCCGGATGGGCCGGATGGCCCAGGACCCGGACGTCATCGCCGACGCCCGGCTGCGCGCCCCGGTCGAGGAGACCTTCGGCCGGCTGCACGGCCGGCTCGCCGAGGTGATCGCCGAGGGCCGGGCCGACGGCGAGCTCGTCCCCGGCCCCGACCCGGCCGACCTCGCCGCCGCCGTGCTCGCCGTCGTCCAGGGCGGCTACGTCCTCGCCCGCGCCGCCGGCACCGCCGAACCGTTCCGACAGGCCGTCCGCGGGGCCCTCGGCCTGCTCGCCGCCCAGCGCACCGTCTGAAGCCGATCGGGGCGCACCGACTGAAGCCGACCGGCGCACCGCCCCGACCCGAGGAGCGGTACCGCGCCGACCCGAGGGCCGGTACCGCGCCGACCGGCCCGATACCGCCCCGCCACAGGAGGAGACCACCCGTGCACGCCATGCAGTACGAGATCACCCTCCCCGCCGACTACGACATGGGGATCATCCGCAGGCGGGTCGCCGACCGGGGCCACCTGCTCGACGCCTACCCCGGCCTCGGCCTCAAGGCCTACCTGGTCCGCGAGCGCGGCCAGGACGGCTCGCCCGTCAACCAGTACGCGCCGTTCTACCTTTGGCACACCCCCGAGGGCATGAACGCCTTCCTCTGGGGCCCGGGCTTCCGCGGCATCATCGCCGACTTCGGCCGCCCGCCCGTGCGGCACTGGCTCGGCGCCGGGCTGCGCCTCGGGGACACCGGTACGGCCCCGGACGCCGCGACCCGGCGGATCGACCGCATCCCCGAGGGAGCCGACCCGGCCGAGGCCGTGGAGCAGGCCCTCGCCGAACTGCCCGACCACTCCTCCCTGTTCGCGGCCGCCGTCGCCGTCGATCCCGCCCGCTGGGAGCTGCTGCGCCTCGCCCTGTGGCACGGCCCGGCCCCCGAGGGCGAGCCCGGCGACCGCTACCGGGTGCTGCACCTCTCCCGACCCGCACTCGACCAGCTGCCCGTCGGCCGCCACTGGTGAGAGGGCCGAGCAGTCCGACGGTGCGGCCCCGTCCGGTGGAGCCGCACCGCCCGGCGGCCGCGGCGCGCCCGACGCGCGCCCGGCTGAGCCCTGCGGGGAGGACGCTACTCACGCCTGCCGCGACATGCAACACATCGATGAAAACTTTCTGAGGTTGCTTCAGTTGATCACTGCAAGTTGATGATTGGTCCCGACTTTCCCGCGCCGCTCCGACCACGGCCGACCTGCCCCGGCCGCCTGACCGGGGCAGCTGCCGTTCTCCCGCGTCGAGCTGCCGACCTGCGGATATGCGGCGTCGGCCGGGGCGGATGCCTCGGGTTCGAGCGCGCTGGGGCGGTGCGTCGGGGCCGAGGGGCCCGGCCTGTCGGGGGCGAGGCCGACGCGATCGGTCCGGACGCAGCTATTGACACCACTTCTCTGCAAAGTGCTCAATAGGCAACACAGTTGAACATCTTTCAACACGGCGTGCGATGAAAGGAGTTATTCGTGCCCCGCGGCCGCGTTCGGCGCGGCTCACGCTCACCGCTCTCCTGCGTCCCCTGGTGCCGGCACCGCGTTGTGTCAGCGCCGCGCTGTGTCGAAACCACCTTGTGTCGGAACCGCCTTGTGTCGGAACCGCCCTGTGTCAGAACCGCCTTGTGCCGGCACCGTTCGAGAGCCAGCCCTCCCCAACCGGGTTGCCCGCCCCCTCGATCCCGCCGGTCCCGCCCTGCCGAACCCCGAGGCAGCGGCGGCCGGCAGGCCTGAGCGAAAGCGGTCACGGCTCAGGTGACTTCGTTCGGCTGGAGGAATCCCGGCCGTGCGTCGGTGTCGACGCGATCAGACGGGCGGTCGCACCGCACGCGCGATGACAGGGCTCCGGAGCCGCCCCGCGCCGCCAGGTCCGGACCGCCGAGAACCGCCGGGACCGCTCCGTCCCGGCATGCTCCACACCCCCACAGACGTGCGGTCGAGGCCGACCGGCGTCGAAACGCGAACTCCCCCACACGAAAGGATCGATCGCACATGCGTCGATTTCTCGCCTGTGCACTGTCTGCCGTCCTCGCATCAGCCGGTACCGCGATCGTCCTTCCCGGTGCGGCCGCGGTGGCGCAGCCGATGGCGGTGCAGCCGACGGCGGCGCCCTACGTGGTCGAAGCCGAGAACATGTCGCTGACCAACTTCGCGACGGAGACGGTGAATCACACCTGGAACGGCAGGACGGTCGACAACGTCACCTATGTCCGGGGCGCGGCGGGGCAGACCAGCACCGCCACCACGACGTTCAACGGCCCCGACGGAGCGTACGACCTCATCACGCGCTACAACGGCAAGACCGCGAACGGAGTGACCTACCGGATCTCGGTGAACTCCACCCCGGTGGATTCGTGGGCGACTTCCCAGCGGAACGGCCGTGACTACACCGACCCGATGGACATCGACACCCGCACGTCGAGCAAGGTGAGGCTCAAGGCCGGTGACGTCATCGAGCTGACGGCCACGGCCGCCGGCGACGTGCCGCGCGTCGACCGGATCACGATCCAGGCGCACGTCGGGCCGCCGACCAGCGCGCTGGCCATCGATTCACCGAACGCGGCACTGAACGACGGCTTCAACTGGGGCAAGGACCGGGCCCTGGGCATGACGTTCTACCCGGGGAACCCGATGATGGGGCACGAACCCGAGTGGTGGCGCCTCCAGGACGCCACGCACACGGCGGTGGCCCCCGGCTACTGGGGCGCGTACACCAACCGGGAGTCCTACTACAACCGGGACATCGCGCACCAGTCGGACGGCGCGCACGCCCTCGGCCTGGACGCCGAGACGTTCAGCATGCTGAAGACTTTCGCCGGCGATGCCGACGATCCGGGCCAGAACGGCTGGCCGCTGTGGGCGCACAGCTCCTCCGGAGCCATGTACTACATCGACGGCACCGGGTTCCGGGAACTGCCCTCGCCGTTCAACCTGATGGCCAAGGCGTACAAGCAGTACCAGTGGACGGGGAACACGGACTGGATCAACGATCCGATCCTTTCCGCGTACTACGACTCGACGATGGGTCCGTTCCTGGCCGGCCACGGGGTCACCTGGAACGACGCGAACCCGGCGAGTGAGCAGCCGGTGTCCAAGAAGCAGCCCGGCGAGTACACGGCGACGTTCTTCGAGTTCCCGAACGAGAACCTGGTCTCCGCAGCCGATTCGCTCGGGTACCAGTACCAGTCGATGCTGGCCTATTCGGAGATCCTGAAGGCCAAGGGCGACAGCGCCGGCAGCAGGAAGTGGGCCGATCGGGCCCAGCGGGTGCGCGACCAGTTCGAGAGCAGCTGGTGGGACGCGTCCAACAACCGGTACGTCCGCGGCAAGGACGCCGCCGGCACGGGCTACAGCAGCTGGGGCCACGAGGCGAGCTTCCTGATGATGCTGACGGGGCTGGGCGACCACGGCGCCAGGACCAGCGGCTACCTGGACTTCATCGCCGCCAACGACGACGACCTGAACGTCGAGGCGACCTCCTACCTGCCGGAGATGTACTACCAGTACAACCGGTCCTCGGAGGGCTGGGGCTGGCTCAAGAAGCTGATGGCCGACCGGAACACCTACCCCGAGGTCTCGTTCACGGCGGTCAGCAGCGTCATCGACGGCATGATGGGAGTGCAGCCGGACGCCCCGAACGACAGGGTGGCCACCGTCTCGCGGCTGACCGCCGAGACGCCGTGGGTGACGATCGACCACCTCAAGGTCGGTGACAACGACCTGAAGCTCAAGCACACCGGCACGACGGGCTCCACGCTGACCAACACCTCCGGCGGCACCGTCAACTGGGAGGCCCAGTTCTACGGGACCCCCGCCACCATCACCGTGAACGGCATCGCCCAGACGCCGCAGACCAAGTCGCTGTACGGCAAGACGGTGTCCTACGTGACCGTCCCGGTGGTCAGCGGCGCGACCGTGACCGCGACCGCCGGGGCCGCGGGGGGCGACACCGCGGCTCCGACCGCGCCGACCGGCCTCACCTCCGCCAACGTGACGTCGAACAGCGTGGACCTGTCGTGGACGGCGTCGACCGACAACGTCGGCGTGACCGGCTACCAGGTCTACCGCGGCACCACGCTCGTCGGCTCGTCGACGGGTACCGGCTTCACCGTGACGGGGCTGTCCGCCTCGACGCCGTACACGTTCACCGTGAAGGCCGTCGACGCCGCCGAGAACGTCTCCGGGGCCAGCAACGCCGTCGCCGTCTCCACCGCCGCCGGCGGGAACGGGCAGACGGTCGATCTGAGCGACCTCACCTGGAGCAGTGCCAGCAGTGGCTCCGGCACCGTCCACAAGGACCGGAGCGTCGACTCGAACCCGATCAGGCTGAACGGCACGGCCTATGCCAAGGGCGTCGGCACGCACGCCGACAGCGTCATCACCTATGC
>NZ_JBHVUV010000013.1:23074-41632 GCF_042883905.1 Kitasatospora sp. NPDC058170
ATGCCCTGAACGGTGGTTACTCGCGGTTCCGGTCGGATGTGGGTGTGGATGACGAGGTCGGTGCGAACGCGACGGTCTCGTTCGAGGTGTGGGGTGACGGCGTCAAGCTGTACGGGAGTCCGGCGGTGATGACGCCGTCGAGTGCGACGCAGTCCGTCGACATCAGCGTCGCCGGGGTGAACTCGCTGGTACTGAAGGTGACGGACGCGGGCGACGGCATCAACAGCGACCACGCCGACTGGGCCGGAGCCAAGCTCATCGGGAACCCGCAGACGCCGACGGCCCTCAGCGCGCTGGACTGGACGGGTACCCCCATGATCGGGTGGGGCGCCGTCCAGAAGGACCGGAGCGTCGGCGCGAACCCGATCAGGCTGAACGGCACGGCCTATGCCAAGGGCGTCGGCACGCATGCCAACAGTGCCATCACCTATGCCCTGAACGGTGGTTACTCGCGGTTCCGGTCGGATGTGGGTGTGGATGACGAGGTCGGTGCGAACGCGACGGTCTCGTTCGAGGTGTGGGGTGATGGCGTCAAGCTGTACGGGAGTCCGGCGGTGATGACGCCGTCGAGTGCGACGCAGTCCGTCGACATCAGCGTCGCCGGGGTGAACTCGCTGGTGCTGAAGGTGACGGACGCGGGCGACGGCATCAACAGCGACCACGCCGACTGGGCCGGAGCCGAACTGGTGCGGTAGCACCAACTGCCAAGGCGGCGGGGGCCGCGTCCTGGTGGACGCGGCCCCCGCCGTGGTATCTGCGACGGCCCGTCAGGGGGTGGGCGCCGTGCGGGTCCCGGAGACCGTCCAGGCCTCGACCCGGAGCACCGCTGCCATCGCGCCGAAGGCGAGCACCCGGGTCAACGCGCCGTCACTCCCGTCGGCACCGCCTCCGTCGCCCGCCCGGCCCGACCCGTTCGACCCGTTCGTTTGGCCCGCCCCGATTGCTCGGCGCGCTTGGGCGGACCGCCAGGCGGCCACCTCCCCGTCCGTGATCCGGTACGGAGCCAGCGCGGCCAGCAGCGCCAGCCGGGCCCCCGGACGGTCGACCTCGGGCAGGCTGGCCACCGCCGGACCGGTCGGGTCGCCGCCGAGCGGCGGGTGCCCGCCGTCCCAGTCGGCCACTGCGCCGATCACCGCGGCCCGGGCCGCGGCGTCCAACAGTTCGCCGCCGGCCGCGGCGGCGTCGCGCAGGGCCAGGTAGGCGGTGCCGATCGGGCCCTCCCCGGCCCAGGCGGGCGGTGGGCCGACCGGCGAGGGCCCGGCGAGGACGGCGAGACCGGCTCCGGGCGCAGGGTTGCGCCGAGCGGCGGAGGCGACGGTCAGGCCCGCGGCCCGCCGGACGTACCGCGAGCGGCGCACCGCGCCCGGCAGCAGTGCCTCCTCGTCGAGCAGCGAGGTCACCATCCGGTTGATGAAGTGGGTGACCAGCACCGTCCCGACGAACTCGGGCGTCTGCGCGGGCGGGAACGGCGGGGCGCTCAGGGCCGGTGCGCCGGGGGAGCGGGTGGCAGCCGCCCAGTCGAGCACCGCGGCGCGGCGCCGATCCGCGGGCGGGCGGCCGGCCCGGGCGGCCTCGGCCAGCTCGTGGTCCCCGGCGCCGTGTGCGAGCAGGGCGTGCGCCTCGGTGCAGAACGGGCAGCGGTTGGCCAGCGAGACGGCGCTCGCCACGGCCTCCTTGTCGGCGCGTGCCGCGGTGCCGACGATCTCGGCCTCGCGCAGCAGCGCCCAGGTGGCGGCCAGCACCTCGGGGGCGGGGGAGAGGCTCATCAGCGGGCCGTCGGCGAGCAGGAAGTCAGCCTTCATCTGCGCGTAGACGGCGGCCACCTGACCGGTGGCGGACTTCTGCGGGACGGGGGCGGTGTGGCGGTAGGGCCTGGGCATGCGCGATCCCCTTGTGATGGCAAGGCCATGGGCGGTATCGCAACTTTCCGTTGCGATACGCGATACGGTGAGCGTGCCACGCTCCCCGCCGTAACGCAACCAGGAGTTGCAATGTCGTCCGATTCCCGAGAGTCCGAGCCCCACATGCCCACGCCCCACATGCCCACGCCCCACGTGTCCGAGCCCGGCGCGTCCGATTCCCGGGTGCCCGAGCCCGACCTGCCCGGCGCCGCGCCCGCCTCCGTGCCCGGCCGCCCCGCGGCGGAGCGGCGGCCGGTGGTCGGGCGGGGGGAGAAGGTGCGGGCGGCGGTCCTGGACGCGACGCTCGCCGAGCTCGCCGAGATGCGCTACGCCGCGCTCACCGTCGACGGGGTCGCCCGGCGGGCGGGCGTCCACAAGACCACGGTCTACCGGCGCTGGAAGGACCGCGACGCGCTGATCGTCGACGCCCTGACCGGGCAGCTCGCGGCCGACATCCCGATCCCCGACACCGGCACGGTCGAGGGCGACCTACGCGCCCTCGCCCGCGGTCTGGCCTCCTGGCTGGGCGGGCCGTCCGGCGCGGCGGTGCTCGCGGTGATGCTGTCCGAGGCCGTCCAGGCGCCGGGGATCGTCGAGGCCCGGGCGCGGATCTTCGAGGACCGGCTGCGCCGCGCGGAACCGGTCGTCGAACGGGCCGTCGAGCGCGGCGAGCTGCCCGCGGGCGTCGATCCGGCCGAGGTCATCAAGGCCCTGGCTGCGCCGCTTTACTTCCGGGTGCTGATCACCGCCGAGCCGGTCGACGGAGCGGTCGCCGACCGGGCCGTCGTCGCCACCCTCGCCGCCGCCCGGCACGGCGCGTTCGGCTGACGCGGCCGTCCGGCTGCCCCGGTGGGTCCGGTCGAGGCCAGGCGCGCTCCGCCGCCGTGGGTGCTTCGCGCCGTGGCGAAGGGACCGTGCCGCCGGTACGGTCCCTTCGCGGTGCCGCGGGCGGTCACATGTGGGTGCCGCCGTCGATCCGGATCTCGGTGCCGGTGACGAAGGCGCCGTCGTCCGAGGCGAGCATGGCGATCACGCCGGCCACCGTCTCGGGCCCGGCGAAGCCCTGGCCGAGGGCCGGGGAGAGCTTGCCGAGCAGGCTGAAGTCGGCGTCCGCGGGCAGGCCCGGGTTGTTGGTCATGCCGCTGTCGATGCTGCCCGGCGCGACGCAGACCGCGCGCAGGCCCTGCTTGGCGTACTCGGCCGCGATCGCGTGGGTGAAGGACTGGATGCCGCCCTTGGTCGCGGCGTAGGCGGCCATGTAGGGGTGGGCGAAGGTCGCGGAGGTCGAGCTGAAGTTGACCACCATGCCCCGGCCGCCGGCCAGCAGCGCGGGCAGCGCCTCCCGGGTCATCAGGAAGGTGCCGGTCAGGTTGACCGCGATCAGCTTGTTCCAGAACTCCAGGCTGGTCTCGTGGGTGTGCGAGGAGCGCAGGATGCCGGCCGCGTTCACCAGGGCGTCCAGCCCGCCGAGCCCGGCCACCGCCTCGGCCACGGCCGCGCGGACGGCGGCCTCGTCGGAGACGTCCAGCACCGCGGTGCCGAGCCGGTCGGCGGTGCCGTCGGTGCGGGCGCGGTCCAGGGTGGCCTTGAGGCCGTCCTCGTTGACGTCCACGGCGACGACCCGGCCGCCCTCGGCGAGGATCCGGTGCACGGTGGCCCGGCCGATGCCCGAGCCGCCGCCGGTGATCAGGACGTTCCGTCCGCTGAAGCGCTCCATGGTGGTACTCCGTTTCGTTCGTGGCCTCTCGACCTCGAATGACACGGTACGCCCAAGTGGCACAACGTGCCAAAAAGTCATGTTGTGCCACTCTGGCTCACCGTGCCGAACAGGCGTGACGTGCCGGAAGGGCGCGCCGCGCCAATCCGCTGTACCGCGCCGCCCTGGCATGACGTGCCCGGATGGCACGGTGCGCCGTCACGGCGCGCAGCCGCGTACGCTGATCTCCGTGACCGGACGCCCCACCCTGAACCAGCGCCGCCGTGACGACACCCGGCTGGAGATCGCCCGCACCGCCGCCGCGCTCTTCGCCGAGCGCGGGGTCGAGGCGACCACCGCCGAGGAGATCGCCGTCACCTCCGGCATCTCGCTGCGCACCTTCTACCGCTACTTCCGGGTCAAGGAGGAGGCCGTCGCCCCGCTGCTGGCGGCCGGCGGGCGCCGCTGGGTGCTGCTGTTCGCGGAGAGCTCGGCCGGTCTGCCGCTGCGCGAGGCCCTGGAGCGCTCCGCGGTGGAGTCCCTCACGCCGGTCGACGACCAGGCGATCGAGGCCATGCACTGGACCCGCGACCTGCTGCGGGACGCCCGGCTGGACACGGTCTGGCAGCGGGTGCACGGCGACTCGGAGGAGCGGCTGCGCGCGGTGCTCACCGCCCGCTGCCCCCGGGGCACCGACCAGCTGGAGATCCGGCTGGCGGCGGCCGCCGCGACCGCCGCCATCCGGGTGGCCCTGGAGGAGTGGGCGTTCTCGGACGCCCCCGCCGCCGGCCCGGGCTCCCCGCAGGAGCTCGGCGCCCGCTGCATGCGCGAACTCACCGCCGGCCTCCGCCTCTGGACCCTGATCGCCTGACGGCCCGTCCGCCGCCCGCTCGCCGCCGACCTGACGACCCGGCAGGGCGGCACCGCACCAGCCCTCCGCCGCCGCGCAGTCCCTCCGCGCAGTCCCTCCGCGCAAGTCCCGCCCCGCAGTCCCGCTCCGCCGCGCCGCGCACCGTGACGCTCACTGTGACGCGCCCCACGTCGCCCCCGACCCCCGCACTTCGGTCCCCGCTGGTCGGCGGGTCCGGACGGCCCCTCCGGGGCGCTAGGGTTGGTTGGTTGTTGATCGTGCCTCGGCGGAGGCCCCCGTCCTGCGAACGGGGGAACCGGGGCGGCCGTCCTGGGTGTCCTAGGGCTTGTCTGACAATTCGCGTCGCATCAGCGCGCGGCGGGAATTGTCAGACAAGTCCTAGCTGCGGGGGCGGGCAGTTCGAGGCGTGGGAGCAAGTAGGACATGGGTCTGACGAGCCACAAGGTGCTGGCGCTGACCGTACTGATCGCCGTTGCGGCGATGGCCGGCACGGTCTGGCTGTGGCCGAGACTGGCGAAGCGCAACTGGCAGGCGGTGCTCGGCCGGATCGGCGCGCTGCTCGCCACCCAGCTCACCGTGCTCGCGGCGCTCGGCCTGGTGGCGAACAACTACTTCGCCTTCTACAGCAGCTGGGACGACCTGCTCGGCACCGGCGACAACGGCCCGGTCACCATCCAGAACAAGGTGGACGCGTCCGGCCGCCTCCAGGTGGAGACCATCGGCCACGCGGCCGTCCAGGGTGGCGGGGCGCTCGGCCGGGACCCCAGGCAGTCCGGTGAGATCCGCGAGATCCGGATCGACGGCGCCACCACCAGGCTCTCCACCGAGGGGTACGTCTACCTGCCGCCGCAGTACTTCCAGCCGGAGTACGCACAGAAGCAGTTCCCGGCGGTCATCGTCAGCACCGGCTTCCCGGGGATCGCCAAGAACCTGGTGACCCGGCTCAACTACCCCGGCGCGGCGCTCAAGCTGCTGCAGGAGGGGCGGATGCAGCCGACCGTGATGGTGCTGGTGCGTCCGTCGCCCGCGCTGCCGCAGGACACCGAGTGCGAGGACATCCCGGGCGGCGCCCAGTCCGAGGCGTACTTCGTCAAGGACGTCCCGTCCGCCATCCAGGCGTCCTTCCGGGTTTCCGGCGACCCGCAGGCCTGGGGCTTCATGGGCAACTCGACCGGCGGCTACTGCGCCCTCAAGCTGGCCATGCGCCACCCTGAGGTCTTCCCGACCGCCGTCTCGCTCTCCGGCTACTACCAGGCCGCCGACGACCCGACCACCGGCGACCTCTTCAAGGGCAGTCACCAGCGCCGTGACGAGGCCGACCTGATGTGGCGTCTGAAGAACCTGCCGCACCCCAAGGTGTCCGTGCTGCTGGCCGGCACCAAGGAGGGCGACGGCGAGTACCGGCGCGAGACGGAGGCGTTCATCGCGGCCGCGCACAGCCCGATGAAGGTCTCGTACAGCATGATGCAGACCGGCGGCCACAACTTCGAGACCTGGAGCAAGCTGCTGCCGTCCTCGCTCGAATGGCTGTCCCAGCACCTCAAGGTGCCGACCGGCACCGTCTGAGCGGCCGGAACCGGACCCGGACCGGACCCATACCCAGACCCGGAACCGACACCGTCGGCCCGGGCGGGACGCCCGGGCCGGCGGCGGGGGTCCGTCGGGGCGCGGCAGGTCAGGCGACCGGCTCCAGCGTCCCGGTGTGCAGCTCGCCGACCCGGCCGCCCTCGCCCTCGTACGTCCAGAAGGCGCGCACCGTCAGCTTGCCGAGGTCCATGACGTGGCTGACGGTGATGCCGCTCTGCTCGGTCCAGCTGACGAAGTACACCTGCGGGCCGACCTCGGCGACGTGCAGCGCGACGTCCTCCCACTGGCCGGCCGACTCGCCGAGGCCCTCCCAGCGCAGCCGCTTGCCGTCGGCCGAGTAGGCGTTGCGGAACGCCGCGCCGTTGTCGACCTGGAAGAGGTAGGTGCGGCCGGCGAAGGCGGGCAGGGACGCGGTCATGGCTGGGCTGGTCCTCGTTGTCTCGTGCGATGCGTACAGGTGGACTTCCAACCTATCCGACCGGGTGACGTTCCCGGCGGACTTCCCGGCGGAGTTCACGGCGCCCGTCGACGCGCCCGCCCGCCGCCCCGCCCGGCACCGGCCGCCCCCCCGAACCGCCGCGCCGAACCGCCGCTCACTGCCCGAGCACCGGCCCGTGCAGCACCGTCCCCGCCACCTTCGCCGCGGCCAGATCGGCCCGCAGCCGGTCCGCCATGAACTTGTTGGCCACCAGCACGGTCGGCGCGGCGGGCAGCTTCGCGATGGTGTTCTTCAGGTCCTGCAGCATCTTCTGGTACTGCTCCGCCGTCGGCTGCCAGGAGACCTTGACGGTGTAGACGTCGTACAGCGCCCGCATCTCGCCGCCCCGGCGCAGCAGCAGCTCGGCGACGAAGGTGGACCGCAGGTTCTGGTAGGAGTCGTCCGAGTAGAGGGCGATCAGCGGCCCGCCGTTCGCCCGGGCGAGGTCGCGCTCCACCAGGGTGGTGGCGAACGGCGCGAGGTCGCTGTGCCCGTCGCCGTGGCCCCAGACCACCAGCGGGTTGGTGTACCAGGCCGCGGGCTTGGTCCAGGCGCTCAGGACGCCCCACTGGACGCCGGCGAAGAGGCTCAGCGCGGTGGCCACCGCGAGCACCGACAGGCCGGCCTCGCCGCCGCGGCGCAGCAGCGCCGGACGGGACGTGCCGCGCGGCGGGGCGGGGGAGGGGCGCAGCAGCAGTCCGACCGCGCCGATCGACATCAGGCCGATCACCACACCGGCGGCGGCGATCTTCTCGAAGTAGTACGAGTAGTAGCCGATGGTGTGCAGCTGCCACCACCCGAAGCCGCCGATCACCAGGCCCGCCCCGACGACCAGCACCAGCAGCGCCTGACCGGCGGCGGTGCGCCGGGTGGCCCGGCCGAGCGCGCCGAGCAGGGCGAGCAGCCCGCCGCCGAGCAACAGCACGCGGTCGGCGCCGACCATCGGTCCGGCCAGGTTCGAGGTGCCGGCGACGTCGAGGTCGGAGAGCACCGACACCGCACTGGGCAGCGCCGCCACTCCCAGCCCCGCGAGCAGGACGAGGGCGGTCGAGCGCCACCGGCCGGCGAAACGGCGCCGGTTGACCAGCACCCCGGCCGCCACGGCGAGGCCGACGAAGACCCCGTACAGGTTGTAGACGTAGGTGACGGTGATCAGGCCGGCCACGGCGGTCAGCAGGTGTTCGGTGTGCCCCATGGCCGGCCGTACCGCCAGCGGGAGGGCGACGGCGAGGAAGAGCAGACCGATGATCGTGGAGTCGAAGCCGTGTCCGACCAGGTCGGAGTAGTTGCCGGCGAGCATCAGCGAGGCCACGGTCGCGCAGGCGGCGGCGGCCTGCCAGCCGCGCAGCCGCGGGCCGCCGATCCACCGGGCCGCCCAGACCAGGGCGGCGCAGAGCAGCGCGTAGGCGGCCAGTACGTAGAGGAAGTAGCGGTTCATCGCGTCGAGCGCCGCACCGGGCGCGGTGGAGGAGCGGACCAGGGCGTCGACCCAGGCCAGCAGGAAGTGCGACCCCTGCGGGTACACCGCCTCGGCCGGGGTCATCATGTACGTCCTGGCCTGCTCCTGGTGCAGGAAGGCGTAGCCGCCGACGTGCCGGATGCCCTCGAAGTAGGAGAAGTGCCCGAGCCGGTCCTCGGCGGTGGCGATGTACGCCACCCGCTCGGTGAGCGACTTGCCCGCCACCGCGTGGTGCAGGTAGTACCAGACGCCGGTCGCGGTACCCGCCACCAGCAGGTCCGTCCCGCGCAGGCGCAGCGGCAGCCGCGGACGCCGGTCGGCCAGCCAGCCGGCCAGGCAGACGGTGCTGAGCAGCACCCCGGCGGTCGGCACCGGGTGGATGCCCCACGGCCAGACCGAGAAGAGCAGCCCGAAGGCCATCACGCCGGCGGCGGTGATCAGGCCGGCCGCGAAGAGCCGGTCGACCAGGCCGCCGCCGACCCGGATCAGTGAGGCCACGGCCAGCACCAGGACCGGCAGCAGCGCCAGGTCCAGCCCGGCCGGGTGCAGTGCGAGCGGAAGCAGCCAGGACGCCGCGAGGAGTCCGGCGAGCAGCGGGAGGCGGCGCCGCGGCGTCCCGCCCTCCTGGGGAGGGAGCTCTCCGGTGAACGGTGGAGCATCCGACGGTCGGTCCAGTACGGCAGACGAAAAGGCCATCGCGAAAGAGCGCTCTCTTCGATCGGGTCCTGCGTGTTCGCACCCCCCCGTCAGGACGCGATCCGGCCAGCACCCGTGGGTACACGACCTTCAAGGCGACATCATAAGCGCCACCGAACGCACACATGTACGAGGGTCCGGTCGGTGGACGCCCGTCCCGCCCCGGCCTGACCCGCCCGACCCGGTGTGAGCTGTGCGACAACCGCTCCCGATTCCTTGGCGCCGTCCGGACGGCCTGCCTAGCCTGCACGAGTCGTCCGCCCTCGCGGACCCCGCCGTCGGGACGCCGAGTCCTGTCCACCCGACGGCGTGCAACCGAGCACCACAGCGGACGGGAGCGGGGGACCCAAGGTCAGTGCCCGACCCGTGCGCTCCCGCGTACGGGCCGTGGCTAGGGGTGAAGCCGCTCCACAGGCGGCCGGGCAACCTCAGCCCGAACCCGACAGCTCACCTCGCAGGCGTGGCAGAGGAAACCCCATGCAGAAGCCTGCCCGGCGCACCGCACCGCGCCATGCCCGCCCCACCCACCGAGGCCGCAGGGCCGCCGTCGCCGCCACCGGCGCGCTCGCCATCAGCGGCGCCGGCCTGCTCGGCGTCCCGGCGCTCACCGGCGCCCAGGCGGCCACCGTGCCGACCGTCACCCAGGACAAGCTCGCCCCGGCCGCGATGGTCGCCGGCAAGGCCTCCGCGGCCTCGCTGACCGTGCACTCCTCGGCCTGCTTCACGGCCAAGACCGTCGGCGTGGGCGTCCGCGACGCGGCCGGCCGCAACCTCGACTTCCCCGGCAACCGCTCCAACGCGCAGATCTGCCCCACCGGCCTGTCGATCACCACCGGTACCCGCACCCTGCCCGCCGGGACGTACACCCAGTTCGGCTTCTGGCAGGACTCGGCCGGGGCCTGGCACAACCTGCCGTCCCAGAAGCTGGTGGTCTCCACCGCCACGGCCACCCCGACCCCCACCCCGACCCCCACCCCTGCGCCGACGTCCACGCCGACCCCCACCCCGGCGCCGACCGGCACGCCCACCACCGGCACGCCCACCACCGGTGCGCCGGTCGCGGGCAAGAGTCTGGCCTGGTCCGACGAGTTCAACACCCTCGCCCTGGGCTCGCGCTGGACCGCCGACAAGAGCAGCTCGTACCACTACGGCGACCACAACCCCAACGACAACAAGCTCGACTGGCTGAACAAGAACAACGTCGCCGTCTCCGGCGGCGCCGCCACCTTCACCGCCAAGCCGAGCAGCCACACCCTGGAGAACGGCAAGCAGGCCTGGGACACCGGGCTGCTCACCACCGAGTACTCCAGCGAGGGCTTCAAGGTGAAGACCGGCGACTACGTCGAGACCCGGGTCAAGCTCCCGGCCGGCACCGGTGCCTGGCCGGCGCTGTGGACGTGGAACGGCACCAGCGGCAACCACGGCGAGATCGACACCTTCGAGTACCACTCGGACAACGCCAACCTGCTGGAGCTGACCAACCACGTCAACGCCGACCACAAGTACGTCACCGACGCGAAGGCGATCGCCCACGACCAGTGGGTCACCGTCGGCACCCAGTACGGCGCCAACTCGGTCGACTGGTACATCAACGGGGTGAAGGTCTTCGCGGACGGCAAGGGCGTCGGCGCCAACTGGTCGGCCTACCTGATCCTCAACCTCTCCCTGAGCGCGGGGCAGTACCACCCCGCGCCGCAGGGAACGGCTCCGATCACCTTCGCCGCGGACTACGTCCGCGTCTACCGCTAGTGCCGGCCGTGGAGACCGTCCGCCCCGTCAGGAGCGGACGGTCTCCACGACCTGGATCGTGAACGGCTCGCGGTTGTTGTTTTCCTTCTGGTCGTCGTCGCTACGCACCGCGACATAGCCGCCGGTCAGCTCGCCGAGCGGGACGGTGGGGGCCAGCCGCAGCGGGATCAGCGCCGTTGCGCTGTCGTACGCCGGCAGACCCGCCGGGAAGACGCAGCGCACCCGGTGGCCGTTCTGGATCACCTGGCAGTCCTCGGGGAAGAACGGCTCCTCCGGCGTGACGCCCTCCGGCAGGGTGACCGTCACCCGGAACGACGAAGCGGTCCGGTCCGGGCCGAGGTTGGCGATGAAGGCGTGGAGCGTGGTGGTCCCGCCGGGCGCGGCGGCGTCGGGGTCGATCCGCACCACCTCCAGGTCGGACTTGGAGGCTGCCGCGGGCTTCGCGGGTGCGGCGGGCGCCGCGACCTCCGCCGCCGGGGCGCCCCCCGGCGCCGGGTCGGCGTCCGAACACGCCCACGCGGGCCCGGTGGCCAGCACCACCAGCGCCGCCCCCACCGTCAGTGACCTGCCGAAGTAACCCCGTACGGACCCACTGCGCGACATTGCCGCTCACCCTGCCCTCTGCGTTCCGGCGCCCCGCACCGTCGCGGGCCGCGTCCGCCCCAGCGTGACCGAGCGGCCCGCCGCGGCCGGGCCGACCCGCCCTCGGGCCGCTCGAACGGGCGAACAGGTCCACCGGAAGCCGAGCCGGACCGGTCCGACCCAGCTTGCGGGACGGCAGGGGTGACCACCCGTCAGGGCGCCAGCACCCGCCCCAGCCGGGTCGCGATCTCCTGCATGACGGGGACGAGGGAGGCCGCGCCGGCCTGCTCCTCCAGGGCCCGGATCCGCGCCTCGGGACCGGAGACCGAGAGCGCCGTCGGGGTCGGCGCCCCCGGCACCGCGAGCGCGATGCAGCGCACCCCGATCTCCTGCTCCTGGTCGTCCACCACGTAGCCGCGCTCGCGCGCCTGCGCCAGCTGGTCCAGCAGCAGCTGCGGGTCGGTCACCGTGTACGAGGTGTGCGCGGGCAGCGGGTTGGGGCCGAGGACGGCGCGCGCCTCCTCCTCGGGCAGCTGCGCCAGCAGCGCCTTTCCGACACCCGTGCAGTGCGGCTGCACCCGGCGGCCGACCTCGGTGAACATCCGCATCGAGCGCCGCGACTGCACCTGTCCGACGTACACCACCTCGCCGCCCTCCAGCACGGCCAGGTTGGCCGTCTCGCCGGTGGCCTCCATGAGTTCGGCCAGGTACGGGCGGGCCCAGCTGCCGAGCAGCCGGCCGGCCGTCTCGCCCAGGCGGATCAGCCGCGGGCCGAGCGTGTAGCGGCGCGCGGTGTCCTGGCGTACATAGCCCTGCTGCACGAGGGTACGAACCAGGCGGTGGATGGTCGGCATCGGCAGACCGGACGAGGTGGACAGTTCGCTGAGCGTCGCCACGCCGCCGGCGTCGGCCAGCGCCTCCAGCAGCAGGAAGGCGCGCTCGACGGACTGCACGCCGCCGCTCGCGCGGTCCGTGCTGGTCGTCGATGCTGTGTCGGGGGTGGCGACCACCGGCGTTCCCTTCGCTGTCGGGGGAGGAGTAGAGTCCCAGCGATCACCTCAACAAACCGTTGAAATTCTGTATCGCGGAAACTAGTCTCCACCTTACAGAATCGGACCCGCCGACAGGTGGGTTCCGATCGGTTCAGATCAAGGAAGCTCCCACCGGAGCTCCCTTCGCCAGGCTCAACCGTCTTAGGAGTGTCCTGCCCATGGCTACAGATCAGGGACCCGCCGGCGCCTCTCCCGCCGCTCCGGTCGTCACTGTCGCCGGTCCGCGCGTCCAGCGGGCGGAGGAGGTGCTCACCCCGGAGGCGGTCGCCTTCGTGGTCGGCCTCCACCGCGCCTTCGAGGGCCGCCGGCAGGAACTCCTGGTCCGACGGAAGACCCGCCGGGCCGAGACCGCCAGGGCCGGGACGCTGGACTTCCTCCCCGAGACGGCCGCCGTGCGGGCCGGAGACTGGAAGGTCGCCGAGGCCCCCCGCGCCCTCCGGGACCGCCGGGTCGAGATCACCGGCCCCACCGACCGCAAGATGGTGATCAACGCCCTCAACTCCGGGGCGCGGGTCTGGCTGGCGGACTTCGAGGACGCCACCTCCCCCACCTGGGAGAACGTCGTCAGCGGCCAGATCAACCTGATCGACGCCTTCGAGGGCCGGATCGACTTCACCTCCTCGGCCGGCAAGGCCTACACCCTGCGCCCCGCCGCCGAACTCGCCACCGTCGTGGTCCGCCCGCGCGGCTGGCACCTGGACGAGAACCACCTGCTGGTCGACGGCACCCCGGTGGCCGGCGCCTTCCTCGACTTCGGCCTCTACTTCTTCCACAACGCCGCCCGGCTGCTCGCCCGCGGCGCCGAGGACCCGAACTCCGGCCCCTACTTCTACCTGCCGAAGACCGAGAGCCACCTCGAGGCCCGGCTCTGGAACGACGTCTTCACCCACGCCCAGGCCGCCCTCGGCATCCCGCACGGCACCGTCCGCGCCACCGTGCTGATCGAGACCATCACCGCCGCGTTCGAGATGGACGAGATCCTCTACGAGCTGCGCGACCACGCCGCCGGGCTCAACGCCGGCCGCTGGGACTACCTGTTCTCGATCGTCAAGAACTTCCGCGACGCCGGCGAGCACTACATCCTGCCGGACCGCAACTCCGTCACCATGGCCTCCCCGTTCATGGCCGCCTACACCCGCCTGCTGGTGCAGACCTGCCACCGGCGCGGCGCCCACGCCATCGGCGGCATGGCCGCGTTCATCCCCAGCCGCCGCGACCCCGAGGTCAACGCCGCCGCCCTGGAGAAGGTCAGGGCCGACAAGGAGCGCGAGGCCGGCAACGGCTTCGACGGCTCCTGGGTCGCCCACCCCGACCTCGTCCCGGTCGCCCGCGCCTGCTTCGACGCCGTGCTCGGCGAGCGCCCGAACCAGAAGGACGACCCGGGCCCGGCCGAGCCCGTCACCGCCGCCCAGCTGCTCGACATCGCCGGCTCCGGCGGCAGCTGCACCCGGGCCGGCCTGCACAACGCCGTCCAGGTCGGGATCCGCTACATCGAGGCCTGGCTGCGCGGCCTCGGCGCCGTCGGCATCTTCAACATGATGGAGGACGCCGCCACCGCCGAGATCTCCCGCTCGCAGATCTGGCAGTGGGTCAACAACGGCGTGGTGCTCGCCGACACCGGCGAGAAGGCCACCGCCGAGCTGGTGCGCAGGCTGGTGGCCGAGGAGCTGGCCGGGCTCCGGGCCGAGCTGGGCGACGAGGCCTACGCCGCCGGGCGCTGGCGCGAGGCCGCCAGGCTCTTCGAACAGGTCGCCCTCGCCGAGGAGTTCGCGGACTTCCTGACCCTCCCCGCGCTTCCCCTGCTGGGCTGATCCCAATCTATCCACCGGTGCGGACCCTGCCGCCTGCCAGGCTGTAGCAGTCCGGCCGCCCCTTGCTCCGTTCCGTACGGCGACGGACCCACCTGTCCTCCCGTCGCCGTACGGAACGGCTCGCCACCCGAGGAGCCCGCAGTGCCCCGCATCTTCTTCAACGGCCAGGCCATGGTCGGCGGCCCGTTCCACGCCTCCGTCGCCGACGCCCTCATCGGTCCGGTCCGCACCGCGCCCGGCTACCGGTTCTTCTCGATCGACGACGTCTGCCCCGGGCTGCACCCCGAACCCGCCGCCGTCACCGCGATCGAGGGCGAGCTGTACGACATCACCCTGGAACACCTGCGCGACGTCATCCTCCCCGGCGAGCCGCGCGAGCTGGAGCTCGGCGTGATCGAGCTCGACGACGGCTCCGCCTGCCTCTCGATGCTCCTCGCCCGCGGCGAGGCCGAGCGCGGCGTCCACCGCGAGATCACCCACCACGGCGGCTGGCGCGCCTACCTCGCCACCCTCGGCCGGACGGCCTGAGCACCGCCGGCTCGGCCGGACGGCCTGAGCACCGCCGGCGCGGGCGCCCCGCTCAGGACCGGCCCGCCACCAGTTCGTCGCCGAGCCGGCTGCGCCGGTAGAGCACGCTGCGCCCGTGCCGGGTCCGGTCGAGCAGACCGGCGGCGGCGAGCGCGCCCAGATGGCGGCTGACCGCACCCGGGGTGACCCCCAGCCGGTGGGCGAGCTCGGTGGTGCTGGCCGGGGTCGCCAGCAGGACGAGCAGCCTGGCCCGGGGCGCGCCGATCAGCCCGGCCAGCGGCCCGTCCGGCGCCCCGCGGTGAGCGGCGGCCAGGCCCTCGCCCATGGTGGCCTTGCCGCGCGCGGGGTAGGCGATCAGCGGCGGTCCCACCTGCGTGATGTCGGTCTGCGCGCCCAGCCCGAACAGCGTCGGGATCAGCACCAGCCCCCGCCCGGCGACGTCCACCGAGGCGCCCACGGCCTGCACCGCCGGATGCGGGTCGGTGAGCCGCAGGACCCCGGCGCCCCAGGAGAGCCGGTGGTCGAGACCGGCGAACAGCCCCTCCGCGCCGCGCTCCGAGAGCATCCGGCCCCGGTACGCGATGTCCGCCTCCAGCACCGACCGCGCCCGCGGCCACCAGACCGGGGCGAGGCAGCGCGTCCAGTACGCCTCCAGCGCCTCGGCCACCCGCGCGGTGAGCGCGGCCGGGTCGTCGACGAGCCCGGCGAGCACCGGCGGCAGCGGGCTGCCGTCGCCCCGGTACGCGGCGAGCACGTCCGCCCGCACCACCTCCGGCGGGGTGTCCGCCAGCCGGGCCAGTTCGGCGGCGAAGTCCGGGCGGGGGGCGTGCGGACGGGGGGTGAGGAAGTCCGGCACGAAGCCGACCGGCGCGATCAGCGACTCCAGCAGCGCGGTGTCCAGCGTCTCGTACCGGGACTGCCAGCCGGCGATCCACGGCCGCTGCTCCGGGTAGCGGGCCACCGACGAGCGGGCGCGCAGGCTCAGCACCGCCTCCTGCAGCGGGGAGTAGGCGAACCAGGTGGCCGCGAGGTCGTCGACGCCGAAGCGGAACTCGAACATTGACCGTAACGGTAAAAGAATTCCGCCCGCCCGGGAACCCCGCTGTGCTTCTGGCATGACCTCCACCGTGGTGCGCCCGACCGTTGTCGGCCGCCTTCTTCCGGACGATCCACTGCTGCGCCGGCTCGCCCTGATGAGCCTGGTGAACACGGTCGGCAACGGCCTCTTCATCACGGTGAGCGTGCTCTTCTTCACCCGCTCGATCGGCCTGACCCCCGGTCGGGTCGCGCTCGGCCTCACGGTCGCCGGCGTCTGCGGCGTGCTCGCCGGGGTGCCGATGGGGCGGCTGGCGGACCGCGTCGGCAGCAGGCGGCTGCTGCTGGTGGTCGGGCCGCTGGAGGCCGCGGCCGTGCTGGGCTACGCCTTCGTGCACTCCTTCGCCGCGTTCGTGGCGCTGGCCTGTGCGGCGACGGTGCTGGAGCGCGGCTCGGTGGCGGTGCGCAGCGCCCTGATCGCCCGGGCGCTGCCCGCCGAGGGCCAGGTCCGTGCGCGGGCGCTGCTGCGCTCGGTGATGAACGCGGGCCTGGTGGTCGGCTCCGGCGGTGCGGCGATCGCCCTGCAGAGCGACTCCTACACCGGGTACGTGATCGTGCTGGTGCTGGACGCGCTGAGCTTCCTGGGGGCGGCGGCGCTGCTGGTCGGGCTGCCCGTCCCGGACGGGCCCGCCGGCCCGGCGGAGGCCGCCGGTGCGCCGGTGAAGCGGCGCACGGCGCTGCGGGACCGCCGGTACCTGCTGGTCACCGCCCTGCACGCGGTGCTGGAGCTGCAGCTCGCGGTGCTCGGTGTGGGCCTCCCGCTGTGGATCGTGCTCGGCACGGACGCGCCGCCGGCCGTGCTCGCCGCGGTGAACGTGGTCAACTGCCTGCTGGTGGTGCTGTTCCAGGTCCGGGCGAGCCGGGGGGTCACCGATGTCGCCACGGCCGCGCGGGCGTGCGCCCGGGGCGCGCTGCTGCTGGCGGCCGCCTGCCTGGTCTACGCGGCGGCGCAGTACGGCCCGGCGGCCCTGGCGGCCGGGGTGCTGCTCGCCGGGGCGCTGGTGCACACCCTCGGGGAGCTGCTGACCTCGGCCGGCGGCTGGACGCTCAGCCTGGACCTGGCCGATCCGCGGGCGCACGGCGAGTACCAGGGGGTGTTCATGAGCGGGCAGGCGGCGGCACACGTGATCGGTCCGCTGGTGATCACCCTGACGGCGGTCGACCACGGCGCGGTGGGCTGGGTGGTCCTGGCGGGGCTGTTCGCCCTGGCCGGGCCGGCCCTGCCGGTGGCCGTCCGGGGGGCGGCGCCCCGCGGGTGACGGCCGGCGGGTGACGGCCGGCCGGGCCGGCCCGCGCCCCACGGGGGTGGGAGCGGGCGGCCCGGTCGTGGGCGCGGGTACGCCGCAGCCCCGGACCCTCGCCGTGGGTCCGGGGCTGCGGTCCGCTCGCCGCCCGGTTGGAGGCGGCTCGCGGAGTCCGGGTCACGCACCGTCCCTGGGCGGCCCGGAGTCTGGGGTGTCATACGGAGGGGGTGTCATACGGAGGGGGTGCCGTACGGCGTGGGTGTCGTACGGCCGGGGGGTCACACGGGGCGGGCGGCGAGCTCCCTCGCGGCGCGGGCGCAGGCCTGGGCGATCCGGTCCTCGTTGACGGTGGTCAGCTGGCCCTTCTCGACCACGGCGTTGCCGTTGACGAAGAGGGTGGCCAGCGGCGGCAGGGCGCCGAGGGTGAGGGCGGCGACCGGGTCGGCGATCGAGGAGTGCATGATGCCGTCGATCTTCCACAGGGCGAGGTCGGCGAGCTTGCCGGCCTCGATGGAGCCGATCTCGTTCTGCCGGCCGAGCACCCGGGCGCCGCCCATGGTGCCCAGGCGCAGGGCCTGGCGGCCGGTCAGCGCGGTCGGGGAGCCGTGCAGGCGGTTGATCAGCAGGGCGTTGCGCAGCTCGGTGCCGAGCTCGCCGGACTCGTTGGAGGCGGTGCCGTCCACGCCGAGGCCGACCGGGACGCCGGCCCTGAGCATGTCCGGGACGCGGGCGATGCCGGCCGCGAGGCGGGCGTTGGAGGACGGGCAGTGCGCCACGCCGGTGCCGGTCTCGGCGAACTTGGCGATGTCGGAGTCGTTCATGTGGACGCAGTGCGCCATCCAGACGTCCTCGCCCAGCCAGCCCACCGACTCGAAGTAGTCGGTCGGGCCCATCCCGAACAGCTCCTTGCAGAACGCCTCCTCCTCGGCGGTCTCGGAGCCGTGGGTGTGCAGCCGGACGCCCTTGCGGCGGGCCAGCAGGGCGGCCTCGCGCATCAGCTCGGTGGAGACCGAGAAGGGCGAGCAGGGCGCGATGGCGATGTGCAGCATCGAGTCGAAGGAGGCGTCGTGGTACTTGTCCACGGCGGCCTCGGAGGCGATCAGGATGTCCTCGGTCTTCTCCACCGCGTGGTCCGGCGGCAGGCCGCCGTCCTTCTTGCTGCGGTCCATCGAGCCGCGCAGCGCGGTGAAGCGCATGCCGAGCTCCTGGACGGCCTCGATCTCGGCGCCGAGGATGTCGCCGCCGTCCTCGGGGAAGACGTAGTGGTGGTCCGAGGCGGTCGTACAACCGGACTTGAGCAGCGCGGCGGCCGAGCCCTGGGCGGCGGCGTGGACGAGCCTGTCGTCGATCCGGGCCCAGGTCGGGTACAGGGCGACCAGCCAGTCGAAGAGGATGTCGTCCTGGGCCAGGCCGCGGGTGATCCACTGGTAGAAGTGGTGGTGGGTGTTGACCAGGCCGGGGGTGACGAGGTGTCCCTCGCCGTTGATCCGGCGTACCACGTTGTCCAGCCACTGCGGGGCGGGGCCGTCGCCGACCGACTCGATCCGGTTGCCGAGGAGCACCACGTGGCCGCGGGCGTACTCGGTGTCGTTGGCGTCGACGGTCGCGATCGCGACGTTCTCGATGACGATCCGCTGGTCGGCGGGCGGGGGCTGGACTGCCATGGTGTGTCTCCTATGGGGGGAGGGTCGGGGGGGGGGCCCGCGGGGGGGGCGCCCCCCCCCCGGCAGGAGGGGGTGGCCCGCGGGCCCCGCGCGCCCGAGGTCACCCGCGGGGGGGGCCGGCGGGCGCCGACGACGTGGGTGGAGA
>NZ_JBHVUV010000013.1:41642-114717 GCF_042883905.1 Kitasatospora sp. NPDC058170
CTCGTGCTCGCGCCGGGGGGGGGGGGGCGGGGGGCGGCGTGCTTGGGTGGCCCCGCTTGGGGGGGGGGGGCGGGGCCGCCCCTTGCGGGGGCCCCCCCCCCGACCGGTCAGGACGGTGTCGCCGTCGGCACCGTCGCGCCGGTGCTCCCGTCGGTGGGGGACCGGCGGGCGACTCCGACGTGGTGGAAGAGCAGGTTGAGCAGGACGGCCATCACGCAGCCGGCCGAGATACCGGAGTGCATCAGGGTGCGGACCGCCTCCGGGAAGGCGTCGTAGAAGGTCGGTGCGGCGATCGGGATGATCCCGACGCCGAGCGAGACGGAGACCAGGATGGTGTTGGAGCTGGATTCCATGCCGGCCTCCGCGAGGGTGCGGATGCCGCTCGCCGCGACCGTGCCGAAGAGCACGATCCCGGCGCCGCCCAGGACGGGCTGCGGTACCAGGGAGACGACCGACCCGAGCACTGGGAAGAGCCCGAGCAGGATCAGGATGCCTCCGCCGGCCGCGACCACGAAGCGGCTGCGGATCTTCGTCAGTGCCACCAGCCCGATGTTCTGGGCGAAGGCGCTGGCGGCGAAGCCGTTGAAGACCGGGCTGAGCGCGGTGGCCAGCCCGTCGGCCCGCAGGCCGGCGGCGAGCACGGGTTCGTCGGCCTCGCGGTCGACGATCCTGCCGAGCGCGAGCATGTCGGCGGTGGACTCGGTCATCGAGACCACCATGACGATGCAGAGCGAGATGATCGCGGCGGCGTCGAACATCGGCGCGCCGAAGTGGAACGGGGAGGGGAGCGCGAAGACCTTCGCGTCCTGGACCGCGCCGAAGTCGGCCAGGCCCAGCGGGAAGGCGAGCAGGGTGCCGATCGCCAGACCGATGAGCAGGGAGAGCTGCTGCCAGAAGCCGCGCAGCAGCCGGTTGCAGAGCACCACCGCGACGAGGGTGGTCGCGGCGAGGCCGATGGCCCGCGTGGAGCCGTACCCGGGGGCGCCCGGCGCGCCGCCGCGGGCCCAGTTCACCGCCACCGGCAGCAGGGACACCCCGATGAGGGTGATCACGGTGCCCTGGACGACCGGTGGGAAGAACCTGATCAGCTTGCAGAAGTACGGCGCCGCGAGGAAGCACAGGAGCCCCGCGACGATCACCGCTCCGAAGATCACCGGGAGGGCGTCCTTCGGTCCGTGCTCCTTGGCGATGGCGATCATCGGGGCGACGCCCGCGAACGAGACGCCGTTCACGAACGGCAGCCGCGCGCCGATCTTCCAGATGCCGAGGGTCTGCAGGAGGGTGGCCAGTCCGGCGGTGAACAGGCTGGCCGATATGAGCAGGGCGAGCTCGGCGGGGGAGAGTCCCACGCCGGCGCCGACGATGAGCGGGGGAGCGACGACTCCCGCGTACATCGCGGCGACGTGCTGGAGGCCGGTGGAGAAGAGCCTCATGGGTGGCAGCAGCTCGTCCACGGGGTGGACCCCCGGCCCGGACGAGGTGTCGGGGAGGTTGGTTGACACACCGTCCGGACCCGGGGGTCTGTCAGGGGTGGAACCGCCGTCTTCGGTGCTGGTGTTGCTGGGTGCCATGTCGAGCCCCTCTTGTGCCCGAGGCTCCCGGCGCGCCCGCGGCGCTGGAGAACGGCCTGCTGTGCGGTGACCGAGGACGGGACGGCGGTGCAAGGATCCCTCGGCCGGCCTCTCCGGCACCCCGGGCCGGCCGCCGTGAGGCGGGCACGATCTCCGGTTGGTGGGGGTGGAGAAACAGGTACTGCGGGTGCAGCGGTCCGCCCGGCACCAGCCGGCCGTGGAAGGCCGGAGGGTGCGGTGGTGCCGGTCGGGGTTCATGGGGTGGGGCGGTCAGGCGACCGGGATGACCGGGACGACGCCCTCGCGGTGCACGGTGCCCTCGATCAGGCCGTACATCCGGTCGGCGGCGTAGTAGACCTCGTTGTCGTTCTTGAGGCCGAACGGCTCCAGGTCCACCAGGAAGTGGTGCTTGTTCGGGAGCTCAAGGCGTACCTCGTCCACCTCGGCGCGGTTGTTCAGCACCCGGGTGCCCATCGAGTGCAGGGTCTGCTGCAGCGAGTAGGAGTAGGTCTCGGCGAAGGCCTCCAGCAGGTGCCGCCGCACGTGGGTGTAGGAGCGGTTCCAGTTGGGCTGGGCCTCGGCGTCGCGGCCGTTGAAGCCGTACTTCCAGCGGGCCGTCACCTGGGTCGCGAGGATGCGGTCGTACGCCTCCTGCAGGGTGGTGTACCTGTCCTTGATGTAGCCCCAGAACTCCGAGTTGGTGGAGTTCATCACGACGAGGTCCTTGAGGCCCGAGATGACCTGGAAGCTCTCGCCGTCGTAGACGATCTCGCTGGTGCGGGTCTCGCCGCCGTTGCGGACGAACGAGTGGCCGACCTCCTCGGAGCCGATGAAGCGCGCCGAGTTGTCCGGCGTCCTGATCCGGTCCCAGGTGTACTCCTCGATCCGGATCCGGGCGCGGTGGATCGGCTCGTTGTTGTCCACGAAGTGCTTCGCCAGCGTGATGCCGAACTGCTCCGCCGACTCGATCCCGTACTCCTTCGCGAAGGCGAAGACGGTGTTCTTGGTGGTGTCGGTGGGCAGGCAGTTGGCGTTCGAGCCGGTGAGGTGGACGTCGTCGAGGTCCCCGGAGAGGGCGACCGAGACGTTCAGGTCCTTGATCTCGTGACGGGTGCTGTCACGGTAGACGCGGACGATGCGGTTCTCCGCCTTGCCGTACTGGTTCTGACCGAGCACGTGGGCCATGACATGGCTCCCAATCAATGAGGCGGTCTAGCTTCCGCGGTAGACCGAGTATCCGAACGGGTTGAGCAGCAGCGGCACGTGGTAGTGGTGCTGCGCGGGCGCGACCGTGAAGACGATCGAGACCTCGGGGAAGAACGGCGCCTCGTCCGACCTGCCCGCGTAGTACGCGGCGGTGTCGAACCGGAGCCGGACGACCGAGCCCGCCTCCACGGCCGGCAGGTCCTTGGCCCGGCCGTCGGAGTCCGTGGCGGAGGTGCCGAGCACCGTCCAGCCACCCTCGGTGTGCAGTGCGAGCTCGACCGGGACGCCCTCGGCCGGGCGGCCGAGGCTGGTGTCGAGCACGTGGGTGGAGATGCCAGTCATGGGTGAAGTGACCTTACTGATGGCAGATATGACGCTGAGTCAGAATCCCGGTGGGAGTTCAGGACTCGTCGAGCAGACGGGTGATGCGGATGTCGTTGATCTTGCGCAGTTCGCCCCGGACGATCTCCGCCTCGGTGGCGGCGTCGTTGGGGTAGCGCTCGCGCAGGGCGGCGAGCATGGTGGCCGCGGTGCGGCCGGTCGCGCAGATCAGGAACACGTGGCCGAACTTGGCCTCGTAGGCGGCGTTGGCCTCGTGCAGGTCATCGAGGAGAGCGGTGTCCACTCCCTGGATGCCGGCCTGCTCGCGCTCGGAGGTGGCGTCGCCCGTCCTGGGCTTGCCGATCCGGGCGTGGCCGGCCATGGCGTCGTGCAGGTCGGAGACGGTGAGCGCGTCCATGGCCGCCGCGTTGGCGGCGAGCAGGGCGTCACGGTCGGACCACGGTCGGGCCGCCGCGACGGCGGTGGCCCAGCCGGGGCTGGAGCAGACCTCCAGCAGGATCGCCTTCAGCTCGGCGGCGTCGGCCGCCGCCAGGGCCTCAAGGGCGTGGGGGTGGTTGGTCACGGGTGGACCTCCTGAAGAGTGGTGCCACCCGCACAAGCTAGATCCACCCACCCGGGCCGTCAACACTTTGTTGAACGGTTGGTGGTTACGTTTTGAACCGGCTCGTGTTGCCGGGCCGTTTCGTGTGCGATTAGCCAAGTGTGCCCCGTCGGGGGCTGGTCCAGACTGGCCGAGCCGAGGGGTTTCACCCGTTCGGCCCGGCCTGGACGTACGCCCCGGGGCGGACGCGACCGGCCGGAATCAGCCGGACTTCGTCCCGTCCTGGCGGTTGAGGTAGTTGTACACGGTGAAGCGGCTGACGCCGAGCGCCGAGGCGACCGTCTCCACCCCGTGGCGGACGGTGAAGGCGCCCCGCTCCTCCAGCAGGGCGACCACGCGCTGCTTCTCCCAGCGGTCCAGCTCGGCCAGCGGGCGGCCGTCGAACTGCCGGGTCATCTCGGTGAGCAGGCGGTCCAGCGCACTGCTGAGGTGGGGCAGCCGGACGGCCAGGGCCGGGGCGCCCTCCCACTCCAGGACGACGTCGTCGGCCTTCGCCTCGTCCAGCGGGACGGGCGTCGCGCCGACCGCGTCCAGCAGCGGCTTCATCGCCGCGGCGAGCGGGTGTTCCACGTGGTGCTGCTCGGTCACGGCGTACCGCCCTCCTCGCCGAGCACGCTGACCTGGACGGAGATCCGGGTCGCGCCGGCGTCCAGGGTCTCCCGGAGCAGCTTGGTCACGGCGGCGAGGACCTGGTCGGCCTCGCCCTCCGCGCCGGTGCCGAACGGGCCGACCGCGACGGCCAGGCCGGCCTCGTCGACCACCTTCCGGGCCGCCGCGGCGTGCTCCGGGAACGTGTCCAGTTCGAACGGTTCTGTCGTGAACTCCACCATCAATCGCACCCGCTCACTGTAGCGAGCGGGGGCGGGCGCGGTCAGGGGGTGGTCAGGGGGTGGTCGGCGGCGGCGTTCCGCGGCCGGTCGGCGACTGGTCGATCGAACAGTCCGCGGCTGTCCCGGCGGGCGGGACCGGGCCACTTCAACAAATTGTTGCGGCGGCCTTGACACCCGCTCGACCCGGCGGACATGCTTCCACCAAGCAGAATCCCTCTTCCGGATCGTGGAAGTTGCGGATAGACGGAAGAGAGTGAGAGGTGATTGACGTGACTGCCGCTTCCGAGCACAGCTACACGGTCAACCTGTCGATCCTGTTCAGCGAGCTTCCGCTCCTGGAGCGCCCGGCCGCGGCCGCCGCCGCCGGCTTCACCGCCGCCGAGCTGTGGTGGCCCTTCGGCGAGGACCACGACCCGTCCGAGGCCGAGCTGGACGCGCTCCGCAAGGCCTTCACCGACGCGGGAGTGCAGCTCACCGGCCTCAACTTCCTCGACGACCTCACCAAGGGCGCCCGCGGCACCGTCTCGGTCCCGGCCGAGAAGGACCGCTTCCGGGCCAACGTCCCGGTCACCGCCCGGCTCGCCGACTCGCTCGGCACCAAGGCGCTCAACGCGCTCTACGGCAACCGGGTCGAGGGCGTGGACCCGGCCGAGCAGGACGCGCTCGCGCTGGAGAACCTCGTGATCGCGGCCGAGGCCGCCCACGCGATCGGCGCGGTCCTGCTGATCGAGGCGCTCAACAAGCCCGAGTCCCCGGACTACCCGCTGGTCTCCGCGGCCGCCGCGGTCGAGGTCGTCGACAAGGTCAACGCCGCGACCGGCCTGGGCAACGCGCGCTTCCTCTGCGACCTGTACCACCTGGCCAGGAACGGCGAGGACCTGGCGGCCGTCATCGACCGCTACGCCGACCGCTTCGGCCACGTGCAGATCGCCGACACCCCGGCCCGCAACGAGCCCGGCACCGGCGAGCTCGACTTCGAGGACCTCTTCGCCCGGCTCACCGCCGCCGGCTACACCGGCCGGATCGGCCTGGAGTACCGCCCGGCCGGCGGTGTCAGCGCCGACGCCTTCGAGTGGCTGCCGCGCGAGCACCGCGCCGCGAAGTAGTCCCCGACCCCACCCCCTTCACGACATAAGGAACGACGCGATGAGCCGCAAGATCGCCTTCATCGGCCTCGGCATCATGGGCAGCCCGATGGCCGCCAACCTGGTCAAGGCCGGCCACCACGTCACCGGCTTCAACCTCACCCAGCCGCAGATCGACGCGCTGGTCGCGGCCGGCGGCCACGGTGCGAGCAGCATCGCGGACGCGGTGAAGGACGCCGAGGTCGTCATCACCATGGTCCCGGCCGACCCGCACGTCGAGCAGGCCGTGCTGGGCGAGGGCGGTGTGCTGGAGAACGTGCAGCCCGGCACGCTCGTCATCGACATGTCGAGCATCACCCCGCAGACCTCGATCAAGGTGGAGGCCGCGGCCAGGGCCAAGGGCGTCCGCACCCTGGACGCCCCGGTCTCCGGTGGCGAGGCCGGCGCCGTCGAGGCGGTGCTGTCGATCATGGTCGGCGGCGCGGCCGAGGACTTCGCCGAGGCGAAGCCGCTGTTCGACGTCCTCGGCACCACGGTCGTCCACGTCGGCCCGGCCGGCGCCGGCCAGACCGTCAAGGCCGCCAACCAGCTGATCGTCGCGGTGAACATCCAGGTCCTGGCCGAGGCCGTGGTCTTCCTGGAGAACGCCGGCGTCGACCTCGCCGCCGCGCTGGACGTCCTCGGCGGCGGTCTGGCCGGCTCGACCGTGCTGAACCGCAAGAAGGCGAACATGCTGAACCGCGAGTTCGCGCCCGGATTCCGGATCGACCTGCACCACAAGGACATGGGCATCGTCACCGACGCGGCCCGCGCCGTGGGCGCCGCGCTGCCGGTCGGCGCCGTGGTGGCCCAGCTGGTCGCCTCCGCCCGGGCGAACGGCGACGGCTCGCTCGACCACTCGGCGCTGCTGCGCGGCGTCGAGCGGCTCTCGGGCCGCGAGGTCGCGTAGCCCCGCTCCCCCTGACTCCTCCTGGTGGCGTGTACCTATCCGGTCGTGCCCGCGCCACCAGGAGGCCAGACCCGATCGGCAGGCGGGCTGGGGCTCATCCGCCCCCTGCCGATCGACCAGACCGGCGGCGCGCACTCCCTGTCGGGGGCACTTCGGTCGTGCCAGATGTGCGCCGCCCGGCCTCCTCCCTCAGCCGAGGGGAGCCTCTCGTACGTCGGAAGCGGGACGAGGGGAACGGCGGGGAGGGGGCCGCCCCCAGATCCTCGGCGGCGGATCCGCCGGGCCCTGTCCGGGGCCCGGTCCGCCGCGAGGGCACATGCTTGACGAACCATCGCCAGACGTCCGGAAGTGAGGCCCACACCATGCCCGCCACCCCCACTCAGGGCCATGTGGTCGTAGCTCCCGACAAGTTCAAGGGCACTCTGGAGGGCGCCGAGGTCGCCGCCCGGATCGCGGCCGGCATCCGCCGCGGCGCGCCCGGCGCGGAGGTCCGCGAGCTGCCCGTCGCCGACGGCGGCGAGGGCACCCTGGCCGCCGCGCTGGCGGCCGGCTTCACCCGGATCCCGGCCAAGGTGGCCGGTCCGACCGGCCTGCCGGTGGACGCCGCGCTGGCCGTCAAGGGCGACACCGCCGTGGTCGAGCTGGCGCAGTCCTCCGGACTGGCCCGGCTCCCCGGCGGCCGGACCGCCCCGCTCGCGGCAGGCTCCTTCGGGGTCGGCCAGCTGATCGGCCGGGCGGTCGGCCTGGGGGCCAGGCGGATCGTGCTCGGCCTCGGCGGCAGCGCCTGCACCGACGGCGGCGCGGGCATGGTCCAGGCGCTCGGCGTCGGCCTGCTGGACGCCGACGGCACCGAGCTGCCGCCCGGCGGCGCCGCGCTGCGCCGACTGGCCCGGCTGGACCTCGGTTCGCTGGCCGACGGGCTGGCCGGCGTGGAGGTCGTGGTGGCCTGCGACGTGGACAACCCGCTGCTGGGCCCGCGCGGCGCGACCGCCGTCTACGGCCCGCAGAAGGGCGCCGACGGCGAGGACCTGGTGGTCCTGGAGGAGGGCCTGACCCGCTTCGCCGACGTGGTCGGCGAGGCCGTCGGACGGGACTTCCGCGACGCCCCCGGCGCCGGGGCCGCGGGCGGGGTCGGCTTCGCCGCCCTCGCCCTGCTGGGCGCCACCATGCGACCCGGCATCGAGCTGATGCTCGAACTGCTGGGTTTCGACGCGGCCGTGCGTGGGGCACGCCTCGTCGTGACCGGTGAGGGGTGCCTGGACGCGCAGACGCTCCACGGCAAGGCCCCCGCTGGCGTTGCCGCGGCGGCCACCCGGGCGGGGGTTCGGGTGGCCGCTGTGGCAGGACGGCTGGAGCTGTCGGAGCGGGAGTGGCGGGCGGCCGGTTTCGCCGCCGCGTACGCGCTCACCGACCTGGCCGAACAGCCGGGGGACAGCATGACCAGGGCGGCGGAGCTGGCCGAGGTCGCGGGGGAGCGGCTGGCGGCGGAGTTCCTCGCCCGCTAGCGGTCCTCCTCTCGTATTTTCCTACATTGACGTTTTGTTGAAGGCGGCCCTAGGCTCCGGGCATTCCTTCGGCACACCCCACTCGTACCCAGGTTTCGGAGGTCCCCCATGTCCTTCAGCGAGACGGCGGTGATCCGCTCGCGCCGGGTCGTCCTGCCGGACGGCGAGCGCCCCGCCGACGTGCTGATCCGCGACGGGAGGATCGAGCGGATCGCCGAGCACGGCTCCCTCCCGACCGGCGACCGCCCGGACGGCGCGGTCGCGCTGACCGACCTCGGCGACACCGCGCTGCTCCCGGGTCTGGTCGACACCCACGTACACGTCAACGAGCCCGGCCGCACCGAGTGGGAGGGCTTCGCCACCGCCACCCGGGCCGCCGCGGCCGGCGGCGTCACCACCATCATCGACATGCCGCTCAACTCCATCCCGCCCACCACCACGGTGGACGGCCTGGACGCCAAGCGGAAGACCGCCGAGGGCCAGGCCTGGGTCGACCTCGGCTTCTGGGGCGGCGCCGTCCCCGGCAACGTCCCCGACCTCGAACCGCTGCACCGCGCGGGCGTGTTCGGCTTCAAGAGCTTCCTGGCCCCGTCCGGCGTGGACGAGTTCCCGCACGTGGAACAGGCCGACCTGGAGGCCGCGCTCACCGAGCAGGCCCGGATCGGCGCCCTGGCGATCATCCACGCCGAGGACCCGGCCGTGCTGGCCGCCGCACCGCAGCAACCCGGCGTGCACTACCGGGACTTCCTCGCCTCGCGCCCCGCCGACGCCGAGACCGCGGCGGTCGCCCGGCTGCTCGACACCGCCCGCCGCACCGGCGCCCGGGTCCACATCCTGCACGTCTCCTCCGCCGCCGTGCTGCCGCTGCTGCGCCAGGCCCGCGAGGACGGCGTCCGGGTGACCGCCGAGACCTGTCCGCACTACCTCACCCTCGCGGCCGAGGAGGTGCCGGACGGCGACACCGCCTTCAAGTGCTGCCCGCCGATCCGCGACGAGTCCAACCGCGACGCGCTCTGGGCGGCCCTGGCGAACGGCGAGTTCGTCGCGATCGTCTCGGACCACTCGCCGTCGACCCCGGACCTCAAGCTGCTGCCCGAGTACGGCGGCAGCGGGGACTTCGCCCAGGCGTGGGGCGGCATCGCCTCCCTGCAGCTCGGCCTGCCGGCCGTCTGGACCGAGGCCCGCCGGCGCGGCCACTCGCTGGGCGACGTGGTCCGCTGGATGGCCGCCGGACCGGCCTCGCTGGTCGGCCTCACCGGCACCAAGGGCGCCATCGCGGTCGGCCACGACGCCGACCTGGTGGCCTTCGACCCGGACGGCGCCTTCGCGGTGCAGGCCGCCCGGCTGCACCACCGCAACCCCGTCACCCCGTACGCGGGCCGGACGCTGACCGGCGCCGTGCGTACCACCTGGCTGCGCGGCCGGCCGGTCGACACCGCCGCCGCGCCGTTCGGCCGCCAGCTCACCCACACCCCGTAGGCAGGAGACCCCCATGAGCACCGGTACCACCCCGAGCGCTCCGTTCACCGAGCTGGTCAACCTGGCGTCCCGGCTGCTCGGCGCGGGCGTCGTCGCCACCAACGAGGACACCTTCGCGGACGCGGAGAACCTGCTGGTCGCCAAGCCCGCCGAGTTCCGCCCGCACACCTTCGGCCACAAGGGCCAGATCATGGACGGCTGGGAGTCCAAGCGCCGCCGCGGCGTCAGCGCCGAGCAGCCGCACCCCACCGACGAGGACCACGACTGGGCGATCGTGCGGCTCGGTGTCGGCGGAGTGATCCGCGGACTGATCGTCGACACCGCGCACTTCACCGGCAACTACCCGGAGAGCGCCTCCCTGCAGGCCGCCTCGGTACCCGGACACCCCTCGCCCGAGGAGCTCCAGGCCGCCGACTGGGTCGAGCTGCTGCCGCGCACCCCGCTCCAGGGCGACACCGCCCACGCGTTCGAGGTGCACGACGACACCCGCTACACCCACGTCCGCCTCGCCATCTTCCCGGACGGCGGCGTCGCCCGGCTGCGGGTGCACGGCGAGGTGCTGGCGGACCCGCGCGAGCTGGACGGCCTGACCTTCGACCTGGCCGCCCAGGAGTACGGCGGCGTGGCCGAGGCGGCCTCCGACCGCTACTTCTCCTCCCCGCACAACCTGAACGCTCCCGGTCGCGCCTCCGTCATGGGCGAGGGCTGGGAGACCCGGCGTCGGCGCGACAAGGCCAACGACTGGGTGCAGATCGCCCTGGCCGGGGGCGGCGAGGTCCTTGCCGCCGAGGTGGACACCACCCACTTCGTCGCCAACGCCCCCGGCTGGGCCGACCTGGCCGGCTACGACGCCTCGCAGGGCGGCAACCCCGCCGAGGACCGTGACGGCTGGTTCGAGATCCTGCCCCGCACGCGCCTGCAGCCCGACACCCGCCACCGCTTCCGGCTCGACGTCGGCCGCCCGGTGACCCACGTCCGCATCAACGTCCACCCCGACGGGGGCCTCGCCCGGCTCCGGCTGACCGGCCGCCTGACCGAGGCCGGCCGCGCCGCCCTCGCGCTGCGCTGGTTCAACGCCGTGCCCGCCGCCGAGGCCGCCGCCGCCCTGGCCGAGGCCGGCCTCACCGCCGAGGAGGCCGCCGCGCTGGCCGCCGCCCGCCCGCTGGCGGACCGGGCCGCGGCCGCCGCCGCCGTCGCCGCGCTCCGGCCGGCCGACGGCCCCGACGGCGAGCAGTCCTCCCGCCGCCGCTCGGCCGCCTGGCGCCTGCTCGGCGCCTGACCCGCCGCCACCCCCCTCCACGCACCGCCTTTATCGACACCTGAAGGACCCTCCATGTCCAAGATCCTGACCACGGAGTCCGGCGCGCCGATCGCCGACAACCAGAACTCGGCCTCGGCCGGCGAGTACGGCCCGCTGCTCATCCAGGACCAGCAGCTCCTGGAGAAGCTGGCCCGCTTCAACCGCGAGCGCATCCCGGAGCGCGTCGTGCACGCCCGCGGCTCCGGCGCGTACGGCTACTTCGAGGTCACCGACGAGGTCTCGCAGTACACCAGGGCGGCCTTCCTCTCCGAGGTCGGCAAGCGCACCGAGCTGTTCCTGCGCTTCTCCACCGTGGCGGGCAACCTGGGGTCCAGCGACGCGGTGCGCGACCCCCGCGGCTTCGCGCTGAAGTTCTACACCGAGGAGGGCAACTACGACCTCGTCGGCAACAACACCCCGGTGTTCTTCATCAAGGACCCGATCAAGTTCCCCGACTTCATCCACTCGCAGAAGCGCGACCCGTTCACCGGCGTCCAGGAGGCGGACAACGTCTGGGACTTCTGGGCCCACTCGCCGGCCTCCACCCACCAGATCACCTGGCTGTTCGGCGACCGCGGCATCCCGGCCTCCTACCGCCACATGAACGGCTACGGCTCGCACACCTACCAGTGGGTCAACGAGCAGGGCGACGCGTTCTGGGTGAAGTACCACTTCAAGACCAACCAGGGCATCCGCTCGCTGGACGGCGACCAGTCCGCCGAGGTGCTCGGCGCCGACGCCGACTCGCACCAGCGCGACCTGCACCAGGCCATCGAGCGGGGCGTCTTCCCGTCCTGGACCCTCTACGTCCAGCTGATGCCGGTCGCCGAGGCCGCCGAGTACCGCTTCAACCCCTTCGACCTCACCAAGGTCTGGCCGCACGCCGACTACCCGCTGGTCAAGGTCGGCCGCCTCGTCCTCAACCGGAACCCGGAGAACGTCTTCGCCGACGTCGAGCAGTCCGCGTTCTCCCCGAACAACTTCGTGCCCGGCATCGGCCCGTCCCCGGACAAGATGCTCCAGGGCCGGCTGTTCGCCTACGCCGACGCCCAGCGCTACCGCCTCGGCGTCAACCACACGCTGCTCGCCGTCAACGCCCCCAAGGCCACCGAGGCGAACAACTACGGCCGCGACGGCCTCTCCGCCGTCAACAAGTCGGGCCGCGGCAGGAACTACGAGCCCAACTCGTACGACGGCCCGGCCCAGACCGACAGCGCGCTCGCCGCGCCGGTCCGGCTGGACGGCCACACCGGCACCTACACCACGCCGGCGCACACCAAGGACGACGACTTCTTCCAGGCCGGCGAGCTCTACCGGCTGATGTCGGACGGCGAGAAGACCCGCCTGATCGGCAACATCGCGGGCTTCCTGGCGCAGGTGACGCGCGACGACATCGTCGAGAGGAACCTCGCCCACTTCCACGCGGCCGACGAGGAGTACGGCGCCCGCCTGGAGGCCGCCGTCACCCGGCTGCGCGCCGGCGACGAGGGCTGACCCTCCCGCACACCGACCGACCACCCTCACCGGCCGCCGGGGCCCGCACCCCGGCGGCCGCACACCGGGCCTCTCCCTCCAGGGCAGTGGGGGAGGGGCCCGCTGTTGTCCAGCACCTTCACCGAATATTCGCGGACGGCAACTGCCGGGCCCCCGGGGTGGTTAGGCTGGAGACGCGCCCGCGGGTAGCTCCGCGTGCTGGACATCGGAAGGGGACGACATGTCGACACCAGTCCCGGGTCGTCACGCCATGCTGGACCAGGGTGTGCCCGGTCCGTTCACCTCTCTGCAGCACGCCCTGAGACTGCTGGAGGCCGTCGACCGGCACCCCGACGGCGCCACCCTGGTGACGCTCGCCCGGGAGACGTCGCTCGGCCTGCCGACGGTCCGGCAGCTCGCGGAGATCCTGGAGATCGAGGGCTACCTCCAGTGCCAGGACGGCGGTTGGGTGCTCGGCGGCACCTTCGCGCTGCTCGGGCAGCACAACCGCGAGCAGCTGGTACGGGCCCGGCTCAACCGCAAACTGGCCGAACTGCGCGACGAGTTGGGTGCGGCGGTGTACTTCAGCCGGTACCACGACGGGGAGTTGTCGGTGGAGGCGGTCTCCGCTGCCGACCACGCCCCGGCGGTGCAGGAGTGGGTGGACTTCCGGGCCACCGCGCACGCCAGCGCGATCGGCAAGTGCCTGCTCAGCCAGCTGGACCACGACGGCCGCCTCGACCACCTCTCCCGGCACCCGGTGGCCCGGCTGACCTCCCGGACGGTCACCGACGCCGACCAGCTGATGCACCGTCTGGAGCGGCAGCCGGCCACCGTGCCGGTGCTGGACATCCAGGAGTACGCGCTCGGCACGGTCTGCGCGGCCGTCCCGGTGACGGCCGGCAGCACCGTCGGCTGCCTGGCCACCTCGATGCCGCTCGACAACGTCCACCGGCTGAAGGCCGCGGCTGAACTGCTCGCGGCCCGCGCCGCGCCGCTGATGCTGGCCATGGCGGTCTGACCGCAGCACCGCCCGCGGCCCGACCGCGCCGCAGCCCCGCGAGGGCCCCGCCGAACGGCGGGGCCCTTGGTGTTTCCCGGGGCGTGTTTCCCGGAGGCCGCCGCGGTGCACATCACTTATTAGACTCGATGTCGATAAGGGTCGCCGAAACCCTTGAAGCGACCACTACCCGCGAGTAGGTTGGCTGCAGGCCAAGCGGACCGGCGCGGGCCGAGCCGCCCGCCCCCAGGTACAGGAGGGCCCTCCCATGCCCCGATCCACCTCCCCCACCAGCGCCCCCACCACTGCCCCCACCCCCGTCCCCGCCGTCGCCGCCCCCGCCGCCCGGGTGCACGACAGCCTCGTCCTGGAGCCCCGGGACGTCCGCTTCGACTGGTCCCGGCTGCCGCTGCACTGGATCCCGGACGAGCCGATGGCCACCCACATCATCAACGTCCTGCACCTCCTGCTCCCCGAGGGCGAGCGCTGGTTCGTCAAGGTCTTCAAGGAGGCCCTCCCGCTCGTCCGCGACGAGCAGCTGAAAGAGGAGGTGCTCGGCTTCATCGGCCAGGAGGCCATCCACGCCGAGGCCCACCAGGAGGTGCTGGAACACCTGCTCGCCCAGGGCCTCGACCCCCGCCCGTACGTCCGCCAGATCTCCTGGCTGTTCCAGCGCGTCCTCGGCGAGAAGGAGGGCCTCACGCCCGCCCGGCACCGGGAGAACGTCATCGAGCGGGTCGCCTTCATCGCGGCGATCGAGCACTTCACCGCCTTCCTCGGCAACTGGGCGCTCAACTCCCCCGGCCTGGACCGCGCCGAGGCCGACCCGACGATGCTCGACCTGCTGCGCTGGCACGGCGCCGAGGAGGTCGAACACCGCAGCGTCGCCTTCGACCTGCTCGTCCACCTCGACCCCGGCTACCTGCGCCGGGTCCGCGGCATGGTCGTCTCCGGACCGCTGCTGGTCCACCTCTGGGTGCGCGGCGCACGCTTCCTGCTCGCCGCCGACCCCACCCTCGACGGCCGGCTGCGGCCCAGCTGGCGCGAGGCGCGGCTGATCGCCAGGCGCGGCCTGCTGCCCGACCCGCTCCAGTCGGTCCGCTCCGGACTGCGGTACCTGCGACGCGGCTACCACCCCACCCAGGAGGGCTCCTCCAGCCAGGCGCTCGGCTACCTCGCCACCTCCCCGGCCGCCCGCGCCGCCGCCCACTGACCGCCCACGCCAGGAGAGCCGCCCGGATGGACCTGCGCAACCCGCCCCCCGACCTGTACGGCCGCCCGCGCGCCGACCGCTTCATGCAGCGCCTCACCACCTTCGGCGACCGCTACACCCCGGCCCTCGGCCTCCCCCTGCTGCGCCGCAGCCCCCGCCGCCCCTACAGCGTCCCCGCCGCGCCGCTGCGCCTGGTCGTCGCCGACCGCCGCACGATCGCCACCGACGTCGTCGAACTGCACCTCGCCGACCCGTCCGGCGGCGACCTGCCCGGCTGGCAGCCCGGCGCGCACCTGCGCCTGGGCCTGCCCTCCGGCCGCGAGCGGCACTACTCGCTCTGCGGCGACCCGGCCGACCGCCGCGGCTACCGGATCGCCGTCCGCCGGCTGCCCGGGGGCGGCGGCGGCTCGGTGGAGATCCACGACGAACTGCACACCGGCAGCCGCCTGACGGCCCGCCGCCCCCGCAACGGCTTCGCGTTCTGCGCCGAGCCCGCCGTGCTGCTGCTGGCCGGCGGGATCGGCATCACCCCGCTGCTGCCGATGGCCCGCGAGGCGCAGCGCCACGGCCTCGACTGGCGCCTGGTCCACGTCGGCCGCAGCGCCGACACCCTCCCGTACGCCGAGGAGCTGCGCGCGCTCGGCCCGGACCGGGTCGAGCTGCGCACCGACGACGAGCACGGCGTCCCCACCGGCGCCGAGCTGCTGGCGCACGCCCCGCCCGGCGCCGCCGTGTACTGCTGCGGCCCGGCCCCGATGCTCGCCGCCGTCCAGGGCGCGCTGGCCGCGGCGCCGTCCGCCGCCCTGCACTTCGAGCGGTTCGGCGCCGCGCCGGTCACCGGCGGCGAGCCGTTCACCGTCCGCCTCGGCGCCGAGGGGCCGGCCCTCGGCGTCCCCGCCGACCGCTCCGCCCTGGACGTGCTGCGCGAGGCCCGCCCGGACCTCCCGTACTCCTGCCGCCAGGGCTTCTGCGGCACCTGCGAGGTCCGCCTGCTGGCCGGCGCCCCCGAGCACCGCGACCGCCGCCTCACCTCCGAGCAGCGCGCCGCCGGCGCCCTGCTGCCCTGCGTCTCCCGGGCCGCCGAGGGCGAGACCCTCGTCCTCGACCTGTAGCAAGGAGCCCCCCGCGATGGCGAAACCCCCGTCCTTCCCGTACACCGAGCACGACCTCACCCGCTTCCGCGAGACCCAGCAGCTCGCCTACCACTGCGCCGAACAGGTCGCCGCCTGGATCGAACCGGGCGTCACCGAGCGGCAGGCCACCGCCGAGCTGCGCCGCTGCCTGGTCGCGGCCGGGGTGCAGGACTTCTTCCACGTCCCGTTCGCCTGGTTCGGCGACCGGACGGCGTTCCGGAACTTCCACACCCCGCTGCAGTTCTTCGCCGGCGGGCGCCGGCTGGCCGAGGGCATGCCCTACGTGCTGGACTGCGCGCCCGTGGTGGACGGCTACACCGCCGACATCGGCTACGGCGGCAAGGTCGGCGACAACCCGGTCTGGGACCGGCTCGCCGCGGACCTGAAGGTCTACCGCGAGCTGATCCTCGCCGAGGTCCGGGCCCGCCGCCCGCTCGACGAGGTGTACGCGGCGGTGGACGCGCAGATCGCCGCGCACGGCTACGACAACCGCCACCGGGTCTACCCGGGCCGGGTGATCGGCCACCAGGTGACGCGGACCACCGCCCGCGGCCCGGCCGGGGTGAACGTGCTCGGCTTCGGGGTGCGTACACTCCAGACGCTCGGCCGCGAGCTGATCAGCGAACGCCTGCACGGCCGTTCACCGCTCTGGGCGGACGGCCGGTCCTCCCGGCACGCGCCGACCCCGGGCCTGTGGGCGGTGGAGCCGCACATCGGCTTCCGCGGGGTGGGCATCAAGTTCGAGGAGCTCCTCGTGGTGACCGAGGACGACGCGTACTGGCTCGACGACGACCTGCCGCACGTGCGGCGCTGGACCACGCTGGAGGAGGCCCGATGACCACCCGCCGCCGCACCGTCCACTCGGGCGGGCTGCCGCTCGCCGTCTTCGAGGAGGGCGACCCGGACGCACCCACCGTGCTGCTGGTGCACGGCTACCCGGACACCCACGCGGTCTGGGACGACGTCGCCGCCGACCTCGCCCGCGACCACCACGTGGTCCGCTACGACGTGCGCGGCGCCGGCGCCTCCGGGGCCCCCGCCTCCCGCGACGGATACCGGCTGGAGCAGTTGGCCGCGGACCTCTTCGCGGTCGCCGACGCCGTCAGCCCGGACCGCCCGGTGCACGTGGTCGCCCACGACTGGGGCTCGCTGCAGTCCTGGGAGGCCGTCACCACCCCCGGCGCCGAGCAGCGGCTCGCCTCCTACACCACGATGTCCGGCCCCTGCCTGGACCACATGGGGCACTGGCTGCGCGAGCGCTACCGCCGGCCCACCCCGCGCCACCTGCGCCAGCTGCTCGCCCAGGGCGTCGCCTCCTGGTACATCACCGCCTTCCACCTGCCCTACCTCGCCCCCGGCATCTGGCGGCTCGGGCTGGCCCGCGCCTGGCCCCGGGTGCTGCGCGACCTGGAGGAGGTCACCCCGCGCGCCGGCCACCCGCAGCCCACCCTGCGCCGGGACGCGGTGCGCGGCATCGAGCTCTACCGGGCCAACATGCGGCCCACCCTGCGCAACCCGCGCGAGCGGCCCACCGAGGTGCCCGTCCAGCTGATCACCCTCACCCGGGACCACTACGTCGGCACCCACCTCTCCGAGGGCCTGGAGCGCTGGGTGCCGCACCTGACCCGCCGCTCCCTGCACGCCACCCACTGGTCCGCCCTCCTGGAGAAGGGAAGCGCCGTGGCCGGCCTGGTCCGCGACTTCACCGCCACCGTCGGTGCCGGGCACCGCACCGACCCGGCCGGTGGCCCCCTCGTCGTCGTCACCGGCGCCGGCAGCGGCATCGGCCGGGCCACCGCGCTGGCCTTCGCCGAGCAGGGCGCCCGGGTCGTGGTCTGCGACCTCGACCTGCCCGCCGCCGAGCGCACCGCCGAACTCGCCGGCCTGATCGGCCCGCCCGCCCGCGCCTACCGGGTCGACGTCGCCGACGGCGCCGCCTTCGAGGCCTTCGCCCGGGAGGTCGCCGCCGAGCACGGCGTCCCCGACGTGCTCGTCAACAACGCGGGCATCGGCCACTCCGGGACGTTCCTGGAGACCACCGAGAAGGAGTGGCAGCGGGTCCTGGACGTCAACCTCTGGGGCGTCATCCACGGCTGCCGCGCCTTCGGCGCACTGATGGCCGACCGCGGCCGGGGCGGCCACATCGTCAACCTGGCCTCGGCCGCCGCCTACCTGCCGTCCAAGGCGCTGACCGCCTACGCGACCAGCAAGGCCGCCGTCTTCATGCTCTCCGACTGCCTGCGCGCCGAACTCGCCGGGCACGGCATCGGCGTCTCCACCATCTGCCCGGGCATCGTCAACACCAACATCACCCGCACCTCCACCTTCTCCGCCACCACCCCCGACCAGCAGGCCGCCAAGCAGGCCCGCGCCGCGCGGCTCTACGCCCGCCGGGGCTTCCCGCCGGAGAAGGTCGCCGCCGCGATCCTGCACGCCGTCCGCACCGGCAAGGCGGTCGTCCCGGTCACCCCCGAGGCCAAGGCCGCCCGCTTCCTGAGCCGCCTCTCCCCGGGCCTGCTCCGCCTGGCGGCCCGGCTCAACGTGACCTGAACGAGCGATCCCACGGGCCTGCGATATCACTTAGGCTTGACTTTGATATCGCAGGCCCGTGCCGCTCTGGGAGGTCGACCATGGCCCGTACCGTGATAGACGTCAACGACGAACTG
This sequence comes from Kitasatospora sp. NPDC058170, assembly GCF_042883905.1. NCBI lineage: Bacteria > Bacillati > Actinomycetota > Actinomycetes > Kitasatosporales > Streptomycetaceae > Kitasatospora > Kitasatospora sp. NPDC058170. The sequence continues at coordinate 59,996 of NZ_JBHVUV010000013.1, forward strand.
CTGGCCGAGGCCGCCGAGATCTTCGGTACGACGACCAAGGTGGCCACCGTCAACGCCGCCCTCGAGGACGCGGTGAAGCGCCGTAAGGGCAGGGAGTTCCTCGGCTGGCTCGCCGACGGCGGGCTGCCCGATCTCACCGGACCGGTGGACAAGGGTGAGTGAGCGCTTCCTGATCGACAAGTCGGCTTTCGCCCGCTACCCCAAGCCGGCGGTCCGGGCCGTGGTCGACCGGCTGTTCAACGAGGGGTTGCTCGCGCTCTGCGGCGCCGTCGAGCTGGAGATCATGCACAGCGCCCGGTCCAAGAGCGACGCCGATCGGATCCGCGAGGGCCTGGGCGGCTTCGACTGGCTGTCGACGCCCGACGAGGTGTGGGACCGCGCCGTCGAGGTCCAGGCCCTCCTCACCGCCGTCGGCAACTGGCGGGCGCTGTCCGTGGCGGACCTCGTCATCGCGGCCACCGCCGAGCGCCACGGCGCCACCGTCCTGCACTACGACGGCGACTACGACATGATCGCGGCGGTCACGGGTCAGCCCACCCGCTGGGTCGTCCCGGCGGGCGCGGCGGACTGACCCGGACCGGGCGTGTCCCCCCGCCCGGCCCACCGGCGGGTGCGTGGCGCGGGAGAACGGTTCGTCCCCCCGTGGAATCCCGACAGCAGGTGTCGGGATTCCACGGCAGCATCGGTGGTGACGGAGCAGGCACCACGGAAGGGCACGACATGGCACAGCCGCTCAAGGGCAAGGTCGCACTGGTCGCCGGGGCGACCCGGGGGGCCGGGCGGGGGATCGCGGTGCAGCTGGGGGCCGCCGGGGCGACGGTCTACGCGACCGGGCGCAGCGCCGGCGGGCACCGGTCGGAGTACGGGCGGGCGGAGACCCTGGAGGAGACGGCGGAGCTGGTCACCGCGGCCGGCGGCCACGGGATCGCCGTCCGGGCGGACCACCTCGTCCCCGCCGAGGTCGCGGCCGTGGCGAAGCGGGTCGAGGCCGAGCAGGGCGGGCTCGACCTCCTGGTGAACGACATCTGGGGCGGCGAGAACCTCTTCGAGTGGGAGAAGCCGGTCTGGGAGCACGACCTCGACAACGGGCTGCGGCTGCTGCGCCTCGCCGTCGAGACGCACGCGATCACCAACCACCACCTGCTGCCGCTGCTGCTGCGCCGCCCGGGCGGGCTGGTGGTGGAGATGACCGACGGCACCGCCGAGTACAACGCCACCCGCTACCGCAACTCCCTCTTCTACGACCTCGCCAAGTCCTCGGTGCTGCGGATGGCCTTCGCCCTGGGCCACGAGCTCGGCCCGCGCGGCGCGACGGCGGTCGCGCTGACCCCCGGATGGCTGCGCTCGGAGATGATGCTGGAGCACTTCGGTGTCACCGAGCAGACCTGGCGCGAGGCCACCGCGAAGCAGCCGGACTTCGGCATCTCGGAGTCGCCCGCCTACGTCGGCCGCGCGGTGGTCGCGCTGGCCTGCGACCCGGAGGTGGGGCGCTTCAACGCCGCCTCGCTCTCCAGCGCCGCCCTGGCGAAGGAGTACGGCTTCACCGACCTGGACGGCAGCCGCCCGGACGCCTGGAGCTACCTGGTGGACGCGGAGACGGCGGACGGCCCGCTGGACCCGGCCGGCTACCGCTGAGCGGCGTACAGCGCCGCGCTGCGGGCCGCCGCCCGCGCCAACCGCCGCCGCAGCTCCGGGGGTTCGAGCAGTTCGGCCTCGGGGCCGAGCCGCAGCAGCTCCTCGTAGGCGACCTCCGAGGACTCGACCGGGAGCCGGACGGTGACCCAGCCGTCGCCGTCCGGCTCCCCGGCGGAGTCCAGCGCCTGCCGGGCCGCGAGCGGCTCCAGCAGGTGCGGGAGCCGCTCGGCGCCGAGCGGGCTGAGCCGGACCAGCACGCTCTCCCGCAGCAGCGAGCGGGCGAACCCGGCCGCCTTGGCCTCCCAGAACGCGGCGAGGTCGAACGCCTCGTTCCGCTCGAACCGTTCGGCCAGCGGCTCGGCCTCCGTCAGCCGGTCCACCCGGTACGCCCGGGCGCCGTCCGCGTCCTGCGGCCGGGCCACCAGGTACCAGGCGCCCGCCTTCAGGACCAGCCCGTACGGCCGCAGCGTCCGCTCGACGGCGTCCGCGCCGCGCCGGTAGCGGGCCCGCAGCAGCCGTTCGCCCCAGACGGCCCGGGAGACCTCGGCGAGCAGCGGCGGGACGGGCGCGGTGCGGAACCAGCCGGGCGCGTCCAGGTGGAACCGCCGCACCCCCGTGGCGGGGGCCTCGCCCAGCTCGCTCACCACCTTCAGCCGGGCGGCCAGCGCGGGGCCGTCGAGCCCCATGTCGCCCAGCGGGCCCGGCAGTCCGGCGAGCAGCAGCACCTCGGCCTCGGCCCGGTCCAGGCCGGTCAGCCGGGTGCGGTAGCCGTCCAGCAGCCGGTAGCCGCCGGCCCGGCCGCGGTCGGCGTAGACCGGCACGCCCGCCTCGGCCAGCGCCAGGACGTCCCGCTGGACCGTCCGCTCGGACACCTCCAGCTCGGCGGCCAGCTCGGCCCCGGTCATGCTCCGCCGTGCCTGGAGGAGCAGCAGCAGTGAAATCGCCCGCGCCGCCCGCATGAGGCCCACCCCTTCCGGTCGTCCCGATCCTAGGGCGCGTCGTGCCCGGTCCGGGCCCGGGCGTTTGGTACCCAGGAGGTCCACCACCCGGCGCGAGCGAAGGAGCTCCCATGGCCACCGGCACCGTGCAGTCCTACAACGTCGACCACGGCTACGGCCTGATCACCCCCGACGACGGCGGGCCCGCGCTCTACGTGTACTTCGACTCGATCCAGGGCTCGGCGAGCGAACGGGCGCTGACCGAGGGACAGCAGGTGGAGTACGACCCGACCGAGCAGGAGGGCCGCCCGGTGGCCGAGCGGGTGCGGCCGGTGCAGCCCCTACGATGAGGGACCGTCCTGGTCGGCTTCGCCCGGGTGCTGCGCGGCCGGCTGCGGCGGCCGGCCGCGCGGCGGCCCGGCGTTCCGCCGCTCAGCGCCCGAGCCGTCCGAGGCCCTCGCGCAGCTCGGCGGCGTCCATGCAGATGTGCACGTCGACCTCGGCGTTGAACTGCAGCCAGAACGGCTCGCAGATGCCGGGCAGCGCGGCCTCGTCCGCCACGTCGACGACGAGGATCTGGCTGCGCCGGCCGTTGCGGGCGAAGAAGTAGGCGGCCTCGGGCTTGAGGTCGCCCATCAGGCGGTCGAAGATCCCGGCGACCGCGCCGTCGGTGATCAGCCGGTTGCTCGTCGCGGTGTCGAGTGTGATTTCCAGCAGGGCACGCATGGGGTGCTCCTTCCCCGGACCGGGGCGTCAGGGAGGGTCCCTGACCTCCAGCGTCCCGCCGCCGTCCGGGGCCCGCAACGTCACCCGGGTGGGGGCGCCGGGATGGCCGTCCGGGCGGGGGCGGGGCTGCATGGGAGGCGACAGCCCACCAGGCAGGAGCAGCCCCATGGCGATCATCGCGGCGTTCGAGTTCCCCGGCGTCGGCCAGGCGCAGTACGAGGAGGCCGTGGACCGGCTGACCGGCGGGACCGGGCTGCACTCGCCGTCGGACTGGCCGGTGCGCGGGCTGGTCCTGCACGCGGCCGGCCCGTCGCCGGACGGCGGCTGGCACGTCACCGACGTGTGGGAGTCCCGCGAGGCCTTCGAGCACTTCGCGGCGGTGCTGATGCCGATCCTCCAGGAGGTCGGCATCCCGACCACCCCGGCGCTGCTGTGCGAGGCCTACAACGTGGTGCGGTGAAACGGGCGCGCCGGAACGCGGTGCCTGAAACGCGGCGCCGGTGCGCCGTGGGATCACGCCGCGTGCGGCTGCGGCTTCTTCCCGTCGGCGGCGTCCGGCTCCTGGGCGCGCGCCAGGTCGTGGTGGATCGGCCCGTCGCCGGCGCTCAGCGGCAGGCAGCTGCCGCCCCGGCGGTGGGCGATGATCTCGGCGGCGACGGAGACCGCCGTCTCCTCGGGGGTGCGGGCGCCGAGGTCCAGGCCGATCGGCGAGCGCAGCCGGGCGATCTCGGCCTCGGTCAGGCCGGCCTCGCGCAGCTTGGCGTCGCGGTCCCGGTGGGTGCGGCGCGAGCCCATCGCGCCGACGTAGCCGAGGGGCAGCCGCAGGGCGCGCTCCAGCAGCGGGATGTCGAACTTGGCGTCGTGGGTGAGGACGCAGAGCACCGTCCGGCCGTCGATCCGGTCGAGCTGGGAGTCGAGGTAGCGGTGCGGCCAGTCGACGACGACCTGGTCGGCCTCGGGGAAGCGCCGCTCGGTGGCGAAGACCGGGCGGGCGTCGCAGACCGTGACGTGGTAGCCGAGGAACCGGCCGATCCGCACCACGGCGGCGGCGAAGTCGATCGCGCCGAAGACGATCATCCGGGGCGCGGGCACGTAGGACTCGACGAAGAAGGTGACCGTGCCCTGGTCGGCGTCGTCGCAGGGGCGCCCGTCCAGGCCGAGGACGATCCGCCCGGTGCGGCCGGCGTCCAGCATGGCCCGGGCCTCGGCCACGACGGCGCGTTCCAGGGCGACGAGGAGGTGTCGCGCGGGGCGGCCCGTCGCCGGGGTGTCGGCGGTCGACGGGGGGCAGGGCGCGGGGGCGAGGGTGCCGTGGTGGGTGTCGGCGGTGACGCTGACGGTGGCGCCGACCAGGGCCGGCGGCCCGGCGACGGCCCGGGCGAGCGCCACGGGGGTGCCGGAGGCGATGTAGGTGATGCCCGCGTCGAGCGCGGCGTCGGCGCCGGGGGTGATCGGCTGGACGAAGACGTCCAGGATGCCGCCGCAGGTCAGGCCGACCGCGAAGGCGTCCTCGTCGCTGTAGCCGAACCGCTCCAGCACCGGCTCGCCGGAGGCGATCGCCGCCTGGCACAGCTCGTACACGGCCCCCTCGACGCAGCCGCCGGAGACGCTGCCGATCGCCTCGCCCGCGGCGTCGACGGCGAGGGCGGCCCCCGGGTCGCGCGGCGCGCTGCCGGACACCCCGACCACCGTGGCCACGGCGAAGGAGCGCCCGGACGCGTGCCAGGCCTGCAGCTGCTCGGCGATGTCCTGCATGTCGGGGAGCTCCTTGCGGATCGCGGTCGGTGGGCGGATCGGTGAGCGGAGGGGGAGGTGCCGCCGTACGGGAAACGATTCCCGTACGGCGGCGGTGCTGCTAGTGCACGCCGAGCCAGGACTTGATCGGGGTGAGCGCGAAGTAGACCACGAACACGACGGTCAGGATCCACATCAGCGGGCCGGGCTCGCGCCACTTGCCCTGGCCGGCCTTGATGACCGTGTACGAGATGACGCCCGCGGCGACACCGGCGGTGATGCTGTAGGTGAACGGCATCAGGACGCAGGTGAGGAAGGCCGGGATGGCGATCTCACGGTCCGACCAGTCGATGTGCCGGGCCTGGCTCATCATCATCGAGCCGATGACGACGAGGGCGGCGGAGGCGACCTCGACCGGGACGATCGCGGCGATCGGCGAGAAGAACAGCATCAGGGCGAACAGGCCGCCGGTGACGGTGGAGGCGAGGCCGGTCCGGGCGCCGTCCCCGACGCCGGTGGCGGACTCCACGAAGACCGTCTGACCGGAGGCGCCCGCCAGGCCGCCGACCGCGCCGCCGGCGCCGTCGATGAACAGCGCCTTCGACAGGCCGGGCATCCGGCCCTGCTTGTCGGCCAGTCCGGCCTCGGTGCCGACGCCGATGATGGTGGCCATCGCGTCGAAGAAGCCGGCCAGGACCAGGGTGAAGACGGCGACGGAGGCGCTGATCGCGCCGAGCCCCTTGCCGCCGAAGGCCCCGAACACGTCGACGTCGCCGAAGAGGCTGAAGTCGGGGGCGGAGACCGGGCTGCCGGGCCACACCGGGGCCGCGCTCTTCCAGGCCTCGGCGGGCACGTGGGCGACCTTGTTGACGATCACCGCGAGCACGGTACCGGCCGCGATGCCGATCAGGATCGCGCCGCGGACGTTGCGGGCCATCAGCACGAAGATCGTCAGCAGGGTGAGGCAGAAGATCAGGACGGGCCAGCCGGACAGCTCGCCGAAGGGGCCGAGCGACAGCGGGGTGGGCCCGGCGGTGTGCACGAAGCCGGCCTTGTAGAAGCCGATGATCGCGACGAAGAGGCCGATGCCGATGGTGATGGCGTGCTTGAGCGGCAGGGGTATGCCGTTCATGATCTTCTCGCGGAGGCCGGAGACCACCAGCAGGACGATCAGCAGGCCGTAGATCACGCACAGGCCCATGGCCTGTGGCCAGGTGGTGTGCGGTACCACCAGGGCGGAGACGGCCCCGGACACCGAGAGGCCGGCGGCCAGTGCCAGCGGCACGTTGCCGACCACGCCCATCAGGATCGTGGTGACGGCGGCCGCGAGCGCGGTCGCGGTGGTGAGGGCCGCGTGGTCCAGCTTGACGCCGGTGACGTCGGCGCCGCTCAGGATGATCGGGTTGAGCAGGATGATGTAGGCCATCGCCATGAAGGTGGTGAGGCCGCCGCGGAGCTCGTTCGCAAGGGTCGATCCCCGTGCGGAGATCTTGAAGTACGCGTCCAGCGCGCTCTTCGGGGAGGTGGCCGGGGCCGACGTGGGGGTGTCGTCCTCGGCGGGTCTGTCTTCAGTGGTGCCGGGCTCCGTGGGAATCCGGGTCATGTCCACTCCCAAGTGTCAAAGGGGGTTGGGGTGGGCGAGCCGACCTGACAGCCAGTCAACGAAGTTGGCACAGGGGGACTACTCGACTCACTGGGCGCACTCTGTGGCAGTGCCTGCGGTGCGTAGGTGGTGCGCACCGCTGCAGAACCCCGGCGTGGGAGAGGCAGCGGGATGGGACGTTCGCTCGGTGTCAGCTGGTGCATGGGTGGTGCTCTTCACTGCGTCGGGTGGTGCGGGTGGTGCGGGTGGTGCGAGTGGTGCGGGTGGTGCTGCCCCGGGGCGGCGGGGAAGACTGTCGCCGCCCCGGGGAGGTTCACGGGCCCGGGCCTACAGGGCGCCGGGCGTCTCGGTGGTCAGGTGCTCGGGCCGGACCGGGATCCGGTTGAGCGCCAGGCCGGTCGCGTTGCGGATGGCGGCCACGATGGACGGCGTCGCGGAGACGGTCGGGGCCTCGCCGACACCGCGCAGCCCGTACGGGGCGTGCGGGTCGGGCAGTTCCAGGATGTCCACCGGGATCGGCGGGGTGTCCAGGATGGTGGGGATCAGGTAGTCGGTGAAGGACGCGTTGCGCACCTTCCCGTCCTTGACGATGATCTCCTCCATCACGGCCAGGCCGAGCGCCTGGGTGCAGCCGCCCTGGATCTGGCCGACCACCGAGAGCGGGTTCAGCGCCTTGCCGACGTCCTGGGCGGCGGTCAGCTCGACCACCTTGACCAGGCCCAGCTCGACGTCCACGTCGACCACCGCGCGATTGGCGCAGAAGGTGTACTGGACGTGGCCGAAGCCCTGCCCGGTCTCCTTGTCGAACGGGACGGTCGGGCGGTGGTGGTGCTCACGGGTGAGGTCGATCGCGTCGTCGCGCAGCAGGTCGACGATGGAGATCAGCGAACCCGCCGACTCCGAGACCACCTTGCCGCCGGCCAGCGTCAGATCGGTCTGGGTCCAGCCGTAGCGCCGGCGGCCCTTGTCGATCACGGCCTGCTTGACCGCCTCGGCGGCGAGCTTCACCGCACCGCCGGTCATGTAGGTCTGGCGCGAGGCGGAGGTGGAGCCGGCCGAGCCGACCTCGGTGTTCGCCGGGTGGATGGTGACCTGCTCCACGCCCAGCTCGGTGCGGACGATCTGGGCGTGCACGGTGATGCCGCCCTGGCCGACCTCGGCCATCGCGGTGTGCACCATGGCGACCGGCTCGCCGCCGATGACCTCGATCCGCACCCGCGCGGTGGAGTAGTCGTCGAAGCCCTCGGAGAAGCCGACGTTCTTGATGCCGACCGAGTAGCCGACGCCGCGCACGATGCCCTCGCCGTGCGAGGTGTTGGACAGCGCGCCCGGGATCTGGCGGACGTCCAGGTTCGCCAGGTCCAGCGGCGGCGGGAGCGGCATGTCCTTGACCCGCCGGAGCAGCTCGGCGACCGGGGCCGGCGAGTCGATCTGCTGGCCGGTGGGCAGGTGGTCGCCCTCGGCCATCGCGTTCAGTTGGCGCAGCTCGACCGGGTCCATGCCCAGCTCGGCGGCCAGCTTGTCCATCTGCGTCTCGTAGCCGAACGCGGCCTGGACGGCGCCGAACCCGCGCATCGCGCCGCAGGACGGGTTGTTGCTGTAGAGCGCGATGGCGTGCATCTTCACGTTCGGGATCACGTACGGGCCGTGTCCGAGCGAGGCCGCGTTGCCGACGACGGCGGGCGAGGCGGAGGCGTAGGCGCCGCCGTCCAGCACGATCCGGCAGTCGGCGAAGACCAGCTTGCCGTCGCGGGTGGCACCGTGCTCGTAGTGCATCCTGGCCGGGTGGCGGTGCACGTGGCCGAAGAAGGACTCGTCGCGGGCGTAGACGATCTTGACCGGCTTGCCGGTTCGCTGCGCCAGCAGGCAGGCGTGGATCTGCATCGACAGGTCCTCGCGGCCGCCGAAGGCACCGCCGACGCCGGCCAGGGTGAGGCGGACCTTCTCCTCCGGCAGGGCCAGCACGGGCGCCATCTGCTGGCGGTCCACGTGCAGCCACTGGGTGGCGATGTACAGGTCGATGCCGCCGTCCTCGGCGGGCACCGCGAGGCCGGACTCCGGGCCGAGGAAGGCCTGGTCCTGCATGCCGACCTCGTAGTCGCCGCTGACGATGACGTCCGCCAGCGCGCGGACCTCGTCCGTCACGCCCAGGCCGGAGACCAGCTTCTGCTCGTGGCAGATGTTGCCGTAGCCGTGCGACTTGTACTCGTGCGGCTCGTGCACGTAGCCGTACGTCTGCGGGTCGAGGCACTGCTCCTCGGTGGTGATCGGGGTGAGCACCTCGTACTCGACCTTGATCTTCTTCACCGCGCGGCGGGCCGTCTCCGGGTGGTCGGCCGCGACCAGCGCGATCGCCTCACCGTGGTAGCGGACCTTGTCGATCGCCAGGGCCGGCTGGTCCTGGATCTCCAGGCCGTAGAACTTCGAGCCCGGGATGTCGTCGTGGGTGAGGACCGCGTACACGCCGGGGACCTTCAGGGCCTCGGAGATGTCCACCGAGAGGATGTTGGCGCGGGGGTGCGGCGAGCGCAGCGCCATACCCCAGAGCATGTCCTCGTGCCACATGTCGGACGAGTAGGCGAACTCGCCCCTGACCTTCAGGTTGCCGTCCGGGCGCAGCGGCGAGCCGCCGATGCCGTCCTTGCTGGCCTGGTTTATGTTCTGCAGGTTCTTCTGACCCTGGATGGTTCGAGTGCTCATGCTCCAAGCCCCTTGCCGGCGCACTTGCGGGCGGAAGCCAGCCGCACCGCGTCCATGATCTTCTCGTAGCCCGTGCAGCGGCAGAGGTTGCCGGAGAGCGCCTCGCGGATGTCGTTGTCGCTCGGCTGGGCGTCCTGCTCCAGCAGCGCGTCGGTCTGCACCAGGAGGCCGGGGGTGCAGAAGCCGCACTGCACGGCGCCGGCGTCGACGAAGGCCTGCTGGACGAGGCCCAGCTCGCCGCCCTCGTCGGCCAGGCCCTCGACGGTGCGCACGTCCCGGTCCTGCACCTGGCCGGCCGCGACCAGACAGGAACAGACCGGGGTGCCGTCCAGGTAGACCGTGCAGGAGCCGCACTCGCCCTGCTCGCAGGCGTTCTTCGAACCCGGCAGGCCGACCCGCTCGCGCAGCACGTACAGGAGGCTCTCGCCCTCCCAGACGTCGTCCGCCTCGACGGGCTTGCCGTTGGCGGTGAAAGTGACCCTCATGCCGCGCTCCTGATCTGCTTGCTGTAGTCGTTCCACGTCCAGGTGAGCGTGCGGCGGGCCATCACGGCCAGCGAGTGCCGGCGGTAGTCGGCGGTGCCGCGGACGTCGTCGATCGGGGAGGCGGCGGCCTTCACCAGTTCGCCGAACTGCTGGATCACCTCGGCGCCCAGCAGGTCGCCGGACTCCCACAGACCGCGCTCGGCGAGCACGCCCTGCAGGTACTCCTCGGCCGCCACGGCGCGGCGCGGCGTGGGGGCGGCCGAACCGATGCCGGTGCCGACGGTGCCGTTCTTCGGGTGAAGGGCGAAACCGAAGGCGCAGACCGCGATCACCATGGCGTTGCGGGTGCCGATCTTGGAGAACTGCTGGGGGCCGTCCGCGACCGGGATGTGCACCGCGCGGATCAGCTCGTCCTGCTCCAGCGAGTTGCGCTTGACGCCGACGTAGAACTCGTCGATCGGGATCATCCGGGTGCCGCGCACGGATGCGGCCTCCACGAAGACGTCCCGGCCGGCCGCCAGCAGCGCGGGGTGCGCGTCACCGGCGGGCGAGGCGCCACCGAGGTTGCCGCCCACGCCGCCGCGGTTGCGGATCTGCGGGGAGCCCACGGTGTGGGACGCCAGCGCGAGGCCCGGCAGCGGGCCGGACAGCTCGTCGATGATCCGGGTGTACGGGACGGAGGCACCGAGCCGGACGACGTCGCCGTCGTTCGACCATTCGGTGAGCTCGGTGATGCGGTTCAGGTCGAGAATCGCGGATGGCCGGTGCACGTCGAAGTTCATCTCGACCATGACGTCCGTACCGCCCGAGATGGGCAGCGCGGTCGGGTACTCAGCCTTCACCGCGAGTGCCTCGTCCCAGGTAGCGGGCCGAAGGAACTCCATGCGGGTGTCTCCTCAAGTCGTCGCCTGCCGGGCGGGTGGGCACAGTGCCCGGAACCCGGTGTTCGGACCACGCAAACCGCTTCGTTGCCTCGGCGTCGGATCCTGGTCACCGGTTCGTGTCCGGCGGCGTGTTTGCCAGTGAACCGCTGTGACGGGGCCCACTGGCAGTCACCGATGGCATGAAGCCCCGGCTGTGGTCCCGCCCGCCATCCTGTACGTTCCTCTAAGGACGACAATCTCGCAGCCCAGCTGTGGACCGGGCGCCACCTACGACCGTAATCCGGCCGTGATTCCCAAGCTACGGGCCCGTAATCCGGGTGCCGGTCGGTACGTAACACCGAGGACTGATGTTCGGGCACACTGTGACCCCCCGGACCGCGTGCTCGGGCACCCCCACCCTCACCCCAGCCCGTTAGGAGTCCGCGGATGCGTGTCCGTGACCTGCTCGCCCCCGGCGCCCCGAGACTGCGCCTGCTCGCGGCCGAGGAGGAGCTGGACCGGCAGGTCAGCGGCGTCATGACCACCGACCTGCACGACCCCGGCCGCTACCTCCACGGCGGTGAGCTGGTGCTCACCGGCATGCTCTGGCGCACCGCGCCGGCCGACTCCGAGCGCTTCGTGCGCACCATCGTGGCCGGCGGCGCCGTCGCCCTCGCGGCCGGCGAGGCCGAGGTCGGGCCCGTCCCCGAGGACCTGGTCGAGGCGTGTCGACGCCACCGGATGCCCCTGTTGGCCGTACCCGACGACATCGCCTTCGGCACGGTCACCGAGTTCATCGGCCGCCAGGTCTCCGCCGACCGCGCCGCGGACCTGGCCGCCCTGGTCGACCGCCACCGGCTGCTGGTCTCCGCGGCCGGCGGCGGCGGCCTGGACGCCGTCCTCGACCTGCTCGGCGGCGACCTCGACCTCGACTGCTGGGTGCTCACCCCGACCGGCGCGGTGATCGCCGGACCCGCCGACCGGCTCTCCGCCGAGGACCGCGACCAGCTCGTCCGCGCCCACCTCGGCGCCCAGCGCCAGCGCCGCCGCCCCCCGCACCGGGCCCGGCTGGCCACCGGCTCGTACTCGCTGCTGCCCGCCCCCGCGCTGGCCGACACCGAGGCGCCGCTCGCCGACTGGGTGCTCGCGGTGGCCGGCGACGTCACCGAGTGGACCGGCAAGCGCCAGCAGCTCGCCGAGAACCTGGCCCGCCTGGTCGCCGCCGAGCGCCACCGCCGCGACGAGGGCCGCCGACTGCGCCGCCGCCTCGCCGACGAGGTGCTGACCCTGCTTCAGCGCGACGCCGACCCGACCGAGATCAGCCGCACCCTCTACGCCTCCAGTGCGATGGCCGCCCGCTACGAGAGCCCCGAGCCCAAGCCCCAGACGCCGGACGGCTCCTGGCTGGTGCTCAGCGCCGAGGGGACGGGCCTGCCCGAAGGGGTGGTGCGCTCGGTCCTGGAGGAAGCTCTCAACGGGACCACCGACCGCGCCCTGGTGGCCGGGGCCGGCACCGGCGCCGTCGTGGTGATGCCCGCCTTCGACAGCACGGTGCCCGCCGACACCCTGCGCGAGCTGCTCGCCCCGCTGGAGGCCGGCCTCGGCTCGGAGGGCCGGATCACCCTCGGCGTCTCCGCCCCCGCCTCCGAGGCGGGCGGCCTGCGCGGCGCGCTGGAGGAGGCCCGGCACGCCCGCCGGATCGCCGCCGCCCGGGTCGGCCGGGTCTGCGTGGCCGGTCCGGAGGAGCTGGCCTCGCACGTGCTGCTGCTGGCCGCCGTCCCCGACGAGGTCCGCCGGGCCTTCCGCAGCCGGCTGCTGGACAAGGTGATCGCCTACGACATCGAGCACCAGGCGGACCTGGTCCGCACGCTGGAGGCGTTCCTGCGCTCGGACGGCTCCTGGACCCGCTGCGCCGCCCAGCTGCACGTCCACGTCAACACGCTGCGGTACCGGATCGGCCGTATCGAGGAACTGACGGGCCGGGACCTCTCCCGGCTGGAGGACCGGGTGGACTTCTACCTGGCGCTCGAACTGGCCTGAGCCGTCCTGCTCCGGCACGGCTCCGCGGCGGCCCCTGCGGGTCCCGCCGGAACGCGCGAGGGCCCGCCGCGCAGTTGCGCGGCGGGCCCTCGTGTCCGGCTCGGTTACGGCTGGGCCGGGATGACCGAGGTGAGCCACTCGAAGACGCCCGGCACCATGTTCTTCCAGACGTCGCTGGAGTGCGGCCCGGTGGTCTCCTGGACCTGGATGGTGGTCGGGGCCTTGGCGACCGCCGCGATGGCCTGGCCGTCCTCGTAGCCGTCGCCCTTGTTGCCGCTGATGTACAGGGCGACCTTCGGCGGCTGGGCGGCGGTCTTCACGATGTTGACCGGGTTGTTGGCCTCGCGCAGCTTCGCGTCCTTGCCGACCAGCGAGTCCTTCTCGACCGCCGGGTCGTTGTAGCCGGAGAGGCTGACGCCGGCCCGGTAGCGGTTGGGGTGGGCCAGGGACAGCTTGGTGGCGCAGTGGGCGCCGGCCGAGTAGCCGGCGACCCCCCAGCGGTCGGGGGACGGGTCGGCGCGGAAGTTGTCCAGCACCATCTGCGGGACGTCCCGGGTCAGCCAGGTGTCCGCGTTGACCTTGCCGGGCACGTCGGTGCAGCCGGCGTCGGTGCTGTTGCCCAGCAGCAGGGTGCGCGGCGAGACCAGGATGAACGGCGCCACCTTGCCCTGCTGCATCAGCGGCTTCAGCTGCTCGGAGACCTTCAGCGTGCCGTACCAGGTGGAGGACGACCCGGGGAAGCCCGGGATCAGCTCGACGACCGGGAACTTCCTGTCCTTGAACGCCGGGTCGTGGTACTGCGGCGGCAGCCAGACCAGCACCTCGCCGTCCACCCCGGACAGCTGGCCCTTGAGCTCGGTCTTCTGGACGTCGTTCGGCACCTTCGGGTCGTCGACGCCCTTGAAGGACTGCAGCGCCTTCGCGGGCGGCTTGGCGTCACCGGCGGGCGCCGGGGTGCCGGTCGCGGCGCCCGGCGCCGCGGGGTCGGCCGGCGGGACGGAGGGCACGGCCCGGACGTGGTTGCCGGTGCCGAGCAGGTCGTCCCAGCTGCCGTAGATCAGGTTGGCGTTGTTGACCATGACGAAGACCATCACCACGGCCGTGACCTGGCAGAACACGATCATGGCAAGCCTGGACAGGATCCGCACCGGCTCGGGGCCTCGCACCTTGCCCCAGAGCAGCATCGCCACCGCGATGGAGATCGGCACGAGGATCACCGTGCAGACGAAGAATGGCGTACCTACCAGTTGCATCAAGTTCTCGTATCCGGGTTGCAAGCCGCCCCGGGCCCCACTCGCCCGGAACGCACTCCAATGGCATCAGACGGTCTGGAACGGGGGTCGGTTGCCGTCCGAATCTGTGCGGAACCTGAGAGGAACATCACGTTTCCGTGATGATCCCTTTTCGGGTCGGACATAGTCTGCCATCTGGGCGGCCCTCATCCGGACTTCGGCCGGGCGGGATGCCCAGCGAACTCCCAGGATCTTCCCCCGCGGGCACGATACCGCCCGGACGGACCGCGGCGGCGGGCGAGGCGGTGCAAGAGCCCGTGCGGCGGGAAGCGAGACTATGGGGATGAGCACAACCCGCTTTCGCCCTTCCCGCCGGCTCCGGCCGGTCTGCGCCGCCCTGGTGCTGCTGGCCGCCGTGGCCGGCTGCAGCAGCACCGGCGGCCTCCGCGCCGAGCAGGCCCGCGACAGGGCCGCCGCGGCCGCCGGAGCCGCCGTCACCACCCCCCGCTGGAAGGTCGCCATGGTGACCCACGCGGGCGCCGGCGACGCCTTCTGGGACACCGTGCGCAAGGGCGCCGAGCAGGCCGCGGCCAAGGACAACATCACCTTCCTGTACTCCAACGACGCGCAGACCCAGAACCAGGTCCAGCTCGTCCAGGCGGCCATCGACCAGAAGGTCGACGGCCTGCTGGTCACCCTCGCCAAGGGCGACGCGCTCGGCGACGTGCTCGGCAAGGCCAAGGCCGCCGGCATCCCGGTGATCACCATCAACTCCGGCCAGGAGTACTCCGCCCGGTTCGGCGCGCTCACCCACATCGGCCAGGACGAGACCACCGCCGGCCAGGCGGCCGGCGCCGAGCTCGCCGCGCGCGGGCGCCGGAACGTGCTCTGCGTGATCCACGAGCAGGGCAACGTCGGCCAGGAGCAGCGCTGCTCCGGCGCCCAGTCCAAGGCCGCCGGCTCCTTCCAGGTGCTCTACGTGGACGGCGTCAACATGCCCGACGCCCGCGCCGCGATCTCCGCCAAGCTCCAGGCCGACCAGGGCATCGACACCGTGCTCACGCTCTCCGGCCCGATGGCCGCCACCGGTCTGCAGGCCGTCCAGGACGCCCGCCGCACCGTCGAGCTCGACACCTTCGACCTGGGCACGCAGGTGGTGGCCGGCCTCAAGTCCGGCAGCGTCGGCTTCGCCGTCGACCAGCAGCCCTACCTCCAGGGCTACGAGGGCGTCGACCTGCTCTGGCTCTACCGCTCCAACCTGGACATGCTCGGCGGCGGCAAGCCCGTGCTCACCGGCCCGCAGATCCTCACCAGGGACGACGCCGACGCGCTCGCCGAGTACGTCGCGAGGGGGACGCGTTGAGCACCGACCTCCTCGTCCAGGACCGCCCGGCCGCCCTGCGGCGGATCCTCGCCCGCCCCGAGCTCGGCGCGCTGATCGCCGCCGTCGCGGTGTTCCTGGTCTTCGCCGCCGTCGCCGAGCCCTTCCTGCGGGTCTCCTCCCTGGGCACCGTGCTGTACGCGGCCTCCACCATCGGGATCATGGCGGTACCGGTCTCGCTGCTGATGATCGGCGGCGAGTTCGACCTCTCGGCCGGCGTGCTGGTCACCACCGCGGCGCTGACCTCGTCCATGGTCAGCTACCAGCTGACCGCGGTGACCTGGGTCGGCGTCCTGGTCTCGCTGCTGGTCACACTGGCCGTCGGCGGCTTTAACGGCTGGATGCTCGGCCGCACCCGGCTGCCCAGCTTCATCGTCACCCTGGGCACCTTCCTGATGCTCACCGGTGCCAACCTCGGCGTCACCAAGCTGGTCTCCGGCACCGTCTCCACCAAGCCGATCTCCGACATGGAGGGCTTCGCCTCCTGCCGCTGGCTGTTCGCCTCCGAGGTCACCGTCGGCGGGCTGACGATCAAGGCCACCGTCTGGTGGTGGCTCGGCCTGCTGGCGGCCGGCAGCTGGGTGCTGCTGCGCACCCGCTTCGGCAACTGGGTCTTCGCCGTCGGCGGGGACGCGGCCGCCGCCCGGGCGGTCGGCGTGCCGGTGGCCCGGACGAAGACGGTGCTCTACCTCGGCGTCGGCTTCTGCGCCTGGGTGCTCGGCCAGCACCTGCTGTTCTCCTTCGACACCGTGCAGTCCGGCGAGGGCGTCGGCAACGAGCTGATCTACATCGTCGCGGCCGTCATCGGCGGCTGCCTGATCACCGGCGGCTACGGCTCGGTGGTCGGCTCGGCGCTCGGCGCGCTGATCTTCGGCATGGTCAGCAAGGGCATCATCTACGCCCAGTGGAACCCCGACTGGTTCAAGTTCTTCCTCGGCGCCATGCTGCTGCTGGCCGCCCTGCTGAACTCCTGGGTCAAGGGCCGGGCCGAGCGGGGGCCGCGATGAACGCGCCGATCCCGACCGACGGGCCGGTCGCCGGCGGGCACCCGGAGCCGGGCGCCGAGCTGCTCTCCCTGGAGGGCGTCGGCAAGACCTACGGCACCGTCCGGGCGCTCCAGGACGTCTCGCTCACCCTGCACGCCGGCGAGATCAGCTGCGTGCTGGGCGACAACGGCGCCGGCAAGTCCACCCTGATCAAGATCATCGCCGGGCTGCACCGGCACGACGAGGGCCGCTACACCGTCGGCGGCGAGGAGGTCCGGCTCGACTCCCCGCGCCAGGCCCTCGACCTCGGCATCGCCACCGTCTACCAGGACCTCGCCGTGGTGCCGCTGATGCCGGTCTGGCGCAACTTCTTCCTCGGCTCCGAACAGGGGTACCGGCGCTGGGGCGGCCTCCGGCTGGACGCCGACGGGATGCGCGCCACCACGCGGGAGGCGCTCGCCCGGATGGGCATCGACCTGCACGACGTGGACCGCCCGATCGGCACCCTCTCCGGCGGCCAGCGGCAGTGCGTGGCGATCGCCCGGGCCGTCCACTTCGGGGCGCGCGTCCTGATCCTCGACGAGCCGACCGCCGCCCTCGGCGTCAAGCAGTCCGGGGTGGTGCTCAAGTACGTCACCGCCGCCCGCGACGCCGGGCTCGGGGTCGTCCTGATCACCCACAACCCGCACCACGCCCACCTGGTCGGCGACCACTTCACCCTGCTGAAGCGGGGGCGGATGGCCGGCAGCCACCCCCGGGCGGAGATCAGCCTCGAACAGCTCACCACCGAGATGGCGGGCGGCTCCGACCTCGCCGAGCTCTCGCACGAACTGGGCCGCCCCGACCCCTCCACCGACCCGAAGGAGCGCCCGCAGCCATGACCAGCCCGCATGGCACCACCCGGCCGGCCGTCCTGCCCAACCTGCTCGGCCTCGGCCCGCGCGCCGAGCGCCGCCGCCGCGCCCTGCCCGCGGGCATCCTGCGGCTGCCCACCATCGGTGTCGACATCGGCGGCACCAAGGTGGTCGCGGGCGTCGTGGACGGCGAGGGCCGGATCCTGGAGAAGCTGCGCACCGACACCCCGGACAAGAGCAGGAGCGCCAAGGTCGTCGAGGACGTCATCGTCGAGCTGGTGCTCCAGCTCGCCGACCGGCACGACGTCCACGCGGTGGGCATCGGCGCGGCCGGCTGGGTGGACGCGGACCGCTCCAAGGTGCTCTTCGCGCCGCACCTGAACTGGCGCAACGAGCCGCTCCAGCAGGCGCTCAGCGAGCGGCTGCGGTTCCCGGTGATCGTCGAGAACGACGCCAACGCGGCCGCCTGGGCGGAGTGGCGGTTCGGCGCCGGGCGCGGCGAGGACCACATGGTGATGCTCACCCTCGGCACCGGCATCGGCGGGGCCGTCGTCCGCGACGGCTACGTCGACCGGGGCAAGTACGGGCTGGGCGGCGAGTTCGGGCACATGCAGGTGGTGCCCGGCGGGCACCGCTGCCCGTGCGGCAACCGGGGCTGCTGGGAGCAGTACTCCTCCGGCAACGCCCTGGTGCGGGACGCGCGCGAGCTGGTCGCCGAGGAGTCACCGGTGGTGCAGCCGCTGCTGGCCCGGGCCGGCGGCGCGGTCGAGGGCATCACCGGCCCGCTGGTCACCGAGGCCGCCCGGGCCGGCGACCCGACCGCCACCGAGCTGCTCTACGAGGTCGGCACCTGGCTCGGCGTCGGCATCGCCAACCTGGCGGCCGCCCTCGACCCCGGCCGCTTCGTGATCGGCGGCGGTGTCTCCGAGGCCGGCGATCTCCTCCTCGCCCCGGCCCGCGACACCTTCCGTCGCACCCTCACCGGCCGCGGCTTCCGGCCCGAGGCCGCCATCGTGCACGCGGCCCTCGGCAACGAGGCCGGCCTGGTCGGCGCCGCCGACCTCGCCCGCCAGGTCGCCCGCCGCTTCCGCACCATCAAGCGCCGCCGGGTGGAGCGCAGCGTGTCCTAGTGCCGCGTCAGGCAACTTTTGCCCGCGACGGGGCGAAGGTTGCCTGACGCGGCACTAGCGAACGGGAACAGGGCCGGCGGTGTGTCAACTACCCGTTGGTAGCCGCGATGCCCTGTTGTCCGGTCCATGCCTCCTGTGAAACAACGGAGCTGACGCCGACTCAGGAGGCCCTCGGATGAGAGCTCTGGCCCGTATCACCCCGCCGTTGTTGCTCGCCACCGCGCTGGTCTGTTCGGCCGCCGGGCCGGCCGGGGCGGCGGGGCCGCCACCGAAGGCGCCCGAGGCGGTGGGCTGGGGCGGGGCGGTGGCCAGCGTGGACGCGGACGCCACGGCCGCGGGCATCGAGGTGCTGCGCAAGGGCGGCAACGCCGTGGACGCGGCGGTGGCCGTGGCGGCGGCGCTCGGCGTGACGGAGCCGTACTCGGCCGGCATCGGCGGGGGCGGGTACTTCGTCTACTACGACCACGACAGCGGCCGGGTGCACACCATCGACGGCCGGGAGACGGCCTCCCGGACGGCCGACGAGGGGCTGTTCCTGGAGGGCGGCAAGCCGCTGCCGTTCGCGGACGCCGTCACCAGCGGGCTCTCGGTCGGGGTGCCCGGCTCCCCGGCGACCTGGGAGACGGCCGTCCAGGCGTGGGGGAAGCGCTCGTTCGCCGACGCGCTGAAACCCGCCGAGCGGATCGCCGAGCAGGGGTTCACGGTCGACCAGACCTTCCAGGACCAGACCGCGCTCAACCAGGACCGGTTCAAGGACTTCCCCGCCACCCGCAGCCTCTTCCTGCCCGGCGGCAAGCTGCCCGCGGTCGGCTCCACCTTCCGCAACCCCGACCTGGCGGCCACCTACCGCCAGCTGGGCCGGGAGGGCACCGGGACGCTCTACCGGGGCGCGCTCGGCGCCGACGTCGTCCGGACCGTCCAGCAGCCGCCGGTCGACCCGGCCTCCGGGCGCAACGCCCGCCCGGGCAAGGTGGACGCCGCCGACCTGGCCGCCTACCAGGTCCGCCGCCAGCAGCCCACCCACGTCGCCTACCGCGACTACGACATCTACTCGATCGCCCCCTCCAGCTCCGGCGGCACCACCGTCGGCGAGGCGCTCGGCATCCTGGAGGACGGCGAGCTGTCCGCCCTGGACACCACGCAGTACTACCACCACTTCCTGGAGGCCACCCGGATCTCCTTCGCCGACCGCAACCGCTGGGTCGGCGACCCGCGCTTCTCCGACGTCCCCGCCAAGGAGCTGCTCTCCGCGCGCTACGCCGCCGCGCGGGCCTGCCTGATCAGCCCCGACCGCGCGCTCACCAGCCCGCTGGCGCCCGGCGACCCGCGCCACCCGGCCGACTGCGCGAGCGCCGGCGCCGCGGCGCCCGAGCCGTACGAGGGGCTGAGCACCAGCCACCTCACCGTCGCCGACCGGTGGGGCAACATCGTCTCCTACACGCTGACCCTGGAGCAGACCGGCGGCAGCGGCATCACCGTGCCCGGCCGGGGCTTCCTGCTGAACAACGAGCTGACCGACTTCAGCTTCACCCCGCTCGTCCCCGGGGTGCCCGACCCCAACCTGCCCGGGCCCGGCAAGCGCCCGCGCTCCTCGCTCTCGCCGACCATCGTGCTGCGCGACGGCGAGCCCGTCCTGGCGGCCGGCTCGCCCGGCGGCGCGACCATCATCACCACCACCCTGCAGGTCCTGCTCGGCCGGCTCGACCGCGGCCTGAGCCTGGAGCAGGCGATCGCCGCACCGCGCGCCAGCCAGCGCAACACCGCGGCCACCCAGGCCGAGCCCGGCTTCCTCGCGCTGCCCGAGCGGGCCCGGCTGGAGGCGCTCGGCCACGCCTTCGCCACCACACCCGAGATCGGCGCCGCGACCGGCGTCGAGCGGCTGCCGGACGGCCGCTGGGTGGCGGCCGCCGAACCGGTGCGGCGCGGCGGCGGCGCGGCCGCGGTGGTGCGGCCCGCCCCCTGAGCCGACCGGTTTGTCAGTGCGCGGCGGTAGATTCGGGGTGGGCGTTCCCGGCCTTGCGGGGCCGCCCACCCCTCGCCCGCTCCTGTCCGCACCACCGGGAAGGCCGCCCGCCGTGACCGTCCGCATCGCCACCTGGAACATCAACTCCGTGACCGCGCGGCTGCCCAAACTCCTGGAGTGGCTGGAGAGCGCCAAGCCGGACGTGCTCTGCCTCCAGGAGCTCAAGTGCGCCGGGAGCGCCTTCCCGTACGAGCCGGTGCGCGAGCTGGGCTACGAGACGGCCGCCCACGGCACCGGCCGGTGGAACGGCGTCGCGATCGTCTCCCGGATCGGCCTGGACGACGTGGTCCGCGACCTCCCGGGCCAGCCCGGCTACCTCGCCGACGACGCCCTGCTGCCCGACGTCGAGCCGCGCGCCATCGCCGCCACCTGCGGGCCGGTCCGGGTCTGGTCGGTCTACGTGCCCAACGGCCGCGAGGTCGACCACGCCCACTACCGCTACAAGCTGGAGTGGCTGGAGGCCCTGCGCCAGGCCTCGCTGGAGGACGCCGCGGGGGAGCGGCCGTTCGCCGTCCTGGGCGACTTCAACATCGCGCCCACCGACGAGGACGTCTTCGACCTCGCCGCCTTCGAGGGCCTGACCCACGTCACCCCCGCCGAGCGCGCCGCCCTCGCGGCCCTCGGCGAGGCCGGCCTCCAGGACGTCGTGCCCCGCCCGCTCAAGTACGACCGCCCCTACACCTACTGGGACTACCGCCAGCTGGCGTTCCCCAAGAACCGGGGCATGCGGATCGACCTCACCTACGCCAACAAGCCCTTCGCCGACGCCGTGACGGACAGCTACGTCGACCGCGAGGCCCGCAAGGGCAAGGGCACGTCCGACCACGCGCCGGTCGTGGTCGACCTGGACCTCTGAGCCCGGTCCGGGTCGGTCCGGACCTGGCGGCCCGTCCCCCGAACGGTCCCGAGCGGTGGCCGGGCGGGGGGCGCGTGCCTACTGTCGGTGAGTGACTGGGTGTAGTTGTTCGATCACGAGGACATCGGAGTCCCCGGCTGCGCCCGAGAATCCCGGAGGTTCGGGTATGCGCTCCATGCGTACGGCCGCCGCCGCCCTGATCGGCGCGACGGTGCTGACCGGCCTGACGGCCCCCCTCGCGCTGGCCAAGGACGGCGCCGCCACGGTCAGCCCGTCCCAGGCCGCACCGGGCCAGACCGTGACGGTCACGGTCTCCTGTGAGAAGTCCGACAAGCCCAACGCCAAGACCATCACCGCCAGCTCCGCGGCCTTCGAGGGCGGTCCGGCCACCCTCACCCTCGGCTCGGACGGCAAGCACACCGGCTCCGCCCGGCTGGCGAGCAGGGACGGCGGCGCCAGCAAGGTCGACGGCACCTGCCCCGACGGCGGTGCCTTCTCGACCAGCGTCACCGTGACGACCGTCGCCTCCTCGTCCTCCTCGCCCGCCGAGAGCCTCGGCGAGTGGGGCAAGGCGGCCGGGGAGTGGGCCGGCTCGCTCGGGCAGTCCGGTGCGGGCAGTCAGCAGGTCGCTCCGCACGGCGCGGTGAAGACCGGTCTCGGCGGCTCGGTGGCCGCCAACCCGGCCGAGCTGGCCGGCGGCGCGGCGCTGGTCGCGGGCGGTATCGGCGGCTTCTGGCTGCTGCGGCGCCGCGGCGGCGCCGGGTCCGTCTGAGCCCGCTCCACCCGCTCCACCCCCTGCGCCGCCGGGCCCGATGGTCCGGCGGCGCAGGCGTGTCAGGCGGTGACCGGCCGGGCGCTCCACCCGGTGGCGGGCCCGGTGGGCCGGGCGGCCGCCCCGGTGGCGGAGTCCTCCTCGCGCAGGGCCTTCAGGAGGCCGGTGGACAGCAGGTACTGGGCCAGGATGTAGGTGGCCATGATCCAGAACTGATGCCCCGGCAGCTCCCGCCACTTCGCCAGCTTGGTGGCGATCAGCGTGTCGGAGAGCAGGAACAGCGCCCCGCCCAGGCCCGTCCGCCAGCCGAGGCCCGCCGAGGTGACGGCGGTGGAGGTGAGCAGCAGGCTGTAGCCGGCCACCGGGACCCGCAGGCCCCCGAGGTCCGGCCAGAGCTGACCGACCATCGCCGCCCAGGCCGTCGCGTACGCCACCGCGACCACGGCCGCCCGCCGCCGGTCGGTGAGCGCGCCGCGCTGGACGAACATCGTCACGTAGCAGACGTGTGCCGCCGCGAAGGAGCCCATGCCCGCCAGGAACGCGGGGTCGTTGCCGAGCTGGAGCAGGACGTCCCCGCCGGCGCTCAGCAGCAGCGCCGGCGCCAGCAGCTTCGGGGCCTCCTGGGCGGCCGCGGTCGCCGCGGTGACGCTGTGTGCGGCCAGCAGCGGCATCAGGGCCGGCTTGGTGGCGTGCCGCAGCACGGGCGACTCGGTGAGGATCGCGCCCAGGTGGGCCGCCGAGGTGGCGGCGAAGCCGGTGAGCAGCCCGGTGGCGGAGCGCAGGCGCCCGCCCATGACGGCGCGGGTGGTCGTACGGATGCTCATACGGCGGTGTCCTCCGGGGGTCGGGCGGGTGAGGGGCGCCCTGGCGGGCCCGTGCTCGGCACGATAGGTGACCGTACCCGGTGGGGGAAGGGTTTGTTACCGGCGCGTAGCTGTGGGTGCGGCCGGTCGGCCGCCGGGTCGGGGCGGTCCGGGGGCCGGTCGATCGCCCACCGGCCCCGGCCACTGCCACCGGTGGCGGCGCCCAGCGTCTAGTCTGGTCCACGACATGGAGCAGCAGGAGTACGCGACCGGCACCACGCGGGTGGCCGGTGGCACGTCGGACGGGCGCGAGGGCGGGGCGCGGCGGGGGACCACCGACGCCGGCATCGCCGTGCGCGGCGTCCGCCCTGACGGTCCGCAGGAGGGCGCCCGGCCGGAGCACGGCCGTGCCCGGGCGGGCGGGTCGGCCGGGGCCGCCGAGGGGCTGTCACCCGACCCCGGGCTGCTGCGGCTGGCCCACTGGTTCGCCGAGGCCTCCCCGGGCACCGCCGACGACCTGTGCGCCGCCTCCTTCGGGCTCTACCCCGCCCGCCACTTCGGCGTCCTGGCCGAGCCGGGGGCGGGCCCGGCCGATGCCGAGGTCAGCTGGTGGCACGGGCCGACCGCGCACGCCCCGGCCGTGCTGCGGCTGCGGGAGGCCCGTCCGGTGCGCGGTGTGCGCCGGGCCCGCCGGGACGCGGACGCCCCGGACGCCGCCCTGCCGGACGCCGGTGCGGGCCGGCCGGGCCGGCACCGCAAGCCCGAGCGCTCGCGGGCCGCCGCCTGTCCGCTGGATCGTTCCGCTGCGGCCGAGCGCCGGATCGCCGCCCGGCTGCTGCTGGCCCATCCGCTGGTCACCGCCGCCGGACCGCACGCCGACGGGTTCCCGCTGATCCGCCGTCACCGGGACTGGCTGACCGAGCGGTTCGACACCCTGCTCGGCTACCGGCTGGTGGTCGGTCCCTGGCATGCCCGGCTCTGCAAGGCGGGCCTCGGCCCCGGTGGCGCCCGCCGGCTCGAACACCCCGGCACCGGAGTCCCGTTCACGCCCGGTGCGTACGCCCAACTCGCGCTCGCGCTGGCGCTGCTGGTGGACGCCCCCGAGGAGCTGCCGCTCGGCCGGCTGCTGGAGGCGATGGACACCGCCGCCCCCGGGCTGGCCGCCGACCCGGCCGAGCTGGCCGCCGCCCTCGCGGCCCTGGCGGACTGGCAGGTGCTCACCGAGGCCCCGGCCCAGGCCGACCCGGCGGCCGTCCTGACGGTGGACCGGGAGCTCGCCCGCGCCGTCCCGGCCGGTCCGCCCGCGCTCGCGGACGACGCCGCCGACCTGATCCGCCGGGCCGCCGCGGCCGAGCCCGCGATCGCCGTCCGCCGCCGCCTCGCCGAGACCCCGGCCGCGCTCGGCGCCGACCTCACCGAGGACCAGCGGGCCTGGCTGGACCGCCACCGCCACACCGGGCCGGCCGCCCTCACCGACTTCCTCGGTCTGGAGGCCGAGCTGCGGGCCGAGGGCGTCGCCCTGCTCGACCCCGCGGACGAGCTCACCGATCTGGCCCTGCCCGGTACCGGCATGCTCGCCCAGGCCACCCTGCTGCTGGTCGAGCGCCTGGTCGAGGAGGTCCGCCCGCTCCCCGGGGAGAGCGCCGGCACGGACGTGTCGATCCCGGACGCGCTGATAGACGGCGTGCTCGGGGACATCGCCGACGAGTACGGCCTCCCGGCCGGCTGGCGCCGCGACTACCTCGCCGACCGCACCGCGCTGCGGCGCGACGCCCTCGACCTGCTGCAGCGGATGGGCCTGATCACCCGGGCCCCGCTCGGCACCCGCCCCCCGGGCTGGCTGCTGCGGGCCCCCGCCGCCCGCTACGCGCCGGCCGCGGACCTCCTCCCCGCCCCCGGCACCGGCCGCCACTCCCGCCCGGAGCCGCCGGCCGTCCCCGGCCAGCCTGGCCCGCGGACCCAGCAGCGGGCCTGACCAGCTCCTCTGAGCGCGGGCCCCGAGCGCCCGGCCCGGTTCGCAGAGGGGCCCGGAACACCGAAAAGCACCGCATCCGGGGCCTGGACGGCCGGACTGCGGTGCGGGGGACGGGCGAGGGTGCGGAGGGGAAGCGGGCCGTCGTGGCCCGGGTCAGTTCACCGTCCGGCGGTGGCCGTCGCCACCGTGTCGTGCCGGACGGTCTCCACGGTGGCACCGACGCCCAGGGAACCGAGGGCGACGGAGGCGAGGACGGCGGCGACGGCGAGGAAGCGGCGGTGCCGCTGGGGGAGCGGGAAGCGCGGATCCTCGAGGGTCGCCGGAGGGTTGGCGTTCATGTCAGAGAGCGTTCCAGGGCGGCGTTAACGGTCGGTACGCGCGGGTGAAGTCCGGATGGGGCGTGGGCGTCGGATTGTGGGGCCGGGCCCCGACCCGGGGGAGCGGGGCCCGGCCCGGATGCTTCGGGTGCGGTGGTTCACCCGGACGGCGGTCGCGGACCCCGGCCGGCGTCCGCCGTCGCCTCGCCGACGGCGACCTTGACGGCGTCCCGCAGACCGTGCGCGGGGTGGAAGCGGGACGGTCCGGCGGCCGGGTCCTCGCGCAGCTCCTTCACCAGGGCGACGCAGAGCAGCAGCATCACCACGACGAACGGCAGCGCGACCAGGATGGTGGCGTTCTGCAGTGCGGTGAGCCCGCCCGCCAGCAGCAGCGCGGCGGCCACCCCGCCCATCAGGACGCCCCAGACCACCACCAGCCAGGTGCGGGGGTGCAGCGAGCCCCGGCTGGAGAGCGAGCCGAGGACGAGCGAGGCGGAGTCGGCGCTGGTGATGAAGAAGGTCATCACCAGCAGCACCGCCACCACGCTGGTCACCGAACCGAGCGGCAGGGCGTCGAGCATCTCGAAGAGCGAGGCCTCGGCGCCCTGCGGGATGGTGGCGACCAGGTCGGCCGCGCCGGTGGAGTCCAGCCGGATCGCCGTCCCGCCCATCACGCAGAACCAGATCACCGTGGCGCCGCTGGGCACCAGCAGGACGCCGAGCAGGAACTGCCGGACGGTGCGGCCGCGCGAGATCCGGGCGATGAAGGTGCCGACGAACGGCGCCCAGGAGAGCCACCACGCCCAGTAGAAGATCGTCCAGGTGCCGAGCCAGGCCTCGTCGGTGAAGGCGCCGGTCTGGGTGGACATGGCGACCAGGTCGGAGAGGTAGCCGCCGACGCTGGACGGGATCGCGTCCAGCACGAAGACCGACGGGCCGACCAGGAAGACGAAGACCATGATCAGCGAGGCCAGTACGACGTTCGCGGTGGACAGCCACTTGACGCCCTTGTGCACGCCGGAGAAGGCGGACAGCACGAAGGCGGCGGTCAGCGAGCCGATGATGACCAGCTGGGCGTTCTCGGTGTTGCGCACCGAGGAGATGTAGCCGAGGCCGTCCGCGACCTGGAGGGCGCCGAGGCCGAGGCTGGTGGCCGAGCCGAAGACGGTGGCGAACACGGCGAGCAGGTCGATCGCCCGCCCGGCCCAGCCGTCCGCGCCGCGCTTACCGATCAGCGGGACGAAGGCGGCGGAGAGCCGGTTGCCCCGGCCCTTGCGGAAGGTGGTGTAGGCGAGGGCCAGGCCGGCGACCGCGTAGATCGCCCACGGGTGCAGCGTCCAGTGGAAGAGCGAGAACTCCAGCGCGCTCTGGGCGGCGGCCGGGCTCTGCGGTTCGATTCCGGAGCCGGGCTGCGGGGCGGCGAACAGCTGGAGCGGCTCGCCGACGCCGTAGAACATCAGGCCGATGCCCATGCCGGCGCTGAACATCATCGCGACCCAGGCGAGGGTGGAGAACTCGGGCTCGTCGTCGTCGCGGCCGAGCCGGATGCGGCCGAAGCGGCTGAAGGCGAGCAGGACGGTGAGGACGAGGAAGACGTCCGCGGCGACCACGAACAGCCAGCCGAAGTTGTGCAGCACCCAGGCGAGCGCGGTGCTGGAGGTGTCGCCGAGGGAGTCCTGGGCGAAGACCCCCCAGGCGACCACCGCCAGCACCAGGACGGCGCTGATCCCGAAGACCGCCCGGTCGGTGGGGAGGGTCGCTGCGGGTTCGTCAGGGCCCGGCGGCGGACTGCTCATGGGGGTACCTCTCACGGCGTACTGGACGGTCGGCGGCATGATCAAGAAATGGATACATGTCGTACTATGTCCAGTCGCCGTGCGCGGAGGGTGGAGGGCACGCCGGGGAGCGGCGAGGAGGCGGCAGGGCGTGCCGGACCGTCAGGCGGCGCCGAACCGCCCGCCGAACGGCTCAGCTGGTCGGCTGGGCCTCGTACGGGGCCGGGTACGGCGTCTCGTACGGGGTCAGCACCAGCCGCACCACGTCCTCCAGCCGCCGCCGGGCATCCCCCAGGGTGGTCCGACCGGTCACCCAGGCGGTCAGCTCGCCCTGCCAGGCATGGCCGACGATGTGCCGCACCAGATCGCTCGCGGCGGCCGGGACTTCGGCCATCACCGCCTGCAGCGCGGTGCTGTCGGCACGGGCCATGCCCTGCAGGGCCTCGCTCGCGAAGGGATCGGTGGACGCCGCGACGGCCACTCTCAGCCGGGCCAGTTCGGGCTGGCGCTGATAGGCCCGCATGCCGCCCCGGACGAAGCGCACCACCCGGTCGGTGGCCCCCAGTCCCGCCCGCGGCCCGCGCAGCTCCGCCACCAGGTCGGCCAGCAGCAGGCGGTGCCACTCGGCGATCGCCGCCGCCAACAGGTGGTCCTTGGAGGAGAAGTAGCGATACGCCGTCCCCAGGGCGACTCCGGACCGCTCGCAGACCTGCTTCATCTGCAGCCGCTCGACGCCGATCTCGTTCACCAGGGCGAGCGCGGCCGCGATCAGGGACTCGCGGCGTTCGAGCTGACGTGGAGACATCGTCTCCACCGGCCGTGGTGACAGGTCAACCTTGGTCACCCGCACCATGATACGGCTCGGGGCCGCTCAGGAGTATGACGCCGACCGGCCTCCCCTTGTTCGCATCTCGGCCACCGGCCCGGCGGACCCCCGTCAACGGGGGCGGGGAGGCCGTTCGCGGACCAGGGCCTCCTGGACCGCCGAGGCCACCAGCAGGCCGTCCCGGTCGTAGAACTCGCCGAGCGACAGCCCCCGGCCGTCCGAGGCGGACGGGCTGCGCTGGGCGAACAGCAGCCACTCGTCGGCCCGGAACGGGCGGTGGAACCACATCGCGTGGTCCAGCGAGGCGAGGATCAGCCGGGGCGGCTGGGTGCGCTGGAAGAAGTTGGGCTGCAGGTGCAGCCCGGCGGTCGAGGCCAGCGTCAGGTCCGAGAGGTAGGTGAGCGCGCAGACGTGCACCAGCGGGTCCCCGGCGGGCAGCGGGGAGCCGGTGCGCAGCCAGACGAACTGCTGCGGCATGCCCGGGACGGCCGGCGGCAGCCCGGGTGCGTCCGGCGGGACGAAGCGCAGTTCCAGGGCGCGGAACCCGTCGATCCGGGCCAGGTCCCCGCGGGCGGTGTCGTCCCAGCGCGCGAAGGCGTCCGGCAGCTCCTCCGGCCCGGGCACCCGGGGCATCTCCCGGTGCCGGTCGGCGGCGGGCTCGGAGCGCTTGAAGGACGCGGACAGCGTGAAGATCGCCTCCTCGCCCTGGACGGCCGTCACCCGGCGGGTGGCGTACGACATGCCCTCGCGGACCCGCTCCACCTCGTAGCGGATCGGGCGGGTCGGATCGCCGGGGAGCAGGAAGTAGCCGTGCAGCGAGTGCACCGAGCGGCCGTCGCCGATGGTGTGCCCGGCCGCGGTCAGCGCCTGCGCGGCGACCTGGCCGCCGAAGGCCCGCATCGGGGCGCCGGCGTGGCAGCGGCCCCGGAACGTGTTCCCGTCCAGCCGGTCGATCCGCAACAGCTCGGCGAACGGGCTACCGGCGTCGGTGGCCCGAGTCTCCTGATGGGTCAGCTCGTTCACCGGCCCATAGTGGCAGAAACCAACGGTCCACCGGTGTGACCTGGGTAACCCCGAGGGCGTTCCGTGCAATAGAACCTGTTCCAGTCCTGCCGGGGGCGGACGGACTGTCAGTGCGGTCACCTAGCGTGCTCGGCATGACGCAAGCCGCACACGCGTACGCCTATCTGCGCCCGTCCGCCGTCCTCGACGGCGCCGACGGCCCCCGCCTCGCCCTGGAGACCTCCGGCGGCGCCACCCCGCTCGGGGCGGTCGCCAACCCGCGCTTCTTCGCCGGCTTCCTGGCCGACCCGGCGGCCGCCGCCGCCGGGCTGCTGGCCGTCGCCGACGTCGCCGCCGCCCGCTACCACCAGCCGCGGCTGCGCGCCTCGCTCGACCCGGTGGTCACCGCCAACGGGGACCGGCTGCGCTTCGAGTCCTTCTCCGGCTGCTGCGGCGTCTACGCCCGCCTCGACGTGCTGGAGGCCGGGCTCGACGGCGACGACATCGGCCACGGCACCACCAACGTCGACGTCAACAACCCGCTGCGCGAGGCGCTCACCCGGATCGGCCCGGCCGACCCGCTGCACCTGGCCGTCGGACCGGACGCCCTGGAGGTCACCACCTTCGACGGGCCGGTCGTCGAGCGCAAGGTCCCGCTGCCCGAGCGCTGGCTGCGCGGCTTCGCCGAGACCCAGGTCACCGCCGCCGGCTTCGACCTGCGGGCCGAGCTGCCCGCCGCGGAGGCCGTCCGCTTCCTGCGCTCCCTGCCGCGCGGCAGCGCCCGCCCCGGCGCCCCCGGGTGGGTCGTGCCGGCCGGCCGGACGCTGCGCCCCACCACCCGGCCGGTGCCCGGCTCGGTCTGCCTGCCCGGCCCGGAGCGGCTGGCCGCCCTCCACCGGGTGCTGCGCCACGCGCTGGCGCTGCGGGTGTACGGGCCGGTGGCGGGCGACGGACCGCAGGCCTCGGCCTGGGAGGTGGTGCTGCCGGGCATGCGGCTGACCCTCACCCTCTCGCCCGACGCCTCGCGGGGCTTCTCCGGCGAGGGCGGGGTGCTCGGCGCGCTGGCCACCGGCACGGCCGAGCAGGACGCCGAGCTGGTCGGCGTGCTGCTCGCCTGGGAGCCGCGGATCGACACCGCCGAGCTGGCCGAGCAGTCCGGGCTCCCCGCGGAGCGGGTCCGGGCCGCGCTGACCAGGCTCGGCACGGCCGGGCAGATCGGCTACGACACGGCGGAGGCCGCCTACTTCCACCGCCAGCTGCCGTACGACGCGGGCCGCGCCGAGGCGCGCAACCCGCGGCTGCGGGCCGCGCACGCGCTGGTCGCGGCGGGCGCGGTGCTGGAGGAGGGCGGCGGGCTCGCCACGGTGACGGTGGACGACCACGTCCAGCGGGTGCGGACGGACGCGGCGGGCGGGGCGTCCTGCACCTGCCTGTGGTGGGCCAAGTACCGGGGCGGGCGCGGCCCGTGCAAGCACGTCCTGGCGGTCGGGATGGTCCGCGAGGCCCGCACCGGGACGGGGGCCGGCCGATGAGTGCGGTGGAGGAGCTGCTGCAGGCCGTCCGGGAGGGGCGGACGCCGCAGGTGCCGGCCCTGGCCGCGGCGCTCGGCCCGGCCGAGCGGCGGGCCTGCCTGGTGGAGCTGAAGGACCTGCGCAAGCGGCTCCGGGGCGAGTGGTCGAGGACGGCGGAGCGGCAGAGCGGCGCCCTGCTGGTCGCCGGCGCCGGCTGCCACACCGGGCCGGCCGCGGCCGCCGCCTGGATCGGCGGGCGGGACTTCGCGGGCCGCTCCTGGGCCCGCCACCCCGCGCTCGCCGAGGTGGTGGCCGCCCATCCGGTCGAGTGGCAGACCGACGTGGCCGCCCGGCTCGCCGAGCGCTCCCCGCAGGGCTGGAACTGGGACCTCTACCCGCTGATCGAGCAGGTGGTGCGGCGGACGGGGTGCCCGGTGCCGGAGTCCGACGCGTTCGTCACCGAGTGGCTGCGCCGGCTCGTCCACGGCGACGGCGGCCGGCGTGGTGCCCGCGCGACGATGCTGGAGCGGCTGCGCGCCGACGCCTTCCGGCCGGTCCTGCTGCCCCGGGTGTTCGAGCTGGCCGACATCGGCTCGCTGCTGGAGACGCGGCTCTCCGACCGGCCGGGGGACGTCTGGTCCGAGGCCGTCGCCGGGCTGGCCGCGAGCGGGGAGCTGGACCGCGCCGAACTGGTCGACCGCTGCCTCGCCCGGCTGGTGCGCGGCGGCCGCCCGGCCGACCAGCGGTTCTTCCTCGCGGTGCTGCGGGAGCTCGCCCCCGCGCCCGGGGAGTACGCCGCGCACGTCCGCAGCCTGCTCGCGCTGCTGGACGGCCTCTCGGTGGTGGCCGGCCACGCCCAGGAGGTGCTCGCCGGGCTGGACGAGGCCGGGCTGGTCGAGTCCGAGGTGGCGGTCGAGGCCTCGGCGGTGGTGCTGTTCCGGACGGAGAAGAAGCTGGTCCGGGCACAGCTGGGCTGGCTGGACAAGGCGGCGAGGCGCGCGCCGGAGCGCGCCGGCCCGCTGGTGCTGGCGGCCGCCGAGGCCTTCGGCCACCCGGACACCGCCCTCCAGGAGCGGGCGCTCCACGTGGTGGCCCGTCACCTCAAGGCCGCAGGCCCGGCCGTGCTGCCCGAGCTGCGGTTCGCCGCCGAGGGGCTGAACCCGGCCCACCACGCGCGCGCCGCAGGGCTGTTCGGCGGCCCGGTCGGCGGCGACGACCCGGACACCGGGTGGAGCGAGCTGCTGCCGCCCGTGCCCGTCCCGCGCCCGCTGGCGGAGCCGATCGCCACGCCGGCCGAGGTCGCCGAGGAGCTGTCCGCGCTGCTGGCGGCGGAGCAGCCGGAGGTCGCGGTCTTCGAGCGCCTCCTGGACGGCCTGGTGCGGCACGCCCGCCTCGACCGGGCGGCGCTCGGCGCGGCACTGGAGCCGGTGCTGCGGGTGCACCACTGGAACGAGCACCGGCGCTGGGACGACTGCGGCCCCCGCGACGTCCTGTACGTCGCGCTCACCGTCACCGGGCAGGTGGACCCGCACCACCGCAAGGGCGTGCTCCGGCGCAAGGACCGGTCCGCGCTGCGCGGTGCGAACAACACGCCGTACGGCCACGTGCTGGGCGCCCGGCTGGTGGAGGCGGCCGAGCGGATCACCACCGGCGGGCTGCCGCTGCTGCTGGCCACCCCCACCGACGCCACCGGCGCGCTGGCGGCGTCCGCGCTGGTCGAGCGGCTGGCCCGGTACGAGGAGGCGGGCGTGGCACCGGGCGAGGCGGACGTGCAGGCCGCCCTTCTGCGGCTCACCCCGACCACCGACGCCGAGCCGCTCGCCGCGGCCGGGCGGCTCACCTCCCCGGCCGGGCGCCGGGTGGCGCACTGGCTCGCCGGGGGCGGGCTGCCCGGCCAGCCCTCGGAGCGGGTCGTCTTCAGGCCCGGCCGGGACACCGCGGGCGGCCACCCCTTCTGGGACCGCTGGTGGGAGGACCTCAACCGGGTCGCCGTCGCCCAGCCGGGCATCGGCGCCGGGCCCAAGGGGCCGGGCGGCGAGCGGCTGGACGCCGTCTTCCGGGCGCTGCTGGAGGGCACCGAGCCGAGCGTGGCCCGGGCCCGCAAGCAGAACGAGTGGCAGTGGCAGCCCACCGTGCACTGGGCCGCGATGCTCCCGCACCACCGGGAGGAGCTGGCGGCCCGCTGGCTGGACTGGTTCGCCGACTCCGCCGACCGCGAGCGGCGCGGTGCGGCCGGGCTGCTGCCCGTCCTCGCCGAGGCCGGCGGTCCGGCCGGGCTCGCGGTGCACCTGGTGGTGGCGTACGGGCTGGGCGCCCGCTTCCCCGCGGACCGGACGGCGGCGGTGGACGCGCTGCTGGTGCTCGCCGCGCGCGGGGACCTGGACGGCGGCCTGCTCGGCCGGGAGCTGGCCGCGCTGGTGGCCGCGGGCACGGTGCTGCCCTCACGGCTGGGCAACGCCCTGGACGCGGCGGCGCAGACCGGCGCGTACGGCACGGTCTGGTCGGTGCTGGCCCCGGCGCTGCCCGGGCTGCTGGCGCTCGACCCGGCGCCGCGGGGCCTGGGCGACGTGGTCGCGGTGGCCGCGGACTGTGCCCGGCGGACCGGGGCGCGCGGCCCGATCGAGGAGGTCGTGCGGGTCGCGGCCCGCTCCGGCGCCAGCCGCCTGGTCAAGGAGGCACGGGCGCTGCGGGAGGTGCTGGGGCTTGTCTGACGATTCGCGTCGCATCAGCGCGCGGCTCCCCCAGCCTCCGGCCGGGAGGTGCCCCCAATCCGCGCCCGGCTGGGCGTGCCGCCGGATCGGCCTCGTACTGGACGTACTTGGGCGATTCGGCGGTGCGTCCAGGTGGGGGTACCTCCCGGCCGAAGGCTGGGGGAGGATGCCCGGCGTCGCGCGCGCGGCGGGAATTGTCAGACAAGCCCCAGCGGGCTGAGGGCGGGGCGGCGGCGGCACGGGTGGGCCCGGCGCCAGGGGGAGCGCCGGGCCGGGCCGCGCGGTGGTCAGACCGTGACGCCGCCGTCCTCGGCGGCCGCCTGCGGCCGGGTGGCGGGGCCGCCCGCGGCCTCGGCCGGGCCGCCGGCAGTCTTGGCCGGGCCGCCGGCAGTCTTGGCCGGGCCGCCCGCGGCCTTGGCCGGGCCGTCCGGGACGAGCAGCTCCGCGTCCTGGGGCAGCGCCGCGACCGCCCGCCACCAGAGCCGCAGCGGCGGCGGGTCCACCGGTTCGAACGGCTTGCCGGGCCGGGGCGCCGCCAGGCGCGCGCCGAGTGCCTGGGCGGCGGCGACCGCCCGCTCGGCGGGTTCCTCCCACGGGTGCGGCGCCAGGTCGAAGGTGCACCAGTGGATCGGCAGCAGCAGCTCCCCGCCGAGGTCGAGGTGAGCCCGGACCCCTTCCTCGGGGGTCATGTGCACCTCGGGCCAGAAGTCGCTGTAGGCGCCGACCTGCATCATCGTCGCGTCGAAGGGTCCGAGCCGGCGGCCGATCTCGGCGAAGGCCGGGAAGTAGCCGGTGTCCCCGCTGTGGAAGACCCGGTGCTCGGCGCCGGCCACCACCCAGGAGGCCCAGAGGAACAGCGCGCTGGTGCGCGGTCCGCGCGAGCAGTAGTGCCGGGCCGGGGTGGCGGTCAGGGTCAGCCCGGCGACCTCGGCCGACTCCCACCAGTCCAGCTCGACGATCCGGTCGGCCGGTACGCCCCAGTGCTCCAGGTGCGCGCCGACGCCGAGCGGCACGGCGAACACGGCGCCGGTGCCGGACAGCGCGCGGACGGTGGCCATGTCCAGGTGGTCGTAGTGGTCGTGCGAGACCACCACCACGTCCACCGGCCCGAGTTCGCCGAGCGGCAGCGGTACCGGGTGCAGCCGCTTGGGGCCGGTCCAGCCGAACGGCGAGCAGCGCTCGCCCCAGACCGGGTCGAACAGCACCCGGCGGCCCTCGATCTCGGCCAGCACGGTGGCGTGGCCCAGCCAGGTCAGCCGCAGTCCGGAGGCGGGCGGCGCGGCCAGCTCGACCGGGAGCAGCCGGTGCAGCGGCACGGCGGCGGTGGGGCTGCGGCGGGTCCGGTCGGAGGTCAGCCGGGCGCGGGTGATCTCCAGGGGCGTGCGCTCGTACACCAGCCGGCGGGTGGGCAGCGGGTTGCGGAAGGCACCGTCGGCGAACTGCGGCGAGCGGTGGATCCGGGACAGGCGCTCGCCCCGGGGCTCGGCCCCGAAGGCGTCCGTCCTGACCCGGTGCCAGGCGGAGCGGCGGAGGCCGGCCAGGCCCGGGGGAGTGGAGAACTGCGAGGTCAGACCGGCGACGCGGGAATACCACGGAGCGGGGCGGGGCACGGCACCTCCAAAGAGGGTTACGGCTACCGGGCATGCCGAGGTGCGTACCGCCGGTGGTGCGGTCCCGTCCGGTACGACAACCATCTCGTCGGAGGTTACTCGCCGTGGGCCGTCCGGACCTGGTGGGAGGCCCCGCGCGTGCCGTTCGGCGTACGGCGGGGTCTCCTGCCGGTCCGGACCGCTCAGGCGTAGAAGCGGGTGATCGCCTCCGCGACGCAGTGCGGCTTGGCGCTCTCCGCGCTGGTGACGGTGAACCGGACGACCGCCTGGACGCCGCCGGGGACCTCGGTGGCGGAGAGCAGCTCGGCCGTCGCCCGGATCGCGGTGCCGACGGGGACGGGAGCGGGGAAGCGCACCTTCTCCGAGCCGTAGTTCAGCGCCATCCGCACGCCCTCGACGCCGTAGCACTCCTTCGCCAGCACCGGGATCATCGACAGCGTCAGATAGCCGTGCGCGATGGTCGAGCCGAATTGGCTCTCCTTCGCCCGCTCCGGGTCGACGTGGATCCACTGGTGGTCCCCGGTGGCCTCGGCGAACAGGTCGATCCTGGCCTGGTCGACGGTGTGCCACGCGCTGGTGCCGAGCTCGGTGCCGACGGCGGCGGCCAGGTCGGCGAGGGAGGCGAAGGTCGTCAAGGTGCGCTCCTGGGGGCGGGGACTGCGGGACTCCGGCAGAGTATGCCTACTCGCCGGTCACCTGTCAGGGGCCCCGGGCGGGCCCGGGCGCCCCGGTGGGCTCAGGAGTGCTGCACCCGGCGGCCGAGCGGGAAGAGCCGGCGCCCGCTGACCAACTCCGGTACCAGGGCGACGAACATCGGGTCCGGATCGCCGACCCAGGGCCGCAGCCCGGAGCGCAGCGCCCGCCGGTACTGCTCCGCGTCGCGCACCACGTCCGCCCGGCCGTGCACCAGCACGCTCCACCCCGTCCGGGTGGCCGGGTCCAGCAGGTCGGCCTGGAAGGCGACGACCGTGCCGTCCAGGCAGCGGGCGGTGGTGCTGAGCCGGCGCACCGCGAGCAGCAGCCGCCCGTCCGCCGCGACCTGGAAGGAGACCGGCAGCACGGCGGGCAGCGCGTGTTCGGTGTACACCACGCGCCCGACGGGCACGGTGCTGAGCAGCCGCAGGCACTCGGCCTCGCCCAGGGTCTCCACGTGCTCTTCACGGTCCATGGGTCCGATCGTCCTCCCGCACGGGTGCGGGCCGATAGGGCCCATGGTCCCTGAGCGACGGGGCCGAGGGCCGCTGGACGGGCGGCGCCGCGGCCGGTGCGGCAGACGGTGCGGCGGGCCGCCGAACGGGCCGCGCGGCGGGCGCGACCCGGCCCGGGGCCCGGTCCGTGACGGTCCGGGGCGGTAGCTTGTCCGGCGGGTACCGGGCGTCCGGTGCGGGCGCCCGGAGCGGGCCCGCTCCGGCGGCGTGCGGTGTGGGTGGCAGGCGGTTCCGGTGCGCCGGGCCGGTAGGAAGGGGGCGTACGGATGATCAGCGGGGTCGATCTGGTGGTGATCGGGGCGGACGGCGGGCCCGACCGCGGCTTCGGCGGCTCGGCGCTGGCGGCGGACGGCGCCCGGCTGCTCGCCGACGTGCTGCCCGGGATGTGCTTCGACGCGGGCTCGGCCGGCTGCCGGGTCGCGGTCGTGGATCCGGCCGCCGACGCCAACACCATGCTCACCGAGGTGCGCGAGGCGGCCCGCCGGCCCGGCCGCTGGCTGGTGGTCTGCCTGCTCGGCCAGCTGGTCGCCGACCCGCGCGGGCGGCGACTGGCCCTGGTCACCGGCGGCAGCACGGCCGACAACGCCTACCGGCGCGGGCTCGCCTGGGACTGGGTGGTCAGCGCGATGGTCCACGGCGACCAGGAGGAGGCCCTGTTGCTGGTCGACGCCGTCGCCGACCGGGACACCTGGGCGGCGCTCGAACGCGGGGGTGGCGAGGACGGTGCGGGCGAGCTGCTCAGCTACTCGCGGGTCCCGCTCTGGGGCAGAGTCGGCCGCTACACCCCCGGCAGACGCGGCCGGGACGACGTCCTGCCCGGCGGGGACGGGTCGTTCAGCCGGTCCCTCACCGCCGTTCTGGAGCAGGGCATCCCGGGCGCCCCGGCCGCCGTGGCGCCGCTCGACCTGCAGCCGGCGGTGGCCGCCCGGCTGGGCGGCGGCGACCCGGCGGCCGCCGCCCAGCCGGGCACGACCGGCGCGCGCCTGCTCGTTCCGCCGCACGGCGGGCGCCTGTTGATGCGCAATCGGGCCGCCGTGCGGGGCGCATTGGCCGGATTGTCGCTTTCCGAAGAACTGTTGGCCGTTCTGTGGCGGGAAAGTGCCCCGACGGATCCGCCTTCCGCGTAAGGTCAGGGGGCCCGAGGTGTTGCCGTGAAGGGGTGGGTTGGCGAAGAATCGATGCCCTCGCAACAACACCAGCGGGACGGCGGAATTCTTCTGGCGACCACGGACCACGGACGGGGTCGGTCGCGACGAGGTGGGGCGATGCGGCAGCGCGGAAATGTGTTGCGCCCTGGGGCGGTTGGGGTCGGTGGGCTGGTTTTGGCGATGCTGCTGAGCGCTTGCGCGAGCAGTGGTGGCGCCGGTTCCGTCGATCGTCTGGGGACGGCTGCGCCCAGTGTTGCGGTGATGACTCCGGTAACACCTTCGGGTGGTTCCTCAAACGTCGGGATCGCGCCGAGCGACGGCCCCGAGGGAGCCGCCGCCAGATCGGCGCTGAGGACGTATCAGGACTGGTGGCAGGCCCAGGTCGAGGCCTTCGGCCGCGTCGACTCGGACGGGTCCGCCCTGGAGGCCTACTCCTCGGGGCAGGCGCTCAGCGGAGTCCTCGTCGATCTCCAGGGGCTGCGCGCCGCCAAACTGGTGATGATCGGCGGCCCGCGGAATTCCCCCGTGGTGAAGACCCTTGATCTGAAGGCGAACCCGCAGACCGCCGTGGTCGAGGACTGCCTCGATGTGACGGGCTGGCACCAGGCGGATGCCGGCACGCATGCGACAAAGGATCCCGTGCAACGGCTGTCGCGCTACATCGCGACCGCGTCCCTGCGAAAGTCCGAAGCCAGGTGGCTGATCTACGACTTCAAGCGCGAGGTGGGCCGGACATGCTGAGAATCCAGTCTCGAATCCCGATCCGTGCACTGTTCGTCGCCGGACTGCTGTTATCCGCGGCGGTGCCGGCGATGGCGGACGAACCGACGCCCGGCGGCGGGACGGTCAACCACTGCGAGGTGAAGTCGATCTGCGACAAGGTCAAGGATCCGGCGACCGCGCCGCCTCCGGGCGGGGGCGGCAGCACCGGCGGTACCGGGGGCGGCGGCCCGCAGGTCTGCAGCTGGAACGGGAAGGACTGGCCCTGCCACGACCCGGAGGCGGGCTGGTTCAGCAACTCGACCGGCTGCTACTACCGGTACGTCAGCCCGCAGCCGGCCGAGGGGGATCCGGCGTGGGAGGGGCACAAGCCGTCCGACGGCGCGGTCTACAACGTGAGCTGCAAGTTCACCGAGGACGGGGTGGGCACCACCGAACCGAGGTTCTTCGCCCAGGCTCCCGCCGGGCCGCCGCCGGACAACCCGGTGGCGCTCGCCAGGGAGGCCAAGGACAAGATCGACTTCTCCGACCCCGTCCCCGGCATCGCGCCGAAGGACGCGGCGGTGGTGGGCGTACCGGTCTGGCTCTGGCTGGACCAGTCGAAGGGCCCGGCGGTGCCCGCCCCGGTCACGGTGCGCGGCAACACCCTCGCGGTGACGGTCACCCCCCGGCTGCTCAAGGTGGTCTGGGACCTCGGTGACGGGCACGAGGAGACCTGCACGACCGCCGGGACCCCGTACGACCCCTCGTACGGCGCGCGCAGGTCACCGGACTGCTCGCACACGTTCGCCGCCGGCTCGGGCACCGTGCCGGGCGGCACCTTCGCCGGGAGCGTCACCGTGTACTGGCAGGCCGATGTCACCGTGACCGGCGGCACCCAGCGGATCGACCCGCTGCCGATGACCCTGTCGACCCCGCTGGCGGTCAGAGTGGCCGAGGTGCAGGTCCTCAACTGACCGACGGGCGGGCGCAGTCGTCCGCCGTACGCAGGCCGGCCGCAGCGCGGCCCGCACCCAACCGATCGACGTGGAAAGGCCGGAGCCCGGTGGAGAACCGTACGTTTGCGACGCCGGGGTCCGGCACGACCGGAACCGCGGCGGCGTCCGCACCGGTGCCCGAGCAGAAACCGGGGCGCGGGGCGCCGCACGCGCCCGGCCGGACGCTGCGGGCACGGCGGCGCCGGCCCGCGGTGCTGGCGATGGCCGTGGCCCTGATAGCCGCCGGCGGACTGGGCGGGGCGGTGCTCTACAACAGCACCGGGCAGCGGGTCGCGGTGCTGGCGATGGCCCGGGACGTGCCCTACGGACAGGTGCTGACCGACGCCGACCTGGTGGTGGCGCGGATCGCCGGCGACCCGGCGCTCAAGCCGCTGGGGGCCGAGGAGCGGACCCGCGCGGTCGGGATGCGGGCCACCACCGACCTCAAGCGCGGGGCGCTGGTGGTGTCGGCCGACCTGGCGCAGACCCTGACCGTGCAGCCGGGCCAGCTGGTGGTGGGCGTGTCCGCCAAGCGCACCCAGCTGCCGGCCACCAGGCTGCTGCCCGGGGTCCAGATCGTCGTGGTCTTCACGCCGGACACCGGGCGGCCCGAGTCGATGGGCGCGGTGGTCACCGCGGTCGGCCGGGTGGACACCGACGGCAGCCAGGTGGTGGACGTGGCGGTGCCCGCCGCGGACGCGGCCCGGCTGGCCGCCTGGGTGGCGAGCGGGCGGATCCAGGTGGTGCTGGCGCCGCGTGCGGCCGGCCTCGCCCCCTCGGGCGCCCCGTCGGGGGCGGCCCCCGGGACGGCCGCACCCTCGGCCGCGCCCTCCGGGGCGGCTCCGGCCGGGTCCGCAGCGCCGAGCGGGGTGGGTGGGGCCTGAGATGGCTGTCATCGCGGTGGTCGGAGGCCCGGGCGCACCGGGCGCGACCACGACGGCGCTGGCGCTGCTGCTGGCCTGGCCGCTGCAGCCCGGGCGCCGGATCCTGCTGGTGGAATGCGACCCGGACGGCGGCGCGGTGCTCGCCGGCGCGCTGGAGGGCCGGGTCGAGGCGGTCTACGGGCTGCGCAACCTCGCCATCGCCGACCGGCGCGGGCTGCTCGCCCAGGCGCTCTGGGAGCAGCTGATCGACCTGTCGCCCGAGGGGAACGCCGAGCGGCTGCTGCTGCCCGGGCTGACCGACCCCACCCAGGCCCCGGGGCTCGCCTACACCTGGGAGCCGCTGATGGAGGTGCTGCACGGGCTGGAGCAGCAGGGCTACGACGTGATCCTGGACCTCGGCCGCTCCGGCGCCACCGGGGTCAGCGCCGTCCTCGCCCGCCGGGCGGACGTGGTCGCGGTGACCGTGCGGACCACCCTGCGCGGGCTGAGCGCCGTCCGCCCCCGGCTGGCCGCGCTGACCGAGGACCTGGCGGCGGCGGGCACCGGCGCGGACGCGCTCGGGCTGCTGCTGATCGCCGAGGGGCCGTACTCGGCGGCCGAGGTGTCGCGCGAGTTCGCGCTCCCGGTGCTCGGGCTGCTGCCGCACGCGGCGCGGACCGCCCGGGTGCTGTCGGACGGCGGGGACAGCACCGACCGGCGGTTCATCCGCTCGGAGCTGATGCGCACCGCCCGGTCGGCGGCGGACGAGGTCCAGCTGCTGGTGCGCCGCCGCCGGCAGCGGCTGGCGCCCTCGGCCGCGCCCGCCCCGGCGCCGATCGCCCCGGCCCCAGCCCCTCCCGGTCCCGGCGTCCCCGGCCCGGGCGCCCCCGCGGCGGCCCCCGAGGGCCAGCCCTTCGCGTACGCGCCGCCGCAGCCGGTACCGCCGGTGATCACCACCGGGCCGGTGGCGCCGCTCGCCGGGCTGGCACCGCAGCCGGCCGCGCCCGCGCCCTTCCCCGCACACGTCCAGCCGCCGTCGCCGTTCCCGGCGCACGCGCAGCCGACCGCTCCCTCGCCGTTCCCCGCGCACGTCCAGCCGACCGGGCCCGTCCCCGGCCCGGTCCAGCCGGGCCCGCCGGCCGACCCCGACGGGGTACCGCAGTACGGCCATCCGCAGCAGTCGCACATCACCTACGGGGAGGTGCTCCGTGCGCGGTAGCCCCCTGCACCAGCACCCGGCGGCCGACCCGGCCGCGCTCCCGTGGACCGCGGCCCCGCCGCCGGCCCAACCGGTGGCCCCGTCGGCGGTCCAGCCGGGGCCGGTCACCCCGGGCCCGGTCGCGCCCGCCGCGCCGGCGTCCGCCTACCAGGGCGGCTCCGCGACCCCCACCGCCGTCCCCTCCCAGCTCCCCTCGCTCGACCGGCGCGGCGCCGGCACCCGGCCGGCCGTCGACCCGCAGGTGGCGCGCGAGCTCAAGCGCCAGGTCGCGGCCGAACTGCACCAGCAGATCACCCGGTTGACCGCCGCCTCCGGCGCCGAGCCGGACCGCGCCACCCGCCGCCAGCGCGGCCGGGCACTGATCGAGGAGGCGGTCGCCCGCTGGTCGGACGCCTACGCGCAGACCCACGGGATCCCGCCCACCCGTGACCAGGACCGCGCGCTCGCCGAGGCCGTCTTCGACCTGCTGTTCCGCGCCGGGCGGCTCCAGCCCTACCTGGACGACCCGGAGATCGAGAACATCCTGATCAACGGCTGCGACGACGTCTGGGTCTCCCGGGTGCACCAACCCCTGCGCCAGGTACCGCCGGTGGCCGACAGCGACGCCGAACTCGTCGAACTGCTCCAGGACCTGGCCCGCCAGCACGGCGGCGGCGAGCGCAGCCTCTCCACCGCCAGCCCCACGCTCGCCCTGCGCCTGGAGGGCGGCATGCGCCTGCAGGCGCTCACCGAGGTCACCCCGCGGCCCTACGTGGCGATCCGCC
This sequence comes from Kitasatospora sp. NPDC058170, assembly GCF_042883905.1. Taxonomy (NCBI): domain Bacteria; kingdom Bacillati; phylum Actinomycetota; class Actinomycetes; order Kitasatosporales; family Streptomycetaceae; genus Kitasatospora; species Kitasatospora sp. NPDC058170. Next base: position 101,383 of record NZ_JBHVUV010000013.1, read on the forward strand.
GCCACCGGGTGGCCTCGGCGACCCTCCCCGAAATGGTCCAACTCGGCACCCTGGACTCCACCCTGGCCGCCTTCCTGGCCGCGGCGATCCGGGCCAGGAAGAACGTGATGATCACCGGCACCCAGGGCGTCGGCAAGACCAGCCTGCTGCGCGCGATGGCCGCCGAGATCCCGCCGGACGAGCGGATCGGCACCCTGGAGTCGGAGTTCGAGCTCTGGCTGCACACCCTCGGCCACCTGCGCCAGGTCGTCCCGATGGAGGCCCGGGAGGGCAACGGCGAACGCGTCGACGGCCGGGTCGCGGGCGAGCTGACCATCGGCGACCTCATCCCCGCGGCGCTGCGGATGACCCTCTCCCGGATCATCGTCGGCGAGGTCCGCTCCGGCGAGGTCGTCCCGATGCTGCGGGTGATGACCAACGGCGAGGGCGGCTCGATGTGCACCCTGCACGCGCGCGGCCCGCACATGGTGGTCGACCGGATCGCCGAACTCTGCCTGGAGTACGGCTCGCACATGACCGACGCCCTCGCCTACCGGCTCACCGCCAACGCCGTCGACCTGATCGTCCATGTGGCGATGGTCGACGAGACCGCCGTCGGCGGCCGCCGGCACCGCTTCGTCTCGCACGTCCTGGAGGTGGCCGGCCTCGGCGAGAGCGGCCGGCCGGCGCTGAACACCGTCTTCGGCCCGCGCCCCGAACTCGGCGAGCCGCGCGCCGTCCCGCACACCCCGCCGAACTGCCTGGACGACCTGCGCCGGGCCGGCTTCGACGCCGCGCTGCTCGGCTCCCGGTACGGGAGCTGGACGGGCCCGCTCCAGCTGCGGATCGGCGGTGGCGCGCGGTGATGCTGCTCTTCGCCCTGTGCGGGCTGCTGGTCGCGATCGGCCTGGTCGCCCTGGTGGCCTGGGCCCGCGGCAGCGAGGACACCGGGGAGGACGAGGACCGGAGCGGCAGTCCGCTGACCGGCCGCGCCCACGTCCTCTGGTACGGCGCGCCCGGCACCGCCCCCGCCCGGGTGGTGCGGCTGCGCCGGGTCCAGCTCCCGCTGACCCTGGTCGGCGCGCCGCTGGGCTGGCTGTTCACCGGGATCCCGCTCACCGCGCTGCTGGTGCCGCTGGGCGTCTTCGGCCTGCCCTGGCTGTTCGACACCACCCGCCCGGACACCCACCGGATCGAGCGGCTGGAGGCACTCTCCGAGTGGACCCAGCGGATCGCGGACGTGCTGCTGCTCGGCGTCGGCCTCAACCAGGCCATCGTCACCAGCCGCCGCACCGCCCCCGCCGCGCTGGAGGACGAGATCGGCGAGCTGGCCGCCCGGCTGCAGGCCCGCTGGCGGCCTGAGGAGGCGCTGCGGGCCTTCGCCGACAGCCTCGCCGACGCCACCGCCGACAAGGTGCTCGCCGCGCTGCTGCTGCGCTCCGGGGACAGCGGGCCGGGCCTCGCCCGGGCCCTGTCCGACATGGCGGACTCGGTCCGCGAGGAGGTCCGCCAGCGCCGCATCATCGAGGCCGACCGGGCCAAGCACCGCACCACCATCCGCTGGCTGGTCGGCATCATCGTGCTGGTCGTGGTCGTCGGCTCCTTCAACACCGACTACACCCGGCCGTACAGCACGGTGCTCGGGCAGGTCGTGCTCGCCGTGGTCGCCGCGATGTTCGTCGCGGTGATCGCCTGGATGCGCGCGCTCGCCTCGCACCCGCCGGTCCCCCGGCTGCTGGAGGCCGACCGGCGCAGCCGCACCGGCCGCCGCTCCGACCCCGGGGAGGGCCAGGACGGCCCCGCCGAGGGCGAGCGCCTCCTCGGCCTCGGGGAGGTCCGGTGATCTCCCCCTGGTCCGTGCTGGCCGGCGCCCTCGCGGCCGGCGGCATCGCCCTGCTGATATCCGAACTCCGGCCCGCGCCACCGGACCTGGGCCAGGCCCTGGACCGGCTGCACCGCACGCCCGCCGATCGGGCGCCCGACCCGGACGAGCGGCCGCGCTGGTTCGACCGGATCGGCGAGCGCTCGCTGGCCCTGCGCGGGGTGCGCATCCCGCAGCGCGAGCTGTCGCTGATCGGCCGCACCCCGGCCCGCTTCATGGCGCACAAGATGCTGTTCGCCGTCATCGGCCTCGTCCTGCCGGCCTACCTGGCCGCGATGGCGCTGCTGCTCGACGTCGGCCTGCCGTTCGCGCTGCCGCTGGTGGTCGGACCGCTGCTGGCCGGGCTGCTCTGGTTCGTCCCGGACGCCATCGTGCGCGGCGAGGCCAAGGAGGCCCGGACCGAGTACCTGCACGGCATCGCCGCCTACCTGGAACTCGTCGCGCTGGAGCGGGCCGCCGACTGCGGGCCCGCCGAGGCGCTGCGCCGGGCCGCCTCGGTCGGGCGCGGCACGGTGTTCCGCCGGATCCGGGACGCCCTGGACCGCGCCGCCACCGACCGGCTGCCGCCCTGGGCCGGCCTGGACGCGCTCGCCGCCGAGCTCGGCCTGACCCCGTTGCAGGACGTCGCCGACATCATGCGGCTCTCCGGCACCGACGGCGCGGCCGTGTACGACACCCTGCGGGCCCGCGCCAAGGGTCTGCGCGGCGAGCTGCTGGCCGAGGACCTGGCCCGGGCCAACGCCGACAGCGAGCGGATGGTCGCGCCGGGGGCCGCCCTGACCCTGCTGATGACCGCCCTGATCGTCTTCCCCGCGCTCCACCAGATGCTCAACGGCTAGTCCGGCAGCGGACGTTGCGAGCAGCTGTCACCACACCACCTCCCGGGAGTCCTGATGACCGTCCACCTGAAAGACCTGGCAGGCAGGTTCCTTCGACCTGTCCTGCTGCCCGTGCAGTTCGCGCTGCTGCTCTTCACCTTCCGGATGGGCCGCCTCCGGGCCGCCCGGGCCCGCGGCGACCGGGGCGCGATCAGCATCGAACTCGCCCTGGCCATCATCGCGTTGGTCTTCGTCGCCGGGGCCGTGGCGGTGGCGCTGTACACGCTGAAGGACAAGGTCGTGAAGAAGGTCGACCAGGATCCGAACCTGCCGGGTGCGGGCGCCGCGGGCGGTGCCGCCGCCGGTGGCGCGGCGGCGGGTGGTGCGAGCGGCTCGTGACGTACCGACCCCGTCGCCGTGGCGACCGAGGAGCGATGAGCCTGAGCCTGGCCATCGTCTTCCCGGTCGTGCTCCTGCTCGTGCTGCTCGTCGTCCAGAGCTCGATGTGGTGGTACGGCCGCCAACTCGCGCTCACCGCCGCCCGCGAGGGCGTGGACGCCGGCCGGATGCAGGGGAACACCGGTGACGCGGTCAAGAACGCCGCGGCGGTCGAGCAGGCCGGGGACTTCCTCCGGCGGCAGGGCGGGCGCGACTTCGAGGTCAGCACGGCCGGCAGCACGCCGGAGCTGATCCGGGTCACGGTGAGCGTGCGGTCGGCGGTGCTGGTCCCCGGCCTGTCCGGGATCACCATCACACAGTCCGCGCAGGCGCCGCGTGAGCGGTTCGTCCCGCCGGTCGTGTCGACTCCGAAGCCCGGTACGCCCAAGCCGGGCGGATCGAAGCCGGCTGCGTCGGCGGGTGCGCTGCCGTCGGTGGCTCCGGCCTCGGCGGGTTCGTCCTCGGGCGTGCCGTCGAAGCAGGCGCCGTGAAGGGGCCGGGGCCGCGTCGGCGGGGCGTCCGGCCGCCGGGCGCGGTGCGGTCCGTGTGGTCGGTCCGGTCGGTGCGGTCGGTGCGGTCCGGCCGGGGGCGGGACGGCGGCGGGGTGGCGATCGAGGCGGCGATCGTGGCTCCGGCCGTCGTCACGCTGATCCTGCTCGCCATCGCGGCCGGCCGGGTGCAGACCACGGCCTCCGGGGTGGAGGCGGCCGCCCGCTCCGCCGCCCGGACGGTCTCGCTGGCCCGCACGGTGGACGCGACGGCCGCGGACCGGGTGGCGGAGCAGGCCGCCCGGGAGGTCCTCGCCCAACAGGGCATCGACTGCGGCAAGCTGGACGTCGCGGCCGAGGACGGCATACTGCACACCGAGAGCGGCGACCTCACCACCGTCACCGTGCGGGTGAGCTGCACGGTCGGTCTGTCGGACCTGGTGGCCGGGCCGAACCTGCCGGTGACGAAGACCCTCATCGGGCGCTTCGTCTCGGTGGTCGACCGCTACCGGGGGCGGTGACGGCGGGGTGGCGCGGCCGGCGGTGACGAGGTGCCCGGGGCGGGGGTTGGGGGCGGCCCGGGCGGGGGAGACGCAAGCGGAGGGCGTCGGGGGACGCCGGACGGACGACGGGACGGCCCCGGGCGGGGCCGCCGGGGGAGACGACGGCAGGGGAGGGGGCGCGATGGGGCGCGCACGGCTCACGGGGCTCGGCGGCGGCGCCCGGCGTGCCCGCGGCCGGCGCGGCCGGTCGGACCGGGGATCGATCGCGATCTTCGTCGCGATCTGTGCCGCCTTCCTGGTCCTCGTCATCGCCCTGGTGGTGGACGCCGGCGGCCGGCTGCGGGTGGCCGAACGGACCGACGGCGTCGCGCTGGAGGCCGCCCGGGTGGTCGGCCAGCAGCTCGACGAGGCGGCCGTGCTCCAGGGCGAGGGGTACAAGGTCAAGGAGCAGTACGCCAAGGACGCCGTCAACAGCTACCTGGGCCTGTACGACCGGGGCTACGGCCTGGCGGTCGACGACGTCCGGTTCTCCCCGGACGGCTCGGTCGTCACCGTCACGGTGACGGCCGACTACAAGCCGGTCCTGCTGGGCGAGCTCGGCAAGCGGAAGGTGAAGGGCAAGGGCAGCGCCACCCTCGTCCACGGAGTCGAGAAACCGGAGACCGACTGATGGCCGCGCCACGCGCCAAGGACCAAGCCCGTGCCCGACGTTCGGCGCACGGCACGCCCGCCTCCCCGGGGGCCGGCCGTCGGCCGGCACCGCTGCCGCCGCGCCGGGGCCGCCGGGGCGGCTCGGTGATCACCGCGCTCGCGGCGCTGGTCACCCTGATCGGCCTGCTGGCCGGCGTCCCCGCACTGCTGCTGTACGGCACCCGGGCGGTGGCCGCGATGGGCGAGGTCGCGCCCGACGGCCTCGGGCAGCTGCTGACCAGTCCGGACGACGGGCGGCTGTTCCTCTGGCTGCTGGTGGTGGTCGGCTGGCTCGGCTGGCTGTGCTTCGCGGCCTCCGTGCTGCTGGAGATCCCGGCGCAGCTGCGCGGGCGGATCGCCCGCCGGATCCCGGCGTTCGGCTGGAGCCAGCGGGTCGCGGCGGGCCTGGTCGGCTCGGTGATCGCGCTCCTGCCGGTGGCCGGTTCGGCCTTCGCGGCCGCCCCGGACCGGGCCCAGTCCGCCTCCGCCCCGGCCCAGTTGACGATCGGAGCGCAGCGGGCAGCGCTGCCCGCCGCACAGGCCGCGCCCGCGTTGACGCCCGCCGCCGACCAGCAACCCGCGTACACCGTGCGGGACAGCCGGCCGGCCGACAGTCTCTGGTCCATCGCCGAGCGCCAACTCGGCTCGGGTGAGCGATGGGTGGAGATCGCCAAGCTCAACGACGGCCGGGTGATGGACGGTTCGGGTATTCGCTTCGACGCGGACCGGCCGATCCAGCCCGGTTGGGAGCTGTTGATGCCGGGCGACGCGAAGGCGGACCCGGCCCCGGCGCCCGCTCCCGCCCCGGCGCCCGCGCCGGTTCCGCAGCCGGGGACCTCCGGTACCGGGCACACGACCGTGACGGTCGGCGCCGGTGACAGCCTGTCGGCCATCGCCCAGCGGGAGTTGGGGGACGCCGAGGCGTGGCCGCAGCTCTTCGAGGCGAACCGGGGCGCCGCGGCGCCGGACGGGGAGACGCTCACCGATCCGGACGTGGTGGTACCGGGGATGGTGCTGACGCTGCCGGGAGCGGCTGCCCCTGCCCCGGCCCCTGCCCCGGCCCCTGCCCCTGCCCCTGCGCCGGCTCCCGCTCCCGCGCCGCCGGCCACCCAGGCACCCGCACCGCCCGCGACCCAGGCCCCGGCCCCGCCGGCCACCCCGGCACCGGCCACCCCGGCCCCCGCGACGCAGGCCCCCGCGCCGGCCACGCCGACGCCCGCCCACGCCCCGGCCCCGGCCGCCCACGCGCAGGACGCCCCGAGCGACGACTACTCCGTCGCCCTCGCCGCCTCCACGGTCGGAGTGCTGCTCGCCGCCATGATGGTCGGCACCGTCGCCCACAAGCGCGGCACCCAGCTGCGCGCCCGCCGCCCGCGCCACCGGATCGCCCTGCCCGCCACCCCGGCCGCCGCCTTCGAGGCCGAGCTCAAGGCCCGCCAGGACGACAGCGGCCTCGACCTGCTCGACCGCGCCCTGCGCACCATGGCCCGCAACACCGTCCGGGGCGGCAAGCGGCTGCCCGCCATCGTCGCCGCCCGGCTGACCCCCGGCCGCACGATCGAGCTCCACCTCTCCGGACCGGCCGCGCCGATCGCGCCGTTCCGCGCCGCCCACGCCCCCAACGTCTGGTGGTGCGCCGCCGACTCCGGCGAGCTGCTCTCGCCCGCCCAGGCCCGGAAGACCGCCGCGCCCTACCCGGCGCTGGTCACCCTCGGCTCGGCGCCCGACGGCTCGGTGGTCCTGGCGGACCTGGAGACCGTGCGGCTGCTCCACCTCTCCGGGCACCCCGACGACGCCCGGGACGTGATGCGCACCCTGGCCATAGAGCTGGCCCACAGCCCGCTCGCCGACCGCATCCACCTGCACCTGGTCGACCTCGCCGAGGAGCTGCCGATCAGCGGTCCCGCCGCTGAGCGGGTCCACCGCCACACCACCCTGGAGGCCGCCCTCACCGCCCTCGGCCCGCGCACCGCCAAGGCCCGCGCCACGCTGGTCGCGGCCGACGCCCTCAGCCCCCGGGACGCCCGCAGCCGGGGCGAGGCCGACGAGTCCTGGGTCCCGGAGATCGTGCTCTGCGCCCACCAGCCGGGCGGCGACATCCCCGCCGAGCTCGGCCGGCTGCTCGACGCCCGCCCCCGGACCTGCGTCGCCGTGATCACCCGCGCGCCCGAGCGCGGCACCGGCCCGGTCGCCCGCTGGACCCTGCCGAGCACCGGCCCGGCCACCATCCCCGGCCTGCACCTCACCCTGGAGCTGCAGCGCCTGACCGGCACGCAGTACGAGCAGGTCACCGAGCTGCTCCGGGCCGCCGACGACACCACCCAGCACCCGGCCCCCGCCTGGACCCTGGACGGCCCCGGCGTCGACCTCGAACCGGCCGAACTCCCCGCCCCCGTCCCGGTGCTGGCCGCCGTCGGCGCCCCGGCGGAGCGCCCCGGCGGCGCGGCGGACGGCGCGGAGGCGGCCGGTCCGCGGCTGCTGGCCCGCGTGATCGGCACCGGGGTCAGCCCGTTCGCGGGCACCGACCCGGCCGCACCGGCCATGCCGGGGCCCGGCCGGTACCTGGTCAACGGCCTGGGCCGGCAGGCGAGCCACCCGCTGGTGCAGCCGGATCCGCAGCCGGAGGCGGACCTGGACGAGACCACCCAGAACCTGCGGCTGCCCACTGGCGCCGAGGTGGTCGTCCCGGTCCAGCCCCTTCCGCCGGTGGCCCAGGCCGTGCCGGTGCCCGTGGCCGAGCCGGTGGCCCCGATCGCGCCGGTGCCCCCGGCCGTACCGGAGCCCGTGCCGGTGCACGACGCGGCCCCCGCGCCGACCGGTGTCGACCCGCGGATCCCGGCCCGCCCGGAGCCGGAACCGGAACCGGAGCCGGCCGCCGAGGCCGAGCCGGAGCCCGAGCCGGAGCCCGGGCCGGGGGCCGCCGCCCCGGTGGCCCGCACCAGCTCCGGCCGCACCGACTGCGACGACCTGCTCGCGATCCTCCGCTCCCCGGAGGCGCACGCCGTCCGCACCGCCCCCCGCATCCGGCTGCTCGGCCCGGTCGACGTGGTCGGCGCCGGCGGCACCGCCGAACCCTCCGCACTGCCCCGGCTCACCGAGCTCGCCGCCTACCTGGCGCTGCGCCCGGGCGCCGACCACACCGCGCTGGACCACGACCTGCACCCCGGCGCGGCCCACCTCGACCCGCACCCCACCGCCGCCGACGCCACCAGCCCGCTGCCCGGCAAACTCGGCGACCTGGCCGCCTGGTTCGGCGCCTCACCCGAGGGTCGCGCCTTCCTGCCCACCGACACCGCCGAGGGCTACTCCTTCGCCCCGACCGTGACCTGCGACTGGGACGAGTTCCGCGGCCTCTACCGCCGCGGCATGCGCAGCACCAGCGCCACCGCCGACGCGGCCCTCGCCCACGCCCTCGCCCTGGTCCGGGGCGCACCGTTCGCGGAGGCGCCGCCCGCCGCGTACGGCTGGGCCGAGGCCGAGCGGCAGGACATGATCGCCGCGATCGTCGACACCGCCCACGAACTCGCCGCCCGCCGCCTCCAGTACGGCGACCACCGCAGCGCCGAGGCCGCCGTCTTCCGCGGCCTCGCCGTCGCCCCGGACGTCGAACTCCTGCACCGCGACCTCTTCTACGCCTACGCCTCGGCCGGCGCCCGCGACCAGCTGCTGCGGGCCGTCAACCGCCTCGACGCGCTCAGCCGCCGCACCGGTCGCGAGCTCGACGCGGACACCGTGGCCCTGCTCCGCGACCTCCTGTCGGGCGCGTGACCGGGGGAGGCGGCCCGGGCGGCCCGGGAGGAGGGTCAGGGGGAGCCCGGGTAGCCGTCGAGTCCTGACTGCAGCAGGTCGAACGCCTGCCGGGTGGCGAGGAGGACGGAGCGCCTGATCTCCTCCGCCGGCTCGCCCGCGACCACCCGGCGGTGGATCTCGTGGGTGGTCGCCCGGTAGGCCCCGGCGATGGCCCCGGCGAGCAGCCGGGGCAGCGGGTCCTCCGGGTCGGCCCCCGTCTCCTCGGCGAGGGCCGCCGCGAGCGCGGCCTCGGAGCGTTCGGCGATCTCGCGGCCGCGGGCCTGGAGGGCGGGGCTGTCGGCGATCACCTGCCAGAACGGCCTCGCCTCGTCGTTCAGCCCGAGGGTCGGCTCGTCGCGTTCGAGCGCCGCCAGCAGCCCGTCGCGGACGGCGCCGGCCGCGGAGCGGCCCGTCGGCCGGGTGCGGACGAGCTCGGCGAGCCGCGCCTCCACCTCGCTCTGCCGGTCGAAGAACAGGTCCTCCTTGGTGGGGAAGTAGTTGAAGACCGTGTTCACGGACACCCCCGCGGCCCGGGCCACCTCGGCCACGGTGACCTGGTCGAAGCCGTGCCGGAGGAAGAGCGCGGTCGCCGTGTCGGCGAGGGTGGCCCGGGTCTGCTGCTTCTTGAGCTCACGGAGTCCCATGGCCTGAATCATAGGGTCGCAGCAAAATTGGTGTGACACCAAAAATTTCGTCTAGGGTGGGATCCATGACCTTCACCTTCGGGATCTACCCGGGCGCCGCCCTGGGCAGTGACACCGGCATCGTGCACCCCGTCAGCCCCGACCGGCCGGAGCGGATCACCGCCGCGCTGCGCCGGCTCCAGGGTGGTGCCCCGACCCTGCTGGTCCGCGCCTACCGCCCGTACCCGGCGGGCGCCGGCCCGGACACCCGGGCCACCCCGGCCGACCCCGTGCGCCACCTCGGCGAAGGCCGCAGGCTCGACCTGGTGCTCACGTTCCGCGAGCCGGGCGACGCACTCGACGGCTGGCTGGACTTCGTCCGGGCCACCGTGCGGACCGACGGCCCGCACCTGGCGACGCTCCAACTCTGCGAGGAGCCCAACGTGGACCTCCCGGTCCTCGACGGCAGCATGCCGAACGTGCGTCAGGCCCTGGTCCAGGGCGTCATCGCGGCCAAGGAGGAGGCCCGGGCCCGCGGCCACGACATCGCCGTCGGCTTCAACGCGGTGCCGGTCTTCGACCCTGCCGACACCTTCTGGCCGGACCTCGGCGCGCTGGCCGACGACCGCTTCCACCGCTCCCTGGACTACGTCGGCCTGGACTTCTTCCCCGACGTCTTCCACCGCCAGCCGGCGGACCTGCTGCCCGGCGCGGTGGCCGCGGTGGTCACCGACTTCCGCGACACCAGCCTCCCGAAGGCCGGCATCGGCCGCGAAGTACCCATCCGGATCTGCGAGAACGGCTGGCCCACCGGACCGGACCGCACCGAGCAGCGCCAGGCCGAGGTCGTCGAGACCGTGATCCGCACGGTGGCCGGACTCCGCGAGGAGCTCAACATCACCGGGTACTCCTTCTTCGACCTGCGCGACGCCGACAGCGCGGGCACCGGCCTGTTCGACCGCTTCGGCCTCCTGCGGGACGACTACACCCCCAAGCCCGCCTTCGACACCTACCGCCGACTGATCCGGGAACTGACGGTCTGACCAGGGGCCGGGCCCACGCCTTGGGAGGGTTGCTTCCAGGGGCCCCGCCGGGGCGGGCCCGGGCCCGCGCAGCCGGTGGCCGACTACGCCCGACCGTCCGACCCCGCGGAGGGACCGTGGTCCGGCAGGCCGGTGCGCCAGGTGTGCAGGGCGGTGAAGTCCGCGTCGGTGAGGCCGGTTCGGGGGTCGACGCGGTGCAGCAGGGCCGGTCCCGGATGGTGCGCCGCCACCCACGACCGGTCGGCGGCGCCGATCTCGTCGTCGACCCAGGCGAACGGCCGCCCGGCCGCCCAGGCGAGCAGGGCGCGGGTCTTCGGGTGGAGACCGGCCCAGGCGTCCGCGGCCTCCTGGTCCGCCGTCCGGTCCGGGAGGTCCACCACGGGCAGCGCCGGCAGGCCGAGCCGCGGTGCGACCACCTCGTTCGCCTCGGAGAGCCAGGTGGTGGCCCACACCAGCTCGCACCGCAGCGCCCGCAACCGGGGCCCGTGGGCCGGATCGATCCGGTCCAGCAGCGGATTCCGGTCGGCTCCCGGCGGCCCGCCGACCGCCGGATACGTCGGGTACCCGTTCGGGAACTGACGGCGTGTCGCCCCGAACGGGATGAGCGGTCCGTCGACGTCGAGGAAGAGAAGGGGCGGCGCGGTATCCGTCATCGCTGTACGGTAACGGCCCTCGGGCCGACCCGGCCTGGATCGGGTGTGCCGGGATCTCGTAGGGTGGCGGAAACAGACGTGGTGGACGGCACCACGGGGCAAGGGCATCAGACGCCGTTCAGCGGCGGGGCGGGGCGGTGACCAGAGATGGCGGAGGCTACGGCGGTCCCCGGGAGTCCCGAACCGGTGGCGGATGCCGTGCCGCCACCGGGGCCGCCGAGCAACCCGTACGAGGAGCACACCCCCGGACCGGCCGCACTGTACGAGCCGCCGGCCGCGCCCGTGGCGCCGCCGACCGGATGGACCGTCACCGGGATCCCCCTGGTGGCCCCGCCGCCCGCGGCGACGCCGCCGCCGTTCACCGCGCCCGGCGCCACGCCCGCCCACGGGGTGAGCGGCCCGGGCGCCCCCGGCGGACTCGGGGCGGGCGGACCGCGCGGGCGGATCCTCGTCGTCGAGGGCGGCTACGGCAGCTCCGGCCGCCGCACCTGGGGCCGCGGGGGGCCCACCCAGGCGCCGGTGCTGTCCGCGATGCTCGCCGCCGTCTCGCCGCAGGTCCTGCTCGCGGCCGACGCCGTGGACGCCGTCCACCTGCCCGGCGCCAGCGACCCGCACACCGTCCTCGCCCACCTGCGCGCGGCCGCCCGTCACCCCGGACCACTGCTCGTCCACTTCGGCGGCCACCTGGTCGCGGACAAGCGCAGCGGCCAGCTCCACCTCACCCTGCGGGACTCCAAGCCCGGCAGCATCCGGCAGGACGGCCTGCCCTGGCAGTCCGTCGCCGCCGAGCTGCGGCACCGGCCCGCCGACTGGCCGACCCTGGTCATCGCCGACCTGAGCGCCGATCAGAACGCCTGGCCGTTCCTGCAGAGCCCCGTCTCCCCGCTCACCGACGGCCTGCCGCTCTGGGCGGTGGTCAGCCCGGACCCGGAGCAGATCGGCACCTTCACCCGCGCGCTGATCGAGGCCCTGCACGGCGGTCGGCCCGGCGTGGACGCCGTCCTGGCGCCGGAGCAGCTGCGCCAGCAGGTGTACTCGGTGCTCCGGCCCGACGTGGCCATCCTGGCCACCCACGCGCCGGACCTCCCGTTCTTCCGCAACACCGCCCGCCGCACCGACGGCCCGCTGCTGGACTCCGTCCCGTTCGAGGGCCGTCGCCCGCCCGCCGTGCTGCCCCGCCCGGCGGTGCCGTACCCCGCGCCGGGCCGCCCCGCCGTCACGCTGGACAAGCCGGCGGCCCCGGCCGGGATGCCGACGGGGGGCGCGGTGCCCGTGACGGCCCCGGCACCCGCGTCCGCGTTCGTGCCCGCGCCCGCCTCGGCGCCCGCTCCCGCGCCGGTGGCCCCCGCACCGGTGGCCCCGGCGCCGCTCGGCCCGCTCAGCCTGCTGAAGGCGGCCGTCCCGCCGACCCCGCCGCCCCCGGCCCGGCCGGTCAGCCTGCTGAAGGCTTACGCCTGGCGGGCGGAGGCCTCCGCCGGTGTCAGGCTGGCCAAGGGGAGTCCGGTGGACGCTGCGCCGTTCGACGCGGTGCCGGTGCCGGTGCCGGTGCCGGTGGACGCGGCGCCGACTGCTGCGCCCGCTGCGCCCGGGCCGTTCGACGCCGTGCCGACCCCGGCCGCCGCACCGCCCGTCCCCGAGCCGGCCGCCGCCGTGCCCGTGGACGTCGCGCCTGTGGACGCCGTGCCGGCCGCTGCCGAGCCCGCCGTCGAACTGTCCGACGCCACCGCCGAGCCTGAGCGTGAGTCCGAGCCCCAGCCCGCCCCCGAGCCTGACACCGATGCGGCCGCCGCCCCCGCCCCCGCCCCGGCCGACTCCGTGGCCGACGCCGCCGCCGACGAGCCCCCGGCCTCGCCGCCCCGGGCCGACTACCGCGAGGTGATCGGCCGGATCGTCCGCAGCGCCGACGCCGGGGACCACGCCGCCGCCACCGACCTCGCCTTCGCCCTCGAACTGGAGGCGATCGCCGAGCACGGCGCCTTCTCCGCCCCCGTCCTCCAGGTCAGGCAGGTGCGGGCGCACGTCTCCCGGCTCGCCGGCCGGGTGACCGAGGCGGCGGACATCTACCGCGAGGTGGCCCTCACCCTGCTGCGGGCGCAGGGCGCGGACCACCCGGAGACCCAGCAGGCCGCCACCAACGCGGAGGCGTGCTGGCGCGCGATCAAGGACCGCGCGGAGGCCATCCGGATCGCCCCGGAGATCATCGAGCTCCGCGCCTACCTCCCAGGCTCCGACGGCCGCAAGCTCCGCGCCGCCGAGCGCTACCTGGCCCAGCTCGCCGCGGCGGGCGCCGACCACGGCTGACCCGCCTGACGGACGGCGCGAAGACGTGAGGAGCGGGGAGTCGGGCCCGCCCCCATACCACACCCATGGTTGGGGCCCCGCAGGGCGGGCGGGGGCTTGAGGGCGGGGCGGGGCGTGCGGGTGAGAGC